>JAGQOY010000109.1 GCA_020427005.1 Planctomycetales bacterium
TGCAAGTCGCATTTGGATGGGTCGGCCCTTTCCACCAGTCCTTTCTCTTATTAGCTCATCATGATGATCTAGTCGTTGGTTCAGCGTTCCTTCATTCAAAAAGGCGACCTGGCTATCGGATGAGTCGCCTCCAATACTGACATCTTTGGCCTATTGTGAGGCTTGAGCAGTCGAGATACGTGAACGCACAGGATAATCGTCCTGGGTAAGAAGTGCAGGTTAAGAACCAGCAGAACGCAGGGAATGTGCCCAGCCCCTCGCTGACGCTCTGACGCTTCGGGTTACTAATCGTCCACAAGTTTTTGCAAATCGAATTTTTCATCACCCTGCTAGAACAATTGACATCTCCGATATTGACGGACTAACAATGAATGGAAAAGACCAATGGTCGTAACATGAATACAAAGCGAATGCAACATTTGCAATACTGACTATTGTGGCTTACTTAGATTGATTTTTTGAGTTTTCATATGCTCGTGTTTTTGTATTTTTTCGTCGGCGACCTAAGGAGGTGGGCGAACGAGTTATGTAACCAGCCCGACGCAAAAAGTGAGTTGATTATCCAGTACGATGTAGCGGGGAAGACTATCCGTGACAAGTCAAAACACATCGTCAGAACAGCGGAAGAATATCACTTTGGTGTGGGACAAATCGAGAATTGGATCGTTCCGTTCAGATGGGTAACAGCCGACGAGGTGTTCGGTGGAGACTCAAAATTCCGTAGATCCTTGGAAAACAGGGCATTGAGCACATGGTAGCCGTTTCTTGCCAACTCCAACTTTTCCTCGATGGCTATCTAGATCGCGTGGACGTATTTGCTCAGGAATTTGGGCCTAGAGAGTATTAGTAGTTTATTGGGGGCATCTGGGAATTGAACTGATTCAGTTGGACGAGGCAATAGCTTCAGACGGCAATTGCGGGCTAATGTAGCGAAAACTTGTGAGAAGGGGCTTCGACATTGCTGACGCGGCCCATGATGCCTTGCAAGATGCGTTGTTCCAAATCAGGGTCACGGCCTATCTCGTACCAGCCTAAGGTCACTGGTAACTGGCGGACCTGTTGAGCATTACGGACAATCGATCCGTCGTGCCGCTGTGCTGATGCGCCCGTTGTACTTAGCTGGGACTGATCAACGTCTTCCTGCTCCTTGATGACTTGCACATCAATCAGAAAGCCGCTGATATCGGGAGTGACACGAACTGTGGCAGTTCGGCGAATAGTCTGAATGGTACTCTGCAAACGCTCAAAGCCCCGGGCTGCGTCGTGGCGCCAAGGCTCAAGGGCGGTACCACTAATTTCTGGAAAAGTCTTTAAACGCCCTTCAAGCCACGATTGATTGGTGCGAAAAACCGGTTGCTCAGACTCAATACGAAAATAATCATCAACAGCATCGACTACCTGTCGCCACAGAAAGTCTGGTTCGACGTAGCTGACCCGAGCCGGATTGGGGAGCGCCACTGGAATGGGTGGAGAAGAAGCAGGACCGTCCCTAAACGTTGGCATTTCAAGGGTTGGAATTTTCCAATAATGGCAACCACAGAATGTGGAGATTCCATTTAGTGCCAGCCAAAAAATACAGAGAGCTCGGTTTGTTGTTGTTGAGTTTTTCAACAGCCTCACCTCTTATCCTCTCCCCCAGGTCTTGTCTGATGGCGGACGAGGTTCGAATTCTCAAAGTTACTCATTTAGCCTAAACCCGATGCGCTTCGAGCTTACAAGCTTCTGTGCTTGGCGTGCCAGCATCACCACAACCGATGGGCAAACCAATGACTTCGAGGGCTAACTGGCGGTAGTCATCTGCTCCATTCGATGTGGGAGCATACTCCAGGATTGACTGACCAAAACTAGGAGCTTCGGCCAAGCGGATGTTTCGGCGAATACGAGTCTCGAAGAACTTGGCTCCGGACCACACGCCACTATCACGACTTTGCAGTGTTAAAAACTCCTCAACGTCACGCGTGACTTCGGCAGCCAGTCGAGTGCCAGACTCGTACATGCATAGTACGACGCCCGAAAGATGCAATTCCGGGTTAAGTCGTTTGGCAACAATTTCAATTGTTTTGAGGAGCTTGCTGAGTCCATGCAGTGCCAAAAAGTGAGGTTGAAGTGGGAGGAAAACTTCATTGACCGAAGTAAGCGCATTGAGTGTTAGCACACCTAGTGATGGTGGACAGTCTAATATCAAATAGTCAAATTGTTCCGTGTCGGCCTCGAGTTTGTCACGCAAGATGACCTCGCGGCCCACCTCGCCAGCGAGCTCCATTTCGGCAGCCGCCAAATCTAAATTAGAGGGAACTACCGCCAAATTCTCGTGAATCCAACAGCGAGCATCGGCGAGTGTGGCATCCCCACACAGGATATCGTAAACACTCGGTTGGTCGCTTACTACGGACAATCCCAGGTGCAATGAAGCGTGTGCTTGGGGATCTAGGTCGATAACGCAAACACGACATCCGTGATCAGCCAGTGCGGCCGCCAAGTTCACGGCTGTGGTTGTTTTGCCAACGCCACCTTTTTGATTTATTACCGCAAGTGAGCGCATGGGAGATCCTCCGAATGTAACTTGAATTCACCATTCCAAAATCTTGTAAGCTCGCCATGATTTCCGTGGGGCAAAGGAACCACCCAGCTGGCGTAGAACAATTCGCACGGATGTGGAACGAGCATTTTCAGCGATTTCATGGACAAGACTCAACCAAACGGGCTACTATGAATCGAGTGTCGCGATAAATAGTGTGCTGATCCAAATTCATGGGTAGCCAATAGGTCTTATAGAGAATCCGCATAGTGAGAGCTAGACAAGTTTTCGTAACTGCAGCGGAGAAAAGGGGTAACTGCTAGCTTTACGTGGAAGTGTCGAGTCAAGGTGATGCCAGCAAGAAGTGCTGTTAAACCTATAAAACTGCGAAGCAGCCGGTTTGACAGCGCAGCGCTCAAAACTTCAGTCGGCCAACAACATCAAATACTTCTCTCCCCTACTGAAGTTCGCTATGAGAGCGAATGGCGCGCGAAAAATTGCCCTGGCCGTCGTAAAGCTGAGCTTTGATATTAATGCGGCTGGCAAGACGCACTTCCTCAAAAGGACCTGTTGCCGCCATCCAGCCTTGGTCATAAACCAATCGGTCGGATTGCCCTGGCAACAGGATTCGCAAGTCTTCGGCGATAGCATGCGGGTGAACCTGGTTGACAAGATCGACAATGTTAGTCGTGCAATTGTTGCTCAACAATTGATAGAACTCTGGAGTTCGAGCGATCTGATTGACTCGTGCTACCGCGGCCAGGAAGAGTCGTTGAGTTGTGGAAACGTCAATGTTGAGAGGGTACAGATAAACATCGACAATTCGCACATCGGTGCGAAGTTTGATCAGATCTTCTTCCGTACCGACGACATATATCAGTTCGTATTGCTTGGTGGCTCCGGCCACGGCGGCATAATCTTCGTCCTGTTCAAGGCGAGCCTCGGCCGAAAACACCAAGTGTTGACCGTCGCGGAGTCCAAAACTGAGCATCGTATGTGCGAGAGCTGGTGCATCCTTAAAAGGCACCATAATGAAATCGACTGTTTGTACGTCATCCAAAAAGACTTGTCGATTGAAGTGCCGGACGTCGTAGTCGTCTTCTGAGCGGTATACGCAGTCGCGAATGTTATGCAGCTGTATGCGGTTTTCGTGAATGTTAGCATAGGGTAACACCATCAAATCGGGTCGCCAATTGCGATGGTGTGACGGTTGAGGGCCCAAGGATTTCCAGTGAATAGGGCTGGATGCAGATACAAATTTGTTTAGGAGTGGGAGGGATGGTTCGTGGGCAATTTTGCTGCAGCCCGCGAGCGTGAGAGCGAAACAAACGCCACATAAGTACTTTGTGATCACAAGAAAGCTGATAGTTTTGTGACTTGCATCCACGGGTTTACGTACGTTTCGGATTACGTGGCCTGTTGAAACCGAACTTTGAAAGCTATAGGAGAATTTCGGAGCCCAGTTGAGACCCCTTCAGTTGCTGGATCTCCGATTGTGAGGCCGTGCATTTTCTAGATATGCGTTGCAAATATGGGTACTGACGACAGTATCAAACTGGAGTTAGTCGACTCAAGAGCAGTACATGGAGATTTTGAGGAACAATTTCGTTGTAATAGCGGTAGTCTGAATGCGTCACTCGTTAGCAGCAATGCCGGCTCCAGTGGTTTGAATAACGCAGTGCACGTGGCCGCAAATCCGCAAGAATCGCTATCGGGAGGGTGCCAGAGAACTGGAGGCAGGTTCGAGTGCGTTGTTGAAGTGCTGAAATTGGCGTAGGAAATCATTATCGGTGGTCAGGATCATTTCCGTGTTTTCCGAAATGGCCTTTTCGTAGGCCTCGAGAGTGCGGACAAACGTGTAGAACTCACCAACAGAATCGATTGCGTCGGCGTACTTTTTGATGACCTCAGCATCTGCCCGACCACGAAGTTCGCTGGCTTTGCGTTGCCCTTCGCCATGGATACGCTCGATTTCGGCATTGGTTTTGTTCAAGATCTCTTGCTTGGCCTGTTCCCCCTCTTTGACATTGCGAGTGCTAATAGCATTGCGTTCGGAGATCCAACGGTCGAAAGTGGTACGTTGCACTGCGGCCACGAAATCGATGTGAGAAATGCCAACGTCGATAAGTTCGATACCGCGAGCTCCTCCGCCTTCTTCCTCCGCGGTAGTCGTGGCTAGTCGACGGTGAGCATCTTCGTTGATCTTCTTCAAAATGGACTGTCGGCCGAGCACATGGGACTTTCCTGGAGCCGGGCTATCGGCCATTGGAATGACGCCGTCAGCAGCGGACCGTGCATCATCTTCGTCCCATTCTAATTGAGCCACCTTCATTTCACGATTTGTGCTGCGGACAAGGTCCTCAAGGTCGTATTGCGTGATCACGTCGCGCATGGCGCCGCGAACAAATTGTGCCACTCGTTGTTCGGCATTGTCCATTGTCCGTAGTCGTTGAACGAAAGAAATTGGATCATTGACTCGCCAAACGGCCCAAGGAACGAGTTCAATCTTCTTGTTATCTTTGGTGGGTAGATCGCGCAGGGTCTCTGACGTCGTATCTCCCCAAAACTGGAGAGTGCTAGGCAGGTAGCGAACGCTTTCAATGAACGGAGTCTTAAAGTAAAGACCTGGCTCGGTAACTGAACGCACTGGGCGTCCAAAGCGCAAGACAACGGCCAGCTCGCGCTGATCTACTACAAAGATGACAAACTGTGCTAGCAGAGCTAGGATGCCGAGGGCCGCGAAAGATTTGATGGCAGTGGAAATGGCTTTGCGGGACATGTGTCGTATCGATCGGTTTGCGTTTAAGTGACTTAGTAAGTAGGTAGTTGATGCCCAAGGGATTAATCGTTACCAAGTTGCATCAGAGGGACCAAGCCTTTCAAATTGTCGTCTAGAATGAGTTTCTTCCCGCCACTTTCAAAGACACGTTCCATGGTTTCGAGATACATTCGTTGACGGGTAATCTCAGGAGCGAGTTTGTAACTTTCGTATTTTGCGAGCAAGGCCGCGATCTCTCCTTCAGCTTCCGCCCGTCGGCGGTCAGCGTAACCCTCGGCTTCGCGAATCAATTTGTCACTATCCGCACGTGCTAAGGGTAAGAGGCTGTTTCGCTCTCGAGTGGCCTCGTTTATTAGCTGGTCACGTTGTTGAATGGAGGCGTTGACTTGATCGAATGATTCCTTAACAACATCGGGAGGCGTAACGCGTTGCAGTTGGAGATCGGTGATTTCGATTCCAGAATCGAATAGTTCTATGGCTCGCTTCATTTCCGCGAGAGCTTCGAGTGCGATTTCCTCACGTTTAACGGTCAGTGCTTCGTCGGCAGAGTAGTCACCAACAATGCGGTGCATAGTGGCACGTGCTACAGCGATTAGTGCGCCACGCACGGCGTCTTCATCGAAACTGAAAATATATTTTTCTGGCTCGACGACGCGCCAGAATACGTTCCATTCGACTACTGCCGCATATAAGTCGCCTGTGAGAATGAGGGCTTCGTTGCTGTCGCGCGAGACGTCGAGTGTTCCAAATTCAGGGCGTTCGGTTTCGCCCCATGGTAGACGCATGCTAGTTTCGCTGGTGTCGACAAGGACTCGTGTATCAATTCCAGGGATCTTGAAACGCAGTCCGGGACCAACGGTCGAATGATACTTGCCAAATCGAAGGACGACAGCTTGCTCATATTCTTTAACGGTATAGCACCCACTGAGCACAATATAGCCGATGAACAGGAGGCCGAAGACAATCGCGGCCGCGCCCATGAGTTTCTCGGAGGAGCCGGGCGGGAGATTGTCTAAGCGGATGGTGTGACCGCTACGATAATTGGCCATAGGGAATCTCAATTATTTGAGTAGTAAATTGTTTGAATGGTAAATCGGTCTCAGATGCGAGTTATTCAACGATGGCCACAAACTGAGGATTGGGCTGTCAGTTGGCTTTCCCCGTTGGGAGATTTTCATTGCGAGGGTGAGACAGACGCCAACGACATGCGGAGACGAATGTCGGATCGAAGCAATCCAGGGTAGTTGGCACCAGCGTGGTTCAGGCTGGGCGCTGAACAATTAGAAAAACTTACCCGGTTGATAGGACTAGGTAGTAGATAGCAGAAAGGAAAACCGACGAATTCAGTGGCAATTTATGGCATTAGGCTTAAAGTCTCTACGAGCCCTACATTCGGCAGCTCAGGCGCCGATTCTGGGTCCAAGTCCGATTCTTCTTTAGCGAGAAGTTGGGGACTGTGAATTCCTATTCTCGGCCCGCTCTCGGCTGTTGACGGTTACCAAACTGGCAAATTCCTTTTCAAGGGCATCCAAACGGGCGTCTAGCCATTGGTCGAGGCCGAGGCGTTTATCGAAGTTTAAGCGGCTTTGTAACCAGCCCCAGGTAGGTTTGGTTTTGGGAAGGTCTTGGGAATGGCTTTGGCTAGACATGGTCGCCTCTTGGGGTTGCCCTGCTTCCAGGTTGTCGATCAGTACCATGGTTAGGAAAAGTTATCGGCTGAAAAACTTCCGTTTCCATGGCGCAAGTGACATTCTCAGAGATGCAAAATGTCACAGCTAGGTTCACTGCAATTTCAGTGCCGGAACTGCGATATGACCGGGAGGGGAGGCGTAAGTGTATGTGTGGCAACAGGTTGCTGCGCATCGCATGCAACAGAACTAGGCGGTGTGTCTAAAAATGACAACCAGTTCGTGCGTCAAAATGAGGCATTGGCAATACAGAGAAATATGTCGGAGATCGAGCAAGGAAGATTTTTGAAGTTTTTTTTCTGGACAAACCAAGCTGGGCGCGGGCTTCACGAACAACCTTCTGTGGACAGCAAGGCTTGAAGAGAGAGCAGAGTCGACTATTCGACGCGGGATGCCGTCCTGAGATCAAAGAATAACACCGCAAATCGTGGACGTAGAAAAAGCGGGTAAGTGGCCCATAGCTGGACCCAAGCGGGTCGGAGGATTGAAATGTTGAAGAAAATGGCAGTCTTGGGAGTTGCTGGTTTAATTGGGGCTGGTGCGGTCGCCGGAACTGGAGCGTGGAGCTACGTAAGAACCTGTGCTCATTCGGCCAGCGAGACGGTTCGCGACAGCGTGCCGATTCAATGGGAAATCAAACGTGCGAGGCAAATGATCGAAGACTTAAAGCCTGAAATTGCTAAAAATCTTCAGGTCGTAGCCAAGGAAGAAGTCGAAGTAAAACGCTTGGCGTCCGAGATCGCCAAGAAGGAGGCGATCCTAGCTAAGGGGCATGGTGAAATCTTGCGGCTCAAAGGGGATTTGGAGAGTGGGTCGGTGCGATTTGTTTATGCTGGTCGCAGCTACACGGATGAACAAGTTCGGGATGATTTGGCTAATCGGTTCAAGCAATATAAGGTACACGAGCAAACGACCAACAAGCTGACCCAAATATTAAATGCACGGGAAAAGAACTTAACGGCCGCCCAACAAAAACTGGATGAAATGTTGGCTGCCAGGCGAGAATTGGAAGTTGAGGTTGAAAACTTGCAAGCTAGGCTGACGATGGTGGAAGTTGCCCAAACTTCCAGTCCAATGTCATTGGATGATAGTCAGCTGAGTGAAACAAAGCGTTTGTTGGATGACATCCGAACACGCATCGATGTTTCGGAACAAATGATTGCCAACGAAGGTGCTTTGATGGGGACAATTCAGTTGGATAACGAAAGCGATTCTGCGGACTTACTCAATCAAATCACCGATTATTTCGGAGCTGATCGGGCCGAGATCGAGGCTCTAATTGCCGACAATAGCAATTAAGATAGGCGGTGCCCAAATCGAGGGTGAAGTAACCAAACAAACATATCTGGCGTTGAAAACTCAACGCCAGATGTCGTTTTAAGAGGGAAAAAGTATTCTTGGTTAATGCCTGACCGAAGCGGCAAACCGGCCCGGTCCGGTGTCGTACCGGGAGCCTCACGATCGGACGGGAATCAGGCTGTGCCCTGGCGTCACGGACAGCGGCTCACCGTTGAGTTGGGGTCTTGCATTGCGTTTACCTGGGTAACCGTTCCTCCCTGCCGAAGGTCACGGAGAATACCATAGTAACTTTCGGTGGGAGAGTGAATTGCGTTTGGCAATTCCGGCGTTCAGCGAGAAGAGTCTTTTTTGTGCCAATTTTTTACCCCATTGTGCGAATGCCCTTGAGTGAGAAGCCACTTGTTCCAAGATCTTGAGTGTAGGGGATCGTGGATGAATAATAACTTAGGATTTCTTCATTCGACGCAAGCAGTTATTCATGAGGCTGGCATGACGGACCCCAGAAATGATCCTCCCAGAAGCTCAAGAGAGCGGATCTTGTGGGTGGATGGAGTGGGCGGATTTCAGCTCGTGGAGGCTGAGGAAATAGTCATTGGCCAAGCAATTCCTGGGTCGGATGCGGACGTTCATGTAGTTGGTGATCTGAGTCGTCGGGCTGTGGTACTGCGGCGCAGCGGAAGTGATTTTCTCGTCCAGCCGTTGCAGGAGACGTTTTTGGACGACCAGCTGATCGATCGCCCCCAACTACTGAGTCGGGAATGTGAATTGCGAGTGGGAGCGCGTGTTCGACTGCGATTTACGCAGCCGACGCCCCTGAGTGGAACTGCGAGGTTGCAACTGTCGAGCGTCCATCGGTTTCAACCCCGAGTTGATGGAGTACTTTTGCTTGCAGAATCCTGCATCATTGGTCCAACTCGTGGGAGTCACATTTACTGCCCCCATTGGACAAGCGAACTGATCCTGTTTAAGCATCCCGGGGGGTGGTTTATTCGGACGTTAGATGAAGTTGAGGTCAATGGACAATTGGAAACTGGGCAAATACTTGTTTCGCCGGGAATGCGGCTACGTGGTCCAGGCTACTCTCTGAGTCTCGAATGATGCGCCCAAAACCTGGTTGAATACTGCCAATAATTAAACGTGTCCAGCGAATACACAGCTATCGCCAAGATTTTTGAAGACAGGCAGGTTGACGGAAGGTCACCATGTCTTTCATTCTAAGATCAATGGGAGTCCATCTTCTTTGGAAGTGCCGAACATGCTTCAGCTCCTAATGCCCGCAAAAAAATCGCCGATCAGTGAAGGCGGTCCCAAGGAAGATCCTAATAAACATAGTCGCACCGCTCCCACTATTCGAAGTAATCAGGTAGCCACCATGAAATTCAGATATGGCAACGGAGACCGGCCGCTAGAAGGGTTTACGATCAAGCGCGGTGTTGGTTTGGGGGGATTTGGCGAAGTCTATTTCGCGACCAACGATGCCGGAAAAGAGGTGGCGCTCAAGCAGATCCAACGCAACCTGGAAGTCGAAGTTCGAGGGGTGCGGCAGTGCATGAATTTGAAGCACCCGAACCTATTGGCGCTCTACGACATACGATTCGACGAACAGAACCAAGGCTGGATCGTGATGGAATACGTCTCCGGGCCGAGCCTCAGGGACGTGCTGGATTCAGCGCCCCAGGGGATGCAGGAATCAGAATTGAAACGCTGGTTTGGTCAAATTGCTACTGGTGTTGCATATTTGCACGACCATGGTGTTGTCCACCGAGATTTGAAGCCAGCAAATATTTTCGAAGATGAGGGAATTGTAAAGATCGGAGATTATGGACTGAGCAAGTTCATATCATGTTCGCGCCGTGGGGGGCAGACAGAATCCGTTGGCACGTTTCATTACATGGCACCAGAGATTGGCAAGGGGGAATACGGGAAGGAAATTGATATCTATGCCTTAGGGGTCATCTTGTATGAGATGGCGACCGGCAATGTGCCGTTTGATGGTGAAAGCAGCCAAGAGATCATCATGAAACACTTAACGAGCGATCCGGATCTATCGCTATTGCCACTTGAACTACGCGAGGTCGTGTCGAAAGCCTTAGCCAAAAACCCAGTAAATCGTTTCAGTGATGTGCGAGACATGGTACGTCCGCTGGGAATGGACATTGATGATCATTATTTACTTGTCCGAGCTGTACCGAAAACGAACTCTGATGGCCATTCTTCCTCGGCTATAGAACCACCACCCTTCACTGCACACACCGAAGCTCGCGGCAGGCAGCGTGCTGCCCAAACGGCCTCGACTGGTCCGAGTGTCAGTACTGTGTATTACGAGGAGCCCGTTGCGCGGGCAGTACAAACAGGATGGCGGGGGCTAAACGACTGGTGGGCAGGACTTAGGGTGAATCCGGGCGCCAAAGCTGTACTGTTGGCAGTCGCAATTGTTGCATCGGTACTAAATATGGGCACGATCCTGTCCATGGTTATGGTTTCTTTAACACTCTATGTTCCATACTTTTGCGTGTGGTGGCTATTGCGGGGACCCAGCAGCGTTCCTCCACCCCTGAATCCGATACAACGATCGAGTCAGCCTCAGGTTTCGCCTGCGCCTCATTTTGTCCGTTCGCCCCAAGCTGGGCGACGCGCTCCGAAACCTCTTAGCCTACGTCAGTGGAGGTTGGCTAGACGCACGCAGCTTGTTCAGTGTTCGCGTGCCCAGCGATGGTATGAGGTTACGGGAAGTTGGTTGGGGTCTACGGGCGTGATTTCAGTTTTTTGCGTGCTGGCAACAGTTTTTCAGCTTGGAGCTGGCCAGCCTGCGCAGCCGATCATCATGGGAATGATTTGGGCTTCATTGACGGCCCTCCTAACCGCTTGGGTAACCATCGCCCTGGGTAAACGATGGCAAAATGAAGAAGGTGACTGGGCCATACGTAGCTTTACTCAATTGACGAGTGGATTTTTGATTGGAGGCGTAGCTTTCTTGTTGGCTAGTTCGTTACTGATTCCTTGGGAGGCAATTACTCAAGAGAATTTGGGAGAGATCCGTACCTCTCATTGGGTCGGCTTTTTCAGTGGCAAGCAGCCCTTACTGCCAGCCTATTTGGCATATTTTCCTTTGCTGATGGGAGCAATACCTTTTTGGAAGCAAGTCGATCCGCTACGTCGCAAAAGATTCTCTCTGTGGGCAGTTGTTTGGAGTGGACTTGCGGCCAGCGTTGTTCATCTACTTATTCCTTTTCCACACCCATGGGGCGTCATTGTGGCTGCTGGCACATCGATCGCAGTTCAACTTTCTAGCCCATGGATTAATTCGGAAGAGCGATTCCACCTGGCTCCATCACATGAGGTCATGTCATAGGACCTTGGTAACTGACAAGATTCCAACACAGGAATAGTTTGAGATGTTGAATGGCAACTCTACATGTCGTAATTGTGATTCCCAAATGGTTTGGAATTGGGCATTGGCGCTGAGCGTGGTTTGTCTTTCCATGCCCTACTATTGCCCACGAGTGAGCGGCCAGTCAACCGAACTAAGTTTTCGTTCGTTAGCTGCTGTGATACCTGAGGCTGGTTTTACACCGGTTCCCAATCAACTGTTCTTCAGCGGCTTTATTGTTGTTGAAAACGCGCAATCAGAAGGCTTGGTGAATGAGACATCCGAAGTCGAATCCCGCGCCAATGACTCGGCCTCTTTGGTCGAAAGTCCTGTGGGTGACGAAAACTCGGCTGCAAATCCCACGACCGCTGAAAGTGTGGGCGGGACTGAAATCTCAGCGGGTTTATCCGGCAATGGTTCAGCTGAGGAGTCCATTGATCCCACACCTGAGGGCAGCGTTCGAAACCTTTCGGTCGAACCAGGACATTACTCATTGCTGCCAGAGAATCATCCCGATTGGGTCGGCGCTCCTCCAAAGCTCACTGGCGAAGTCCATGAATTATATGTAGGTTCGTTACCGTGTTTCGAAATGGATGAGCTTGATGCGAATCTAGAAGAAGCACTATTGGCCTCAATTTGGGAATACGTAGATGGGCAGGTACTTCATGATTCGGGAGCCGCTGAGCAACTAAAAGATAAGTTGACGGTCAATTATGTTCGACGCAATCTTTTGGAAGATCCGAACGGTTATGTGGCTGAACTAAACACTGGCGGTGGCAAGATGCTGCAGCGTTGGGTAAAAATACAAGTTACACCGGAGCAGCGCGAGCAAATACAAGTCTGGCATCGCGAGTATTTGCAACATGTAAGATTACGACCGTTGGGGATTGGGATCGCCTGTGTGTTGCTCGTCGTGGGCGGGATGCGACTTATGATTGGTCGGCATCGCGGACCGAATGTGCAGGCAGTACAACTCCCTAACCCGATACCACTAAACGCAGCCTTTCCCGCAAAGCGCCATCGATCGGGTTTCCTGTTTGGTTTGATTCTAACCATGGCAATTGGGGTGGGATTGTTGAGCCTATTGGCCGGTCTCAGGTTGGTGGACATAAAAAAACATCGGCAAGCAGTAGTGGTCACAAGCGATATTCGGGCCAGCGAAGCAATGCGAGCTAGCGAGATCAAAACCAAAGTATTGGAGAAACTAAGAGACGTGTTGCCAGAGAGTGGCTCCGGTGGCAATGTCGAAATCACACTTGAAATCCCTGAGTAAAGTTCCTGAGATCAGAGTACGATAGCTTGGTTTTTCTCAGCAGATATCGGAAGGGGGCTTTCTAGTTGGCCTATGGACAACTCTGATTGGTCTGATACAAGTCGCATGGTATGCAGAGCGGCAAAGTTTTAAGATTAGGAGAACTGGATCTCATCCTCCCATTTCTCGAGCAATGCAAGGAAGTTTGCAAGGGTCGAGCGACAGCTACGGAGGGCCATTCCTTTGATCAGTTCGAAAAAATTCGCGGCCCTGGCGCGGTATGCTACTCCTGGCCCGTGATCCAGCGAGGCGATTGTCTGAGGCAATTTTATTGAATGATGCCATGGGTACAGATGTTGATCAGATGCTTGTTGACCAGATTGGTCAAGGGAAAGCAAAGGCCTGGGAAGACTTGATCGAACGTTACGAAGGGCGTTTGCTAGCCTTTGTCGAGAGTCGGCTTCGTAACCGGACGGTAAGTGAGGACATAGTTCAGGAGACGTTTATAGGTTTCTTGAATAGCTTGCCCAATTATGATCGCCAGCGGCCACTGGAATCCTATCTTTTTTCCATCTGCGCCTATAAATTGACGGACCACTTGCGGCGCGAAGGTCGCCGTCCGGTAATCTCTTTGGACCAACCGGTAAATGATTCTCACGGAGCGGCACCTTGGCAGATCGTGTCAGGACGAGTTCGGGTGGCCAGTACAATTGCTCGAAGCGCCGAACGCCAACAACTGGAAGAACAGTCATTGGTGGAGGCTCTGCAGAATCAAATTGAAAAATGGCAGCAGCGAGGGGATTGGACCAAGCTGAAGTGTATTGAATTGCTGTTCGTTGCGGGTGTAAGCAACAAGGATGCTGCAGAAGTTCTTGGTATATCCGAGCAGCAAGTTGCCAATTTCAAGTTTGACTTTCTTGCCCGAACGCGAGCACTAATTGGTCGACAGAATTTAAACGCGGAAGTGTTTCCCGAACTTGCACAGGATTCCGAAGCTTGATCTCTCCCCATCGATTATTCGTTTCTCTATAAACTAGAGCGATTCGAATCCTCTCACGGCCAATGGGATATTAGCGATTCGATGGACGGTTTTCCTCTAAACTAATGATGGCCACAAGGCCATGGCGAGAGCCATCCGTGTCTCAGTTCAAATTGCTGATCGAGATTTGCGAATTCTGATCAGATATTCAGGTTCGCGACAGAACCTATTACGATCCCTAGGGTTTGACTGATGTTGATTTTGGAAATGTCTGTACCGTCCCCTATTGCGAGCAAAGAACTCTCCCAAGGATCGGGTTCCGCGGTACAGCTTTGGTTTCAAGCTAGCTTCGGATTTTCGCTAGTTACCGATGGGTAGCTGGGTGATCTCCATTAGCCACTTTTCTGACGGAGCTTGCAATTGTCGCGACTAGGCCGAATCCTGCTGCTGCTAGGTCTTGGACTGGGAGTTTTTCATGTCGATTTGGCGTTTGGGCAACGAAACTCTGAAAATCGACTGGAAAAAGAACATGAGTTGGGAATGTTATTTGTCAATGGCAAGCATTTGCCCCCACCCTATGTGATTTCAGTGGATGGAGAATCTGTGCGGGTGAACGGAAGCGTTTACCCAATTCCGGCGGATGAATATCTGGCAGAAGAAGGTTGGAGTCGTTCAGACGGTTCTGCACGTTTTGTTAGCCAACGAGAGTTAGAGGGGCGTCGTCCGCGAACAAGTAATGCCCAACGCTGGGCGTTTGGTTTGTGCGATGCACTAGATAACGATGCATTGGTGGTGGCCTTCGATCAGGTTGAGCCGGTTGTGTTGTACGATACGATCAGCCAAGGAGTCTTCTGTACCGCAGCGTTGGCAGAGCCTCCTAGTGTGAAGCAACTGGACGAAGTAACAGCCTTTGCACCGAATGACCGTGAGCGCTGGGTGCAATGGTTAATGAGTTTCCAGCCCGAGCCGGCGCTTTCAACTTGGTTGACGCAACGAGCATCCAAATTCCGCTTGGCTCAAGACGCGAACGAGCGCCAAATACGTGCATTCGAGCGTTTGGAATTGGCGACTTACCCATTGAACATGATGGCTATGCTACTTGGTGTTATTGGCCTAGGGCATAGTTTGCGATGGCACACGCACTTGTTACCGGCAGCTGAATCGCTGAAGGGTATGAAAGTTGCGCTGACGCTAATTGTTGGAATGTCTGCAATTGACCTGGTTTGGACCATCCTGTCCATCCAAGCGGGCAAAATGACGGAGATGAACCCAATCGCGGCTCAGTTTGTTGGAACGCCTAGTGGACTAGCTCTTTTTAAACTTACTGCGACCGGAACGGCTTGTTTGGCGCTTTACTGGAAACGTGAGCATCCACGGATTCAATTGGCCACTTGGTGGATGTGTCTAGTCTGTGTTCTGCTTACCTTCCGTTGGATCGTCGTAGATTCGGCCATGTAGAGATGTGGCGCGCCCATAACCTGACTAGAGTTCGAAGTCTATCTCACTTGTCCGGTCGGTATACAGTGGCATATGCCTATAGTAGACTTCTAAAATCATAGCGCTAAGGGACGTTGCATAGAGTCGCCCACCTTTTTCGGAGTGGCTGCCACTCGGTTTCCAGCTACCAGCAGCATGTCCTTCAAGTTCTTGAGAATTGATTAGCGAGTCTCGCAAGCGTGAGTTCCAGCGTTCCCACATTGGGCCACCGAAATGACGCATGACCTGCGTTGCATAGTAGGTGTAGTATAAGTCGTTTAGCTTGGGGCCTCTCTGGTCGAGATAACTAATGCCCTTAAGCAGGCCCGGGTGGTCCTTTGGCCAGCCCAAGTACATGCGACACAAGAGGCCAACTGCGATTGTGCTTTGGCGTCCGTCGATCGAGGCGGTTGGCTTGTTGTATCCGTAGTAAGCCCCCTGGTCAGTGCTGACTGAAGTTAGAAATCGATCGGAGGCCTGAAAAGTACCTACGGGGACACTGAGATCACCCATTCGACCACTCTTAAGCGCCATGAGGCACCAACCAACTACGCTGGTATCCCCTGGTTGTTTGGGTTCATAACGCCAGCCACCACCATGTGGATCTTGGGCATAGACCAAGTAGTTAAGCGAGAGTTGGGCGGGTTGTCGCAAGTCAGGATCTTTGGTCAGTGCGTAGGCTTCACAAACCGTGATGGCCGCCAGGCCATGTGAATACATACGTCCGCCAGGTTCATGCCAAGAACCATACGGCACCGGACCTGATGTAACACGCATACTGCGAATGAGAAAAGCAAGTCCAGCTTTTACAACTGGTTTGTAATCACCTTCGAGATGCGTTTGCCCGGCACCAAGGAACGGTAGCAAAGCCATGGCCGTTGCTCCATTGGTGGCCTCAGATAATTGGCCAGGATCTAAACAAGCATTGCGACAAACAATGTTATGCGCAAACGTCCAACCACCGTTGCTGGCTTGATGCTCGGCCAGCCACTTCAAGGCAAGAGCCACAGACTTTTCACTGGCAGTATTGCCTCCATAGCGTTCCAGCATTTCGCTTTTCATTGACGCGGAACGACTATTCAGTGCAGAAGCCAATTCTCCAAACGCAGATGTACTCAAGGCATTGGAGGGCAGGATACGTTCGGTCAGCGAATTCATGTTGACCACGTCAACCACTGGCTGCGGCATCGAGAATTCTGGGACCTCCAGAGCCAATTCCATGGCTTGTGTGACTGGCGTGGGAACCGTGATAGTTTCTTCAGAGGGGAGATCCGGAGGCTGGACGTCTGCCTTCAGTTCAAATTCGTCCAATTCTTGTTCACTATCTAAACCCAAGCTGGCACTCAAGAGCTGTCCGACTCTAGAAACCGGATCAATGGAAATTGCTGCCAACAGCAAAATCAACAGCAAGTGCACAACCAAACTTACAAGCCAACTTGGCAAGCTGGACAGGATTCTTCGACGAGAATTCTCAGTTTCCAAATTCTCATTTTGGAGCGTGTCGTCAGAATTGGGGCCAAGAGAATTGGCTTGCTTACTGGAAAAGACAGCGGTGGGTTTGGCCAGTGGAATGTCCGCGATTTCGGAGTGTTTCATACACGTCCATCCGATTAGAAAGGTGCCGCGGTCTTAGGAGCCAAATGAGATAAGTCGACACATCTCGTTAAAACTGAATTGCAACTCGCCCTCCCAACGACCTTTGCGTCGTTCCACACGAACGTAGGAAGGGAGGGCTGGAATTCAAAGGAGGGGGAGGGTAAATCCGCCTCTCAATTCACTCACGCTCGCGACTCTTCCTTTGGGGAGAGTTAAATTGTCGTTATCGTTCACCGAGAAGTGTTGAAACGTCCATAGTTTAATCTTATCCAAGACATTTCATATTGTCTAACAAAGTGCCGTTGGTGCCAGAGCTAGTGCCAAGAATAAGCTGTAGCCTCGGCAGGGATCCTGCCCTTCCCCATTCGAGCCGTGCAATATTACTGGAGTAGCGATATTCGAAAGCTACTCAATAGGCGTGTGGCAGGCGAGGGATTGATGTAGATCGGTTCCATCACATTTTGGCGTCGTTACCCTACTGAGATGTCCGATTGTGAGATTTCCCAGTCATTGGATAGGGATAAACAGGTTTCCTAGGGAATAAGTGGGTCGGACCAGATTGACCATCCAAAAGGCTGGTTATCTTGGGGAGGAATGTGGTCGATAAAAAATGCGTGGATGCATTGTTCAATCGAGCCTTTTCTCGGTTCTATTTTGTTGATACTCTAGTGCATCCAACTGACCCCATTCAGGTCGTCCTTGTTGGGGGTAAGTATCGGATTTCGGTTTTCGCAAAGCTAGAGAAAAATGACAAAGCCACACCACAAACTAAAAAAGGCCAATCACGGTGCCCGTCCTGCCAACGCCAAAGGTCGCAAATCCAAGCGCAAGAAGGTTCGCACATAAACCCGAACCGCTTTGGGATCAATAATGAGTGCCGTTGAAGAACGGCACTTTTTTGTTCTCATCGGATGTCAACGTCCCACCGTTCGACCTATTACTGAGAAGCGCCAGGAGTCCGTACCCGGTGACACGCGAGTTGATTCTAGATCCGGCGAGTTTGGATTATTCCAATATCATCGCTGATGCTGCGGAGATTCGGAAATACAATCCCCAACGCTTTGAGATGGAGCAACTAACGGCCATCGTCCACGAGGATTTGCAGCGGCATGTATGTGCGGGCTACAAAGACCTGACGGATGGTGAGTTCTGGGTTCGTGGACACATGCCGAATATGCCGCTGATGCCAGGCGTGGTGATGTTAGAAGCCGCTGCGCAAATGTGCAGCTATTTCTCGCAAAAGTACGATTTGCTAGGTGCGGATATGGTCGGATTTGGTGGACTCGAAGACGTCCGCTTTCGAGACCCGGTGGTGCCGGGAGATCGCTTAGTCCTAATGTGTGAGATGACCAAGCTGCGGCGTGGTAGAATAGTAGTCACTAAATTCCAGGGATTTGTGCGCAACAACTTAGTGGTTGAAGGAATACTCAAGGGTATACCGATTCCCATTGAGTTAGTGACAGCCCAATTGGAGCGTTCGAAAAGTGCTCAGGCGGAAAGCGTAGATCCGCAAGCGCCAAGATCACTCGAGTGATCATGGAAAGAATTACCGATAGGAAGGTGAGTATGATTAGAAATACTGCACGATTCTGGATTTCTTCGTTTGCAATGTTTGGGTTGGCGAGAATTGCGCACGCGCATCCCGGCCACACGGTGGAAGTAGTGTCATCCGAATCGTGGGCTCATTACGTTCTACAACCTGAGCACCTGGGTGTGGGATTGGCTTTGGCACTGGCGGTCGTGATTGCGAGCAGCCTTTGTTTGCGCATTCGCTGGAGTCAGGCACGACCAGCAGCAGTTCGATCGCGGAGTACGAACTAGTTCTTTTCCTTGCTGATGCTTCCAGATGAATGCCGGTACGCACGTCCTAATCGCGGCAAACCCAAAATCTGGTGCCGCTTCAAATCAACAAAAGGTCACGGAGCTGTGTGAATCCCTGCGGGCAGCCGGACTGACTTGCGAAACGTCATCTTCTCTGTCACATATCCAGACTGAAAGTCGTAGGCTTAACGACCATGGAATGTTGCGGGCAGTAGTCGCCGCAGGTGGCGATGGTACCGTCGACGCTTTAGTGAATTTGCTTGATCCAGCAATCCGTATTCTTATCTTTCCCCTGGGTACAGAAAACCTCCTGGCCAAACATTGGGGACTGACTAACGATGTAAGGTCCGCTTGCCGCACGATTCAACATGGAGTACCGGTAAGCATGGATGTGGGGAGCGCAAATGGGAAGTTATTTCTGGTGATGCTCAGCTGTGGTTTTGATGCTGAGGTGGTGCGACAAATGCATGCAGTTCGTCGGGGTCATATCAATCGTTGGTCCTACACGGGACCGATATTGCGTGCCTTAGGTAAATACCGCTTCCCGCAAATAAGTGTAAAAGGTATTGGCCAAGATGATGTCGAAGTTGATCTCGGGACGACAGCCTGGGCTTTCTTGTTTAATGTACCCCGGTACGCTGCCAATCTTCAGTTTTGTCCCCAGGCCAATCCGACGGATGGCTTGCTAGACTTGTGCTTGTTTCGCAATTCGGGAATTCTGCCGGGAACTTATTACCTCAGTCAGTTATGGATAAATCGTCATCAGCAAATGAGGGGCTTTTCCCATGTCCGATTGCGTTCGCTTGAGCTAGCTCCGATTGCCAGTTCAGCGGTCGGATCAAAAAATGAGATTCCTTTTCAGATAGATGGAGATCCAGGAGGCGTGCTACCCATTCGTGTCGAATTACTTCCGAGCAGGCTAACGTTGCTCATAGATTCTCAATCTAAGTTGAGCTGCTGACATGCGCGCGGTGACCCCAGTCAAAGTCAACGGTCAGCAGACAGCTATTAATATTGGTAGCGGAGAATTCCTCACCATCATTGCTGGACCGTGTGTCATTGAGAATCGTGACTTAACAATGCGCATCGCAGAACAATTGGTTTCGATCTGCGCTCGATTAGGTTTGCCATTGATTTTCAAGGCATCATTTGACAAAGCCAATCGTACGAGCAGCGGGGCCTATCGCGGGCTGGGCATCCAAGAAGGCTTGGCGGTGCTTGAGAGTGTGCATGCAGAATTGGGTGTTCCGACGGTAACGGATATTCATGAAGCCCAACAGGCTGCAACCGTTGCAGAAGTTTGCCAAGTCCTTCAGATTCCGGCTTTTCTTGCTCGGCAGACGGATCTGTTGGTCGCGGCTGCACAGACTGGTGCAGTGATCAACGTAAAAAAGGGGCAGTTTATGGCTCCCACGGATATGCAATATGTGCTTGGTAAGTTGAACGGAGCGCGGCCACAGAATGTAGGAGCGAGAGTTTTGTTGTGCGAACGTGGTACTTTCTTCGGCTATGGTCGATTGGTGAATGATATGCAGGCCTTACCCATTATGCGTTCGTTCGATGCACCGGTCATCTTTGACGCTACGCACTCGGTGCAACAGCCTGGTGGATTGGGGGGGGCTACCGGAGGGAACCGAGAAATGGTTTGGCCCCTGGCTCGGGCTGCTGTGGCAGCCGGCGTGGATGGAGTGTTTCTGGAAACGCACCCAGATCCGGATACCTCCCCCAGCGACGGACCGAACATGGTACCTCTTCAGAACGTAGAAAGATTGCTACGGCAGTTGCAGGCGATTTTTGAATTGTCAACCACTTGGTAAATTAAAAGCCGCCCCCGCGAAGATGATGGTTCAAGCGAAAGAATTGGAATGATTCGTCAAGTCTCGATCGTTTTAGGCTGTTGCAGCCTGATTATGGTAATTGGTTGCACCAAACGGCATCGCGACGCTACGCAGACCATTTCTCAGCGTTTAGCTGAACAGCAGACTAAGACCGACAATCTGAGAAACGCAATGCGCTTTCTCAGTCAATTGACTCCCGTGAATCGCCAGCAGGCTGCCAAGGAAGTCCAATTGGAGCTCAACACGTGGTTGGAATCTGCACCCAGTGATGAAACTCAGTATTCGCGTCCACAATTGATACAGGAGATTCCAGCGGACCTCCTAACGGTCGTCGGTAGCGATTCCCCTACGCGTCTGCAGTTTGGGTATTGGGATGTTGATTACCTATTCGAACGTCGAATGATGCGCCTAATATCGGAGTGGGTTATTGGGCTTCCCATGCATGATTCTTTGTTGGGAGCGGCGTTTAACGATTACCGTTCGAAGCTAGGCGAAGCGGATGCACAGAAACTCGAGGAGACCCTGAAGCTATTTGATTGGACGATCAGGAATGTTGTGCTGGCTGGTGAAACGACTTCCGTCGAACAAAAGTACAGTTCACCGGGTCTGCCAATACACGATGGAGGTTTTGGTTATGGGTATTTGCCATGGGAAACACTTTTGTTTTCGCAAGGTGATTTCGTAGCCCGTGGGCGTTGTTTCACAGCTCTGGCTGATATGCGTGGAATCGAGAGTTTCTGGATAGGCTTGGGGGATGCGGAACAACCGTATCTATGGGCGATAGGTGTATTGATTGGGGACGAGATACTTGTCTTTGACCCCAAGCTTGGTTTACCGTTATTGAATCCCGATACGGCAGGTTTCGCGACCCTATCAGAAGCGCAAAGCAACGAACGCATTATGCGCCGACTCAATTTGCCTGGACAATTTGAGTTTGTATTCCAACAAGCGGATCTAAAACAAATCACCTTCTTGTTGGATGTTGTTCCAGCAGCTACGAGCGCAAGAATGAAGCTGCTTGAGACAGCGCTGTTGGGGGATGAACGCATGCGTCTGTACAAGGATGTAGATGCATTGGCTGCCAAGACTCAAGCTCGACTTCCGGGAGCCAGCACGAAAATGTGGCTGGTACCCACGTTGGCTCAAATACATGCAGCGACTATTCGCGAGAGGTTAGAAACACCATCCGAATTTCAATCACAGTACTACTATGTCCACGGTGTGTGGTTATTCGACACGCCTGCCGCCCAAGCTCGGTTCAAGCACTTGCGCGGAGAGTTCGAAAGTACGCTAGATACCAAAGGCGCTCTGGCAAGCTACATAGAATTGAAAGTACCGGACGAACTCATTAACAAGTTGTCCTACGATCCCGAAGTGCAAAAAGGGCTGGGTGTAGAAAGGTTTCCAGGAGAAACGGACGAGAATTTCCAACTGCGGATTCTCCAGTCGCAGATGGTTTATTCACGTGCTAAGGTCGATGCGGCATTCTTGTTAGCCCAATTACATTTTGATCGTGGCAAGTACGATGACGCAGAGAAGTGGCTTCGCGATCGCGTGATCAAAGATGAGCGAGCCGTACAGTGGCACGCTGCGGCCTGGTACAGTCTCGGGCGAATCTATCAAGAGACGGGCAATCAAGAGGGATTGCAGGAAGCACTAACGCAATCTCCCAATCCGCAAGAGCCTGGCAATCGATTGCGGCTGCGGTATGTCAGTCGCAAACCACAATAGTTGGCGAGTATAGTGGTGAGATTTCCGTACGAATGCGGAGCTCATCAACCCTCCCCGAAAAAGGTAACGTCTCAGCGACGTTTCTTTTTTCGACCCTCCCAAGTTTGGCTCGTTATACAACACAAATCTTTGTTTTGCTTGCATTTTCGGGGCGAACATTGACGGATGGGGCACTGGACTTTT
>JAGQOY010000110.1 GCA_020427005.1 Planctomycetales bacterium
ATATTTTCGCGATCGAAGTGTCTACGAAAACCCAACATCGAACCAATTCGATATAGCCAGAGCGCGATTGAGTTTTCGAGGATTTGTATACGAAGAGTATTTGCGATACAGCATCGGAACTGATTGGAGCGCTTCGAGTGCTCGCCTGGTTAACGCTAATGTGGAAGTTGACCTTTTGGAGTCTCTCGGAGTGGGATTTGGCGCAAACACCAGATTGCGGTTTGGATATTGGCGGACCAATTTCGGAAGACAAACCTCCGAGTCTAGTCAAAATATGCAGTTCATTGATCGGTCATTGACTAGCAACGTATTCAACCTCGGCAATAACACAGGCTTGGCGCTGTTGGGAGGCTTCACGCACTGGTTCCGCCCCGTGAGTTATGAACTTGGGATATTCAACGGTTTTGGTACCTTCGGTGTCAAAGATCGCGATTCATTGGATCGACACATGGGAATTTCCCTACGCATGACCGAAGAATTGATTGGAGAATACTCGAGTGGTGAATCTGACAATGACCTTAGTCCTCTAGCTGCCGTTCGAATCGGAAGTAGTTTGGCATACACTCATAGGGCTCGGCGCGGTCTCGGAGGATCGACGAACGAGTTCGATAACCAACCTGCAATTCTCCTAGTTGACGATCCTAGCGAAGGGGATGCATTCTTTGCCATGGATCAGCTACAAGGCTCTGAAACCGATTACGATCTGTGGTTGGCCGGAGTGGAGGCAGATTGCAAGCACGCCGGATGGAGTTTGCATTCGGAGTATCTTTGTCGTTGGATCAATAATGTTCAATTCACATCAGCTGACGATTTTCGCGATTTCACACATGGGTTTTACGTTCAGGGCGGTTACTTCTTGACCGAGAAAACTGAGTTGACGCTTCGACACTCCAGCGTTTGGGCCACGGGCAAAGGCAGTGGTTCGCCTATCGGCAGAAACTACACGACCACCAGCAACGAATCAGGCGGCGGGCTCAATCTCTACTTCCTACGCCATAATTCCAAACTCCAAACCGACCTACTGTATTACGATGGAGCTCCCATCAGTTCAGGTTCAATGAATCTCTTAGCTGGTGACAAAGGGCTGTTGCTTCGAACTCAATATCAAGTTGCCTTTTAACTTTGTGTTTATTGGTTAATTCGAATGATAACCCTATCAAACCATATAGCACGTCTTCTATCAGGCTCGTTTCTTGCCTTTTGGATGATCGTGACTAGTGGTTGCAAATTAACTGAATTAGATGTTGTGCCAATTACTGTATCGGGAATTCCAATACGCGGCTCAGATGTCTGTTGTCCTGTTGAGGAGGACCGCGGTACTGCAGCACCAATAGGGAATGTGCGTCTTTCGCAATATGGACCGGTAGCAATTTGCAAAGACGAATTGGCCGACAAGGTCGTACCGTGGCACATGCCGCCCGATTGTGATGGCAGCGAGCTAATATTTGAACGCATATTAGGAAGAAGGAGGTTAGGGCACACCATTCCCTTGCTGGGGTGGGTGGGGATTGGTCGTTTCAGCGAGCCAGGTAAGTATAGTTTGTACCGTACGACACAGCGCGAGCTCGAATGCATAGCAAACGCCAAGCTGTATTTTTGCGTTAAGGATTCCATTACCGTGGATGGCATTCGTTTCAGCGACGATGACGTAATTGCCTATGATGGAAAGCATGTCGCCAAACTGATCGATGGCGGTGATCTTGGTACGAGTCAGGAGGAAATCGACGCTTTCACTGCGATTTCTCCTACGTCGTTCTTGATTTCTTACCGAAGCGACTTTGAGATTGACCTGGATCATCCATTGCCAGGACTTACTGGGACGGTGCGAGATGAAGACATCCTGCTATTTGAGGCTAATTCACTCGGGGAGATCACTCGCGGAGTGTTTTCCAGGTTTCTAGATACCAGCCACCTTGGAATTGATGGGGGCACGGATATTGATGCCATGGAAGCAATCTCGTTGGACAAGATCCTATGTTCTTTTGATAGACGAACAAAGCTAGAAGATCTAACCGTTGAGGCGAATGATATTGTTGAGCTCCAGCTTGAGAGAGAAGGCGAGAATATGGTGGCCGGAAAATGGAAGCTTATTCGCGAAGGTGATAAGTGCGGCCTCAAAGGTCAGAATATTGATGGTTTGGGAGTGGACGAAAACGGACGATATCTCATTTCAGTTGAAGATAGGTTCCTTGCACAGAATGTAGTTTTTGATCCAGCTACGAGCTACATTTTACCTAATCATGATGACGCCACGGCGTTAAGTCCATCCGACGTCATAACTCACGATATGCCGCTTTCTCTACGCGGCACCTCCTTAAGCGGGAACAATATTACCGCCATAGCCCTACCGCCATCGAACGTCAGGAATTGATCGAAGCGATACAATCGCAAGGTTTTCTGTCCATATGCTACCAGGAAATATCGGCGCGACATTGAGATATTAGTCAGCTTCGTCGATTCGTGTGACTTCCAAGCTCTCTAGGGAGTCCTTCAAGACTACGCCATTAGCTTTGGCAATGATCCGAAAATGGAGAGGTAACCCAGGACGTCTAGCCACGCTATCATTGAATCGCCAGCGAATATACTTTGCATCGCCGGCCGTTTCGCGGAAGTCAACATCGGCAGGGGCTATCGGATCACCGTTCTCCCAAAACAACTCCACAGTTGGAGTTGAGGCTAGATTCACGTTATATGCAAAATGTCCACGAAAATTGCAGCGAAAATCGTCCGGATCAATTCGCACTTCCGCGCGTTCAATCGGTGGCAATCATGCTGATCGTTATGACAACGTGTGCTTGGATTACCTACGAATCGGCAAGGACAGCTGGTTATGGAAGTTTGCGTACCGAATGAAATCCTTAGTGCTAGCGATGGCCAACCGAGCTGACTTAGTAGTTGATTTTGCAGCTCTATGCAAAGACATCAAAATAGGCCAGCCGCAACAATTTGTATTGGTCAATACCATGCCACAGAAGGACGGACGTGGACCAAAACAAAAGTTGGTGGATGGAGGAGATCCGAGAGTATTGTCATTGCCATTCGATGTGGCCGGACAGGATCGGCCTGCTGAGTTGAATCGGCCGATTGGATTGATGAAGTTCGTGGTCTATCATCCAGACGACCCTGAAGGACCGACCTACGTTGACGATGTTGACTGTGATTCACAACCCATAGTGCCAATCAATGGTTCGGAAGCGGAATTGGCACAGTTACCAACCGTACTTAACGCGCACCATCGTAACATTGAAGATAGCGAAGTAGCCGTAGTGCGCGAGTTTATTTTTAAACGTGGCAAAGGCGCCTGGCAAATTAATGGCAGGTTTTACGACCCTAACTTGGCAAATGCGACGCCTTGCGTCGGCAAGGCGGAGGAGTGGGTGTTGCGTAACGGTGGTGGAGGCTGGTGGCACCCTATTCACATACATTTGGAAAGTCATCAATTGGTCACATACGAAAAGGATTTTCTTGCTGACGGCGTCATCGACGATGGACTCAATCCAGACGTTAATCCGTTACGGCGAAGAATACCCATCCAGGACAATTTACCGGTACCGGAGCGAATTGGATTGCATGACACGCAAGTGCTGGGACCGAATACGGTGGCACGGATTCGTATTCGAACTCGTACGTTCACAGGTCCCTTTGTTTTTCATTGTCACAATCTAGAACATGAAGACATGCGTATGATGTTCAACTTTGAACCCATTGCGCCAGCATCGACTGGGGACGGGAACTCAGAGTCTTGCGACCCGCACGTGCCCTTGCCCTGGGACCCTAACTTGGCGCCTTCGGCAAGGTCGCACGGCAATGAGGTGACTTGGTCGGATGGCGTCGGTGAATTGCCGTGGGAGTTTCCGCCAATCCCTGTGACGCCCGTGACGGATGCCGGTGTTGATCAGATCCAACGCAGAAAACAACAGACGCGTCCCACGGAGTAGATAAACAGGATATGTAACTACAACGTTTCGGAAAGTATGAGGGTAACACAAGTGGCCTGGCAAGCGATACTTCAGTGTCTAACTGTGGGGCAAAATGGACAGGTAACTCCAAGCAGTTCGTCGCGCAGTGACTCGTTTCCAAATGTTCCGCTGGTCGATCACTTTGGACGGTCGCACCGCTTTCATGATGATTTCATTGCACCGGGCAACGCAGTCATTATTAACTCGATGTACACGACCTGTCGTGGTTCGTGTCCCGCTACAAGTGCCAAGCTTGTAGAACTGCGACGAAAGCTCTGGCCTGTTTTTGAAAAACAGCTCACGATCCTGTCCTTTACGTTGGAACCGCAAATTGATACTCCGAAAGTTCTTAAGCAATACGCTGAACTATACGGAGTAAGCAAGCCCAGCGATCGATTATGTAGTTGGCTTTTCTTAACGGGCACTCAGCAGGATATTGAAAGGCTGCGTCACGGTTTGATTTTTTACGATCTCAATCCCAAAGTGGATAGTGACCCTACGCAACACGCATCGCTGCTTTTTTATGGAAATTCTACTACAGACAAATGGGCAGCAATGCCATCTGAACTACCTACTCAGGCTTTGATCGAATCGATAAGACGTATTGCAGGTTTGAATTTTGAGCAACGATATGGGATTACTCCTGATACAAGCCGCAAGGCAATCGCCCAAGCATCTAACTAAGCCTGGGACAATCGTTCGCGTCGGATGATGTTTGCAGGTTCAGGTCCAACTTCTTTAGGGAATTTTGATGATGATTAGAATCAGCTTTGTGATTGCTATGTCACTATATTTCCTAACAGCAGCGATACACACTACGGTGGTCTTGGGCCAATCATCTCGCTCCGAACCATTGGCTCGAACGATAGCTCCACACCTAGTTGGACATGAAGATCTAGCTCTACTTGATCGTGTGCAAGATCTGATCGACGACTGGGATCCACGAAAGCTAACTAATCCGATCGTCCGCACAACATTTGCCCGAGACTCCGAGGGCAAACTAGTTGCGATGAAACAATTGAGGCGTGCGGACTTAGCAGAATTTATCGCTGATATTGATGCTGCTGAGGCATTAGGCAAGGCGCTGTTTTGGGATATGCGCGCAGGCAGCGATTTTCGGCAAAGCAACATAGATGGGCAGTGGTCCGTGCTTGGCACAGCCTGTGCTTCATGCCATTTTCGCCATGGAGCCGATGCTCGGGGAAGGTACACCCACAGACCTCCACATGTATTGTGGGATGGTTACAAGGTTGATCCAGCACATGATGACGGTTACGTGTCAAGTCAAGACCAGACACCGTCCAACCCTTTTGGCCGTAGGGCCTTTGATGTTGCTCGAGAAGCAACAACAGGTTTGCCTATTCAGCAATTTTCCAGCACTGAACACGGAGGTCCTCTGGATATTATCGTAGGATCAACGGGTGTGGAACCACTACATTTTCTGGGCATAAACAGCTCGCCAATCCTCCCGAATCAACGTTGGACTGCAGAGAACTCGCTTGGACGCGACCCCACAGGGATTGATGGAACGAGGGCGGAATATCTGATGTTTATTGATGGCTGGAAGACGGTCGACACTGCCGATGATAGACGTTATCGGCAAATTACTGCTCGTAATTCTCCAACAATTATCAATGCAGTTTTTTCTGATCGCCTTTTTCATGATGGCCGAGCCGAGTCAACCTTCAACGGTTTCTCAATATTTGGTGATCGGGACAAACGCGAGGTCATTCATCGATCGCAACCTTTGATGGATATTGAAGGACGACCACGACTGGATGATAAAGGGTTTCCCCTGTACGGCAGCCCAGTACCAGTGCATGTAGCGATTACCAAAGCCGCCCTTGCTTCACAAGCTGTTGGGCCGATCGTTAATGATGTGGAAATGTCGTATGTCGGCCGAACTTTTTCACATGTCGCATGTCGGATCTTGGATTCCAAGGTACTCGAATACCAACAGGTACACAGCCTGGATAGCCATCTTTCGAATCTCGTTTCGCAGCACGGCTACGTTAGTGGTCCATCAACATCAGGAGAATGTGGTCTAGGTATTAATTTGACATACCGTGAGCTCATTAGACGAGCATTCCGTCGTGAATGGTGGGATGTCGCAACCACTGCCTATTCCGAAATTCCACGCACTCCCCTCGACAGCGAGATAGACCGCCAAACCTACGCCAGACAGACAGCTAATAGCGTACCGTTAGAACTGGTTCGCAATGGTTTCGTATCAGCTACAAGGCAACTCGAGGCTGGCTTTACAGGAGAACTGATGAATGCGAATTTCCCGCTTTATTGGGGACTGAGCATCATGATGTACGAGGCATCGCTGGTCTCCAATGAGACGCCTTTTGATGACATGATGCAGGGACGGTCTGAATTGGTGGAACATCGCTGGCAAGAAGTTAAAGATGAGCTTGGCAGCGTTTGGCTGGATCGATATCCCACGATGGCAGCTCCCAAATCAGAAACTGGCAGTGCAGTTTTCCAGCAGGGCTTTCGCACATTCATGCGGTCTGGCTGTATCGAATGCCATGACGGGCCATTGATGAGTGAGGTAAGTGAGCGATTGCCAGAAGATGAGGTCCATGGAATTGACGCTCGGCTATCCCGTACGCTACTTACTAATTCTCGATCAGATGCAATCGCAATAGAAAAGAACCAACAACGCGAACGCATGTTTCGCGACATCGCACGTCACTTCTTAGCTGCTCCTATTTCCAACCCGTTGGCCTTTCACCAAGCTATGGAGTTGGCGCAACAATGCGATCTCTTGCGGGAAGATGCACGTGGAAACAAGGACATTCTCAAGTCTTTGGTCGAGAAACGACTAACCCCAGTTGGGCTGGAATCCGTTGCGGAATTTGTTGCCGCCCGCCTGCTAGAATTTGAACGAAATGCAAGTCTTCAGTTTGGTCAGAGGTTGTACTTCAATGAAGAAGAACGACAAGAGTACGTTGCTCAGTTAGTGGATCCTGTTCTAGTGGAAGATATGCGTATCCCCGATCGACTAACGATACATCGCCCACCTCGGACCAAAAATGGCGTTCCCGCACGTTTCCCAGCAGTTTTCTATGATTTGGGTTTCTATGCGATTGGAGTATCACCTCCACGTTTCGACCGAGGAATCGGCGGCTTTGAAGGCTCCATATCACTTGAAACGGCAGCTAGAATACTCTTGGAACGCGCTGAGGCCGATGCATCAAGTTTGCCGGAGGAGGTGGCTTCACTCTCCAAATCAGAAAAATCAATCCTTCAGAATATCGTTGATCAGAAGTCCGCCACGGCGGATGTGGAGGATTTCCAAACACCCCTTCGAAATGTAAAGAACCAACTAAGCCGACTTCGCGATTCCTTGCAAAAAGGTTCTGGCGCTCCCGGTCAGGCATATCAGTTTGATTCCGATTGGTCCAAGCCTCGTTTGCGCACTAATGAATTCCAAGCCGAAATCCCGCGCAGCTCCAAGCAATCTGATGGCGAACCCAGCCCCGATCAAAACATCCAAGTCTTTAATTGCCACGCCGCAGTCGAACCAATTGACGAGAGCCATCTCAAAGAACCGCTGGAGGATGGTAGTTGGATTCGCAATGCATTGGATCCAGAGCAACGTCGGTCAGACTTGATTTTCAAGTCGCGTGCACGAACCTTGGTAGGAGATGAAGAGCCCACCGGGTATCGGAAGCCGTTTCTTCACGATAACGAACTAGCATTCTGGGGTGCATTTCGGACGCCTACGCTGCGCAATGTAGAACTAACAGCCCCTTACATGCACAATGGCCGGCTGATGACATTGCCTGACGTTATCAGTTTCTACGATCGAGGAGGAGATGTGCCGGCAGATTTGAAGGTGAATCCTGATATGCACCCTATAATGCGAGATATTGATTTTCTAGCACCGTATGACAAAGTCGCGTTGCACTTTTTCTTGCTGTGTCTTACGGATGAGAATGTGCGTTATGAGCGGGCCCCATTTGATCACCCTTCGCTTTTGGTAGTTAACGGGTATTCCCCTGGAAGCGGAGATCCTCGCGATCATGAACAAGTCATTTCCATAGATTGTGTTGGACGCAATGGAAATCGATGGCCAGCAATCGAAAACCAACGGAATCTGCAGGTCGATACTCCGCATGAATCAGCCCCAACACATTCGACCAACGATAAATCTGCGTTGCCTCTGTTCCCTATCCAGAATTGAAATTCCGCCTGCGCATGAATAGTCATCCGTTCAATTGACTTTGGAGAGAAGAGCTATCCCTATTCTTGTCGCTTGATTATGACCGAACGGAATTTTCGGCCAGCTGAATGAAACTCAATTGGAACTATGAGAATCCGTAACGTTCTAACGGAATCTGGGGGCTCCGAATGAGGAGTTTTTATACTCAAGCGGAAAGGTCAAACACAGGATCCTCCAAATGCAAGATGAAGGAAAACTTGCAATACAAGCGTTCTTTCAAACAGTCCAGACTGGCGTCAATGCCAGCTCAGACCTACGATTCGTTCAATGAAGTCCACATTAGTTAGCGTAGGCCAGGCTTCCAACCTGCGCATTAGTTAACGTAGGACAGGCTTCCGGAATGTGTCAACGACTTTGAGACAACTTTGAACTCAACATAAGTCGAAATTCAGGATGTTCAGGGTCCAGCCCCCGAAACCCCGGGTTTTTTAGGCATTGCTCGGGTGTTCAATGATGATGCTGGCGGTATCGTCTATGTGTCCGGTGAAACGGAAGATGGCTCTGCGGGGACGCAGCCATCCAAGGGATAGCCGGATCGAGGGTGCGTCAATGACGGTTCTTCTGGGGCGTTCGCGCAATGAACCGCGGAACTACTCCGTAATGACACGCCACTTTCCGTTCGAGGTGCAACGTTGACGGGTAATAATATTACAGCCCTGTCCGTTCCCACCGATTAGGAATTTTACTCTATCGTGTTTCATGGGCGACTGCGTCAAGCTTCAAGTTATGCGTCACCCAACATTCCGAAACACTGCAACGCTATCCCACCGGCTTCCATTCAGACATGGAGGCGTGCGCGAGTCGGGGTGAACAAACTGAGAACGGAATCTGAGAATTCTTTTGGTAAGGGCGGAACTTCTTCCAGAAAAGTCGGTTAAATTCCGTTAATGATTTCTTTTTCGACACTCACTGCTACTGGACTTCGCCCCCTAGTTTTCAGGAATGTAACTAGATATCAACATTGCGCACTGCCAGGGCAACTGCAAATTCCGAGGTTTTTGGGCGGCGACGAGTACCATGTGATTTATCCCACAGGACACGTGAACAACGGTACTCAATACACGGAAATGACTTTGTGGGACCCTCCATTTCGACAACATTTTAGGCAAAGATGTCAGCACTACTTATATTTTTCCTACTCTTAGGGGATGGACTGCAGTACCAATTTGCGCACAACATTTTTCCGCAATTGATTGCCAGTTTACCAGACCAAGGATCCGGGATCGTCTCTTCCTCACATGCACTTTTTGAGATCCCATCTCGAAATGGATTTGCGAACGATGGCACCCCAACATCCTATGCGATTGACCCTAGAAATGACTTGTCGCAAAACTGGCAATTTGGTGCTTTGAAGTTCGGCATCATTCTGGTGGGTCTACTGCTTTGGTTGCGAAGCATCGGCCTGTGCAGTTCTGCACGGACCTTGGATGATGAGGAGCGTTCGGCCTGGAACAATCGCTTGGTTCCGCTAGGACTCTTTGGCGTACTATTAGCCATTTTTTTGCCCGCGGAAATTCCAGCCGGATTGCTTTTGCTTGGATTTGTACTCGTACCCTACCGGCAGTTTGTACGATTCCACAATCAGAAGAATCCCAGGATCGTGATGGGTTGGTGGAGTCTGATTTCAGGGCCAGTCAAAGTAACGAGCGAGACGAGTAGCGTCATTCGAGCCAGATTAGATGAACTGCAACTGGATCTCAAGCCCAGTGGTTGCGATATCCAATTTGTCAATGCCAGTCGGCTGGGTGCCGACCCTATTTTTGGCTCGGGCGAAGTACGCAAATCCAATGCTTTGCAGCAAGTGATTGCGATTATGGACCATACGACTTCGAATCATGCCTCGGACATACACATTACGACGCGAGGTGATTGTGTCGAATTTCGGCAGCGAATTGACGGCCGCTTGTCAAGTCTCGGCAAGCTTCCACTGAATACTGGCAAGTCGGTAATCAACATCTTCAAAGTCCTAAGTGATTTGAACATATCGGATCGCCAACGGTCTGACGATGGTAGTTTCCTAGCTGACATCGACAACAAGCGATTGGCCTTTCGCGTATCGTCCCAAGGAACTCAATTAGGTGAAAAGCTGAGTATCCGCATTTTGGATCCGCTGGAGAACTTTCCTAATCTTGAAACACTTGGCATGCCGGCAAGCATAAGGCAACAATTTGCGGGATGCTTGGAGGAAAGCAATGGCTTGATTTTATTTGTAGGCGCTACAGGTGCAGGCAAGTCGACCTCAGCATGTGCGTCACTCCGCGGCTTGGATCTAGAAAATCGAAATATTGTGACGATAGAGGACCCGATTGAGTATCAAATACCCGGAATTGACCAGATCGAAGTAAATACGCGAGCTGGCCAGTCATTTGAAGCCGCACTGCGAAGTGTCCTACGACTCGACGCAGATGTAATTTTCATTGGTGAAATTCGAGATCGAGACACAGCCCATATTGCTTGCCAAGCAGCCCTAACTGGACAGCTGGTGATTGCAACTATGCACTCAAGTGACTCTCTGTCGGCCATATCAAGGTTGCTAGAGTTCGGAATTGAACGTCACGTACTTGCTAGCACGATTAGGGCTATTCTAGCTCAGTCTCTGGTTCGGAAACTGTGTCCATCCTGCAAGATTGCCTACGAGGATAATTTAAACGCCACGTTTCCATGGTTAAGCGAACTTGCCACTGGCAATGGTCGAATATCTCAGTCACCGGACGCTACGAAGAACGAATGTAAAGCGTGTGACGGCAGAGGATTTGTAAGACGAACTGGGATCTTCGAACTTACTGTGGCAGGCAGCAAAATGAGAGAGCTAATACGGGAAAACGCTCCAGCAAGCCAAGTAATTGCTGAGTCTCGCTGTGGCGGGATGCGAACTCTGTTGGAGGAAGGACAGAGACTAATTCTGGATGGAATCGTCTCTCCACATGAAGTGCACCGGGTACTAGGGAGCTAGTCATGGAATATTTGATGGACGTCTCGTTTCTGCTCGTATTTACGATCATCGCGGTGTTGGTGGCTCGTCGGTCTGCTTTCGAATCGACAGTAATTTTCGTGGCGGGTCTGCTATGGAGTCTAGCGGCCATGGTGCTTGGGGAGCCCGCGACCAGGTGGGTATCCAAAACATTCTTCTTGGCAGCAGATCTACAATATACTCAGTATCTATGGTTACTAGTCCCACTAGGTATTTTCATTCACGGACTAACCTGCACACTAGTATTCGCTACCCGTGCCGGCGAATATTCTCCTCAGTTTGGACAAAAGACGGAGATTGTTGGTCGTACAGCGGCGGCAGTATTGACGGGATACTTGTTGGCTAGTTTTTTGTTAGCCTTGTTACATACGGTTCCAACGCAATCACGAAAGATCTGTGGGATTCTAGAGCCGGATCCAGCCAAGCGGTCGGGGCTTGTCATGCGGTTAGCCCCAGATTATCAATTTCTGGGATTAGTGGAATATACAACTTTTCCGCACGCTGCTCTCACTGGAAAGCCATGGCAATTGCAGCGTCCGCTTGTTTCGGCCAATATTGAAAGAGGGCGTTGGGGTTCCTATCCAGTTCGCTATTTACTTTGGAGAGAAGAGCTTTCCCTATTTTTGTCGCTTGACTATGACCAGACGGAATTTCGACCAATGACTGAAAGGGTTGAGTCCGATATTTCTAGCCGATAAGGTTGTGTGTGCCCGAAGCAGGATACTCAACCCTCTGAAGGAATTCAGACACACATCACCTGACGTCCAAGAAGGACGACATCCCAAACAAGGCCATTCAAGACTGGCTAGTAAAATTGCCAGCCCCGGCTTTTCTCTCTATTGAACTGAGCTCTTCAATTGTTCCGCGGCAGAAATCTTCAAAGCGGATTTGACAACGAACCATGCGCACACGGAGTTGCAGACGGCGCCGATGATGTAGCATGAAAGTCGCGATGTCTTAAACTCAGGAATGATGATTCCAGGCCACTCGGTTGGAAAAGCCACAGAGACGAAGATTGGGTAGGCCACACAGGCTAGGATGGAAAACAATAGGGCAAAGGTGATTGCGTTTCCCGGTTTTCTTAGCATACCGATGAGGTGCAGCGCGATCAAACCTGACAGTAGCATGGTCACAAACCAAAATGGCAAGAAAATTGCCATGGCTTTGAGAACTCCCTCAATGTCGATTTGTTGCAGCGTTGTAGAAATAAAATATCCTCCTACTCCTGTTGCTACACCAAACACAAGCCCGCTGGTTGAGCCCAAAAGAAATCCCCAAAAACTGCGAGTTGCTCCCGCCAAGCCACCGATTACCAAATTCACAAGTGAAACACAAATAAGTCCCAAGAAGCCATAGCATATGGAATGATTGAAAATATTATTCCACATGCGTTCACGAATGAACTCAGGTGGAAATGGTGGCAAGCCAGGTTCGGGCGTGTAAAAACGTTCCTTATTGGCATCAATCACCAATTCGCCGACGAATGCCGCAGCTAGGCCCGCAACAACTAGGGCAGGAAGGACCCACCCAGGTAACTGCTGCTGTGAGGACGCTTGCGCGGTCGTGACTGAAGATGAATTGCTCATGAAATCGCCTTTCTCTAAACGCATTACTGGGTTGGTTAGATTCGTCGTGCCTATCATTCTTTTGCTAGGTAGTATATTCGCAGATACGATCGCGATCGCATAGCATCCTCAATAACTTGGGGTGCTACACTTGTCACGCCCAGATGCAAATCCCTAAGCTTCGGCAGTGAAACGAGAGCGGCAAGGCCATCGTGCGTGAGATTTCGTCCATCGACTTGCAAAAGTGTCAGCTCATCAAGCCCAAGAGAAACTATTACCTTGGCGGCCATGTCATCCATGGACAAGTTATGAAGATCTAGCCACTGAAGATGTTCCAAGCCCTGGAGTTGAACGAGATCTTCGACCGCTAAGCGGATGTTGGAAAAATCAACTGATACTAGGTTTCCGTAACTATCAGATTCGGTCGTGCAGACCCGACGTAACGTATCAGCAATGGAGAGCCCAAGTAATTCATGAAACAGCTCAACTGCACCAGTCAGCGTGCAGCCTGTATTGGCTATGTTCAAATGTTTCAGTTGGTTGCAGGACTTCAGGGACTTTAGCCCGACATTTGAGATGTTAGATCCATTCAAATCCAGCTCGTTCAATTGAGTAAGTTTGCCGAGTGTCTCCAATCCCTTGTTCGTAAGGGAAGTACCATCTAGTCTCAACACTTCCAATTGCTGGCATGATTGGAGCGGGACTAGAGAATCATCCGAAAGATTTGTGAAACGTAGAGACAATGAACGCAGTTTGGAAAGTTTCCCGAGTTCTGTCGTAATGGAAAGATTTATTGGCAGGCGATCTGCAAAAAGTTCTTCTAAGTTTCTGGCGTAGCCCAACAATCGCATTCCTTCAGCTGTAATCCCCGGACTTCCTAGGCTCAGGGATCGTAGATTTGGTAACTGGACAATCGCCCGTAGGCTCTTGTCGGAAGCCTGCGTGGCCTCGATTGCCAGCGTATCTAATTCGCGGCATCGTCCAACGTTTAACAAGCCCTGATCTGTCACATTCGATTGACTAAGCCACAAACGGGAGAGTTTACCTGATTGTAGAAGCTTGCTCAGAGATTGGTCAGTAACTCCAGTTCCATTGAGGGCCAACCACTTCAGATGAGGTAGTTCGGCTAAAGACTCGATGTTCTCGGTTGTGATATCATGGCGATTGGTAGCGACGCCACCCTCTTGTTCGTAGCTATCGAACTGTGCAAAGGAAACATAGAAGATATCGTGCCACCAATCATTGGAAGTCCATCTGCATAACCAAGATTTCTGTGCCTTGGGATCATCGGGGTCCAACAGCGAATTACCATCGGGTCCCAATTGAAAGTCATAATAATAATGTCCGTTTAGGTCATCGATGGATTCTATTAGTTCTCGTTGTAATCCAACTATTCCGCTTCGTTGCCAACACCATCCAACTGCACGACCGATCACGAAAAGTAGGCCAGCGAGGAAAGCAATGAACGCTATTCTTCGCATCGCGTTACTCTCGAATAAAGGGCGAATCTGCAATCAATTGTCAACTTCTTGCCTCCCCGCGATGAGCCTCAGCTAATTCCGGCTTGCTACAGGAGATAAAAACATTTGAACGACCTGGCCTACTACGAAATGTTCTGGCACAACTCTTCGATTGAATTTGGGTTATACGCTGAAAATTTTCAAAAATGGTAAAAAAACATGTGATCATTAGGTACGGTAGATAACTGATCAGTTTCCAAAGCGAAAACGTTTTGCAAAGTTCAATGTGGCGGAATTCTTGTTACGATGGCAGCTGATCGCCCCAGAATTGAGGCAATAGCTTAACAAAGCGAGTGCGTGAATTAACAGATGTTCAGAAAAATCGCGGCAAAAATTATCGCTATAGTGGGACTGGTGGGCGGATTATTCACCGCTATTTGGGTGTTTAACATATCCCCTCAACGAACTCAATTAAATCTGACTCCGCTAAGTACGGACGGCAGTCCCTTTCAGGGATTTCGTCCGCGACCTATTGGTCTGCCCTTTGATACGCCACCCAGAATATCCTATGTTCAGATTGTGGACCTAAATAGCGACGGGAAACAAGATGTTTTAGTTTGCGACTGTACAAAAAATACGGTCAGTTGGCTTCGGCAGGAATCTGACGGCACATTTGTGGAACAGGTCATCACGGATCAATTGATCGCACCAGCGCGATTGGATTGCACTGATGTCGATCATGACGGAGATCTGGATTTAATTGTGGCAGTCTTAGGAAAGCTATTTCCTAGCAATGAAAAACTAGGATCATTAGTTGCATTAGAAAACAAAGGACAGGAAGTATTTGAACCGCACGTGCTGCTAGAGTCTGTCGCGCGTGTTTCGGATGTGCGCTGTGCCGATCTTGATTGCGACCAGGATCTCGATTTGGTTGTTACGCAATTCGGGTATGACGAGGGAGAGATCCGCTGGTTGGAAAACGTTGGTTCCTGGAAATATGAATCGCGACCATTGCAATCGCGACCAGGGGGTATTCACAGCATTCCCGTAGATCTTAACTCAGACGGCAATTTGGATATTGTCAGCCTAATAAGCCAGGAAGACGAATCTATTTTTGCATTCATCGGGGACGGAAAAGGTAATTTTCGTGAGCAAGAGTTGTTTTCTGCCAATAATCCAGACTTTGGGTCCTCAGGCATCTGGGTCAATGACTTAGACGCTGACGGTGCCCCGGATATTTTATTTTGTAACGGCGATGCATTTGACTATTTCCCGCCCCGCCCTTGGCCCTGGCATGGCGTGCAGTGGTTGGAAAATAAAGGCGATTTGCGATTCGAATTTCACCGCTTGGCAGACTTTGGAGGCGCAGTAAACGCCCAAGTAATCGATATTGGCGGTGACGGCGATTTGGACATAGTTGTCTCAAGTGCCTTCAATGATTGGGCCAAGCCTACATCACAAAGCCTGAGACTATTGGAAAATGTTGGCACAAACAAATATCTCAATCGTCCTATTACGAATTCTCCAAGCCATATCCAGGCCCTAGCGATAGGGGATGTTAATAATGATGGGCTACCAGACTTAGTAACCGGAGGCATGCACATTTCAGCGCCGCACAATCGCGTAGGAAGAATCACTCTTTGGTTAGCCCAAGCGGAATGAATTATTCCAAATAGCGGGAGTACTTTAAAGGCATTTGGTTTGGGGGTATTCAACGAAAACGTTATAATCTGCCCTTTTCGCGTTATGAAAGCCCCATATGCGAAGGTGTTTTCCACCTTCCTTTGAAAGATTGGTTTCTCAAAACGATTTGCTAGTTGTCGACCATTTGCGTCTGAAGGAGACTGAGACATGTTGTTTTCTAAGCTCAAATGCTTGTTCGTTTGTGGCACTTTAATTTCCCTTAGTGCTTTTGCTGGGTGTGGAGACCCCGGTATCGGTACGGTCCCTGTCAAAGGAAAGGTCCTGGTGGACGGAAATCCATTGGAGGGTGTTGTAGTGGTCTTTAATCCGAGTGAAGGCTCCTCTGGTCGAGCTGCGTCTGGCCGAACAGATGCACAGGGCATCTACGCACTAACAACTGTCGTTAACGGAGATGGTGCTTTGCCCGGGGACTATAAGATATCGGTTAGTAAATATGAGAATGAAGATGATGGACTTCCTAAGGAAGTTGATCCAAACAGCGAATCCTCTTTGGATGATATCTACGGTAAATTGGACACACGCAAAGAAGTTAAGTCAAAAAACTTCATTGCCGAGAAATATTCAAACCATTTTGGAAGTGGTTTGACAGCCACGGTTTCCGACAGTGGAGAGAACAACTTTGACTTTAATGTCGAAGGTTCAAAGAAAAAATAGGTTTATGGTCCACAATGAACCTACATGCTAATTCTTTGTACGCCGTTTTGGCGCAGCGCCGTAACTTGCCGTTGTTGCTGCTCTTTTCGATCATTGGTTTGGCAATTTTATGGACCAGTGGAGCGATTTCGTTTGGCAAACCCACAATCCATAGACCCTCCCAAACCGTGCTCGAAACGCCTTGGGAGCAATTGGGACTAGGCGCCCAGGCAAGCGCAGCTGAATTGCTTGAATTGGCGGATAAGCAATTGATGCAGCTACTAGCCGATTTCCCCGCATCAGCTGAAGCATATAATGCTAAGGCTGATCGTGATTTCGCAATCAGTAACATGAGCGCAGCCCAGGAAAGCTGGACGACGGCGGCAAAACTTGGCACCTCAGAAGGCAAAGTAGAAGCCATTTACGGGCTGGCAATAATCGCCTTTGAAAATGGCCAGTATGATAGCGCTATAGGCATGTGTGAGGAATTGCAGTGCCTATCACCTGACAATTCTCGCATCCCATTATTGCTAGCTGATTCCTATATACATCAGGGGAAACTGCAAGCGGCAATTTTGGTGCTAGAGCAACATCTGTCTCAGGCTACAGCCTCAGTTCAGGCGTTAGAGATGCTCGGAAATGCCCAACTAAAATCCAGGCATCCTCAGCTGGCGGTCAACATCTTTCAGCAGGTTCTGGAATTTGCTCCAGAATCTCGAGATGCACATTACGGGTTAGCTCAAGCCTGGGCGCGCCTTGGTGACAGGGAAAAAGCACGCGTTTACTCGCAAAGCTTCGATGCATTGGCCAAAGGCCGAGGTTCCAGCAATATGGAAGCCGCTAGAAGTTTTGAAGATCGAGATTTCGCCGCCAGCGTCGCAGCTCAAGTTTTTTTCGATGTTGGCACGATATACGGCTCTCAGTCCATGGGGGCGGCGTTAGAACCGATGGCAGTGGAAGGCGTTGAAGATCTGGCCATAAAAAATATGTTAAGAGCGGTGCGATTGAACCCAAGCATGATTTCATGGCTTGGAGAATTGCAACACATCTATGCAGTACGTGGCGATCGCTGGGGAGCCATCGACGTAGGCGAAAAGCTCGCGGAACTGGAGCCTGCCGTTGTTGATCATTGGCTGAACATTGGTCAACTGTACGCCGAATTAGAACTCTCAGAACTTGCAATCAAGGCGTTTCAGAAGGCTATCGAAATCTCTCCATCGGATAGTCGCTGTCAACAGGCAAAAGCGGTCATTGAGAAGCTTGAAACCAAGTAGTTGAGATTCGAAGTGATTGATACACGCTGTTTTGTTTGCTGGTTACTTTTGTTTCCCCTGTCCAGTGTACAGAGAGCTGAGCCGCCACAACGGATCGAATTTGAGCAACTACAAAGTAGCGGCATCGATTTTGAACATCGCGACGGAAGTTCGGGCAGGCACTATTTAGTGGAAGCAATCGCGGCGGGCATGGCTACCTTTGACTATGATTTGGACGGGCAAGTCGACATATATTTCCTTAATGGGTCTGCCTTGCGTGATACTCAATATGCTGTCCCGCCTGTTAATGAATTATATCGAAATCTGGGCGCTTCGAAGTTTGTCATAGCGTCGTTCGAAAGCGGACTCGCAGATCTAGGATTTGGTTTGGGTGTGACCGTAGGAGATTATGACAACGACGGTTTTCCTGATGTTTATCTGTCAAATTTTGGCCCCAATGTGCTCTACCATAACAATGGTGACGGTACATTTTCGGCTATTCCGTCGAGTGTCTTGGCAAGGGGGCACAAAGTCGGGGGTGGTTGCTGCATGTTGGATATCGATGCCGACGGCGACTTAGATATTTTTTCGGCAAACTATATCGATTTTAGCTACAGCATTCCGCCAACGGAATTCCATGGACGCACAAACTACGGTGGACCATTGTTGTATCCTAAGCTGCCAGACAACCTTTTTTTGAATCTGGGTAACGGGGAATTCCAAGACATCAGTCTAGATTCCGGAATCGGCCGACTTGCGGAATGGGGAATGGGATCTATTTGTTTTGATTACGACGACGATGGTGATACAGACATCTTTGTGGCCAATGATTCGACTAGGAATCATCTGTGGGAAAATGATGGGCACGGAAAATTTGTTGAAACAGCTTTGATTGTTGGACTGGCATATGACTACCGTGGTGACCCACAAGGAAGCATGGGCGTTGATGCAGCGGATCTTCAGAACGATGGTTTGATTGATTTGTTTCAAACCGCCTATACCAAGCAACTAGCCACACTCTATGAGAATCTGGGGGTTGGACTATTCTCCGACTCTACCGTCCAATCGGGAGCGGGTGCCGGTACATACTATCCAGTAAATTGGGGCATTGGTTTGGCAGATTTTGATAACGATGGTGATAAAGATATTTTTATCGCCAACGGACACATACAAGATAATTTAGATGATATCGATGATACCGTCAGTTACCGATTGCCCAATCAGATCATCGAGAACTTAGGGAACCTGAAATTCTCCGATATCACATCTAAGGTAGGTAGTTGTTTTCAAGTCAAGGAAAGCAGTCGGGGGGCGGTAGTCGAGGATTTGGATGCAGATGGTGCTGTGGATATCGTCGTACTCAATTCTCGGCGTCCTGCATCAGTACTCAGAAATACATCGCCATCTGTCAGTAATTGGGTAGAACTGGAACTGGTTGGTAGCGAATGTAATCGAAGCGCAGTTGGCTCACGAGTTACGGTTGTTTCTGAGGGTAAACGCCAAACGCTAGAAGTTCATAGCGGGCGAGGATATCAGAGCCATTTCGGCAGTCGATTGCATTTCGGAATAGGAGCTGCCAAGAACATTGATCAAATAGAGGTTATCTGGCACGGACATGAAACGCAGTTATTCCGAGACATCCCCTGTAACGGCATTTATTTACTCCGTGAAGGCAGTGACGAGGTGCGACTAGCGCTCCCAATTATGCATTAACTTATATCGAGCCGTATACTAGAATGTCACTTCAAGATTCTGATCCCCAAACATCTCGAACACAACAATCCTCTGTCGCATCTCAATCAACTTGGATATTGGTGCTAGTTCTCGTTAGTATTGCAGCAGCAGGTTTTTTAAGTTCAGCTAGCGTATTTGACTATTCAAAAGCTCTTCCCACGACAGCTTTTGAGCTGGCAACCACACCAGCGGCGAATCCAACCAACGACCGACCACAAATACCAGACGCTAGCGTGCCTCCCCTGTCCGCTTGGCTTCCAGAAGCCAGTTTAGAGACAATCGAAGAATGCCGTAACGTTTGTGAACACCTGGTACGGTTGGTTCCGGACCTTCTCGAATCTAAAGAGATGCTGGCTCGTTTTGAATTCGAATTTGGCGATTTGCAGCGAGCCGCTAGTCTGTGGAATGAAATTCTAGAGAAAAACCCCAATTTTGTTTATGCGCTGCGAGGTCTAGGAGATATTGCGACACTGGATGGCAATCTCCCAGAGGCCATTGTGTATTTTCGAAGAGCCTTAAATATCGATCCACAGTCCCTATCCTGGAAACTCACGCTTGGTTCGGCATTGTTGCAGGCGGGTCAGCTTGACGAGGCTCGTCAGGTGCTTCAAGACGTCGTAAATCGGAGCCCCCAAAACGACGAAGCTCACTTGCAGCTGGCTCAGGTCCTTGCCCAATTGAACGAAATTGATGCGTCCATAACAGAATTTGAAACGGCTATAGCACTCAATCCCGATGACCGGGCCGCGCGCATTGGTCTGATTTCTGCCTATGGACGTGCAGGCCGAATGGATGATGCAAAGCAGCAGCGTGAAAACCTGAATGGACTTCAGGTTACCGTGGCCGAACAACGAAAAACAGGTCGTCAGAATTACGATGACGTGACGGCTATTCGTATTGACATAGCCAGAATGTATGTCGATGTTGCTCGCGTGCATTTGGCAGTTGGCAACGCAGAAACGGCCAAATTATTGCTGATGCGAGCCCATAGCATGGACCCACATGATTTGGATAGCCGACAGGCTCTAGCATATCTGGCTGTCAGTCAAGGGCAGCCGCACAATGCCATACGCTGGCTACTTGAAATAGCGAATCTTGATAACCAGACCTGGAGTACTATCAGTGAAATAGTCCGCTTGTATTTAGAACTTGGAAAAATCAATGAATCCGAAGAGACACTGATAGAATTTGCGAACAATCACACAGACAGTTTGCAAGTTGAACGAGAACTGGTTCGCTTTTACACTCAGGTCAAACCAGATAAGGCGTTGGCAATCGATCACGCAGCAAAAGCCACCAGACTTTCAAACTCGGCTGAGGATTTTGGCATGTTGGCCTCGGTCTACGAAAATTTCCAAGAACCGGAATTAGCAATACAAGCTCTCAAGAATGCCGTTGAATTAGAGCCCGAGAACAATACTTATCGCGAGTTACTCGATCTGATGTTTCGAGATGGAGAGACTCCTCCAACTTTACAGCCCTCTTCAAGTCCCTCATCTGGGCAACCTCAATTGCAGCCATGAAGAAACTGTCGTTTGGAATTGCATTGATTGTTGCAACGTTATTGGTGAACGGCGTACTAGCGCAAAGTGCTATTCAATTCTCAGACGTCTCAGCTCAGACTGGGATTAACTTTTTACACACCGATGGCAGCACGGGTGAATACTTTCTTATCGAAAGTATGGCGAGCGGATTAAGCCTTCTTGACTTCGACGAAGATGGAGATCTCGACATATACTTTCTCAATGGAGCTGTAATTGGCGACCGAGCCAAAGGGGCTCCAGCGTCAAGCAATGCCTTGTATCGCAATGACGGAAACTTCCAATTCTCAGATGTTACAAACTCGGCAGTCGCTCTGGACCACAGTTTGAGCTTAGGAGTAGTTGCAGCAGATTATGACAATGACGGTTTTCAGGATATCTATGTCAACAATTACGGACCGAATAGGTTGTTTCATAACAATGGTGACGGAACATATACCGAAGTGACTCAGTTCGCTGGTGTAGCTAATGGGAATCAAGTTGGGGGCGGTACAACTTTCTTCGACATGGACAACGATGGGGATCTCGATCTGTACGTTGGCAACTACATCCGATTCGATCCAACGCAACAACACGTCCATATTCATAAGGGTCGACCTGCGTATCCCAGCCCGCTTAGTTTCGAACCAGTTCCGGATAATCTATTTGAGAATCTTGGAAATGGGACTTTTCGAGATGTATCTGAGCTTTCAGGGATTGGGGATTGGGCAGGGCGGTCAATGGGAATCGTAGCATTTGACATGGACAATGACGAGGATACAGATGTTTTTGTTGCAAACGATACGCAGGAGAATTTCCTTTTTCAGAACGATGGCAGAGGCGTTTTTCAAGAAGTTGGATTGATCAGTGGGATTGCATTTGATTTTCGAGGACAAGCCCAAGCATCGATGGGTGTGGATATTCTAGATGCTAACCAAGATCAGCTTATGGATTTGTACGTAACATCGTTTAGTGAAGAGTTTTCCACTCTATATATCAACCTGGGCGACGGTTTATTCGAAGATGCAACGCTGCGAATGGAAGGAGGATTGGCAACCTTTCCGCATGTCACGTGGGGAGTCTGTGCAGCTGACTTCGACAATGATGGGTTTACCGATCTTGTGATTGGAACGGGGGGCTTGGACGACCAACATGCAGCGCGCGGCGGCACTAGTAGAAAAACAGGCTACCGCATTCAAAACTTATTATTGAGAGGAATGCCGGACGCAAAATTCGAGGATCTTGAGTCTCGCTGGGAAATTTTACCGGTGGTTAACGAGTCGACTCGCGGTGTCGCCGTCGGAGATCTCGACCTGGACGGACGTGTGGATATCGTCTGTCTTAATTCACGTGCAAAACCAACCATTCTGCGAAATACTTCCCAAGTAACAAACCTAGCTACTCGGCTTAGAGCGATCGGAGTTAATCACAACCGAGACGGAATTGGAGTGAAGTATCTCTACCA
>JAGQOY010000111.1 GCA_020427005.1 Planctomycetales bacterium
ACCGCTTACTTACAGTTTGTCGCTCGCACCGCAAGGGATGGTTATCCATGCGACAACAGGTCAAATTGCCTGGACCCCGCGCGTGGCTCAAATCGGGGAACAACGAGTCATCGTTCGAGTCGCCAACGATTTAGGACGAGTCGCTCTACAAGAATTCGTCGTTGCCGTAGCGACGCCCAACTCGGCACCCATTGTGACATCCTCCACAGCTCCCCTAGCCGTCGTTGATCAAACGTGGGTTCATCAGATTCACGCACAAGATGCTGAACAGACTCAATTGCTTTATGAATTGCTGTCCGGACCAACCAGCGCAACCATCGATGCCGCCACGGGTTTGCTTACCTGGACACCAACGCAGTCGGATCTAGGTATTACGCAGTTTGTGGTCCGCGTGGATGATCAAGTGGGCGCGACGACTGAGTTTTCTTTTGATGCCGCGGTGCAATCGGGTCCCATCTCGAGCACGCCTTTCAACATTCAGTCGCCACGTTCCGATGCGTCGCTGGTATCGCGTTACCTGTCACGAATCGGTGGCACCGACGCCCTTGAACAGCCGTTGACGGTGACATTGATATCCGGTCCGAGCCACCTGTCCGTAGATACGGCAGGCTTGATCGAATGGCAGCCCACGGTCGATCAACTGGGTCTTCAGACGATCCAAGTTCGATACCAGTCGTCCACAGGATCTGCCGAAGAGCACACGTTTTCGGTCACGGTTCGCCAGGTCATTGATAACAAGGCGCCTCAAATCGATTCGCTGCCGCCCCTTTTCGCGACAGTAGGACATCTATTGGTCTATGACATCCTAGCAAGTGATGCGGATGGTGACGCGATAACGTATGAATTGTTGTCTGGACCTGCGGGAATGAGCCTGGACTCGTCTCAGGGTACACTTCGGTGGCTTCCCAGCCAGGATCAAACCGGTCCCGCGCAGGTTGTTATTCGCGTAACCGACCCCCAATCGTCTTCGGCGACACAGACTTTTTCGATCACGACACGATTGATAGGGGGACCGCCGGCAATTACCTCAGTGCCTCCCACCGAAGCCGTCGCTGGCCAGGCTTACTTGTACACCGTCGAGGCGCAGGACAGCGAAAATGATCCGCTGAGCTTTACGCTCGTTCAAAGCCCAGCTGGGATGACCATTGATGCGCGCACCGGCGAATTGTCGTGGACCCCTGTCGCGCTAGATGTCGGCAATCATCCCGTGATCATCAGCGTTACGGATGGAACCGGAGGACAAAGTACGCAAGGGTTTGCGCTCCAAGTCAACGCTGGGATCGACAACCAACCTCCTAAATTCGCATCGCAACCCAACGTTTTCGCCACGGTTGGTCAGCTGTATCAATACCTTGTTTCCGCTTTGGATCCCGAAGGGGGAATCCTTGCTTACTCTCTGCGGCGTGCGCCGGTCGGAATGACGATTGATGCGCAAACCGGGCAGCTCACGTGGACACCCTCCGCCGGCCAAGTTGGACGCTTTGTCGTGACGATCGTTGCCGAGGATCCACAGGGGGCGGCCGCGGTTCAATCCTTTGAAATCGATGTGTTGGGCGAAAACCATCCGCCACAAATCAACTCGGCCTCACCTACCGGCATTTTTGCCGGTCAGACATTTCGATATGGCATCCTCGCCTCCGATCCTGATTTTGATCCCTTGCAATTCGAAATCGTATCCGGAGCCCCCAACGGTATGACCATCGACGCGTTTGGGCGCATCGTCTGGCCCACCCACGTGGCCGACTTCGGCTCGTACGATGTAACCGTCAAGGTTTCGGACCCACGAGGTGAGTCCGTTACACAACAGGTCACCTTCGACGTGGTTGCCGATACCCAACCTCCGAAAGTCCAGGTGCTACCTTCTTCCCCGCTTCTCTGGCCCTGGGAGGAACCGATCGTTGTATTTGTCAGCGCGGTCGACAATGTAGGCGTCAGTGAACTTGAATTACGCGTGAATAACCAGGTTGTTCCGCTCGACGCGCGACACATGGCTCGCTTATATCAACAGGATTGGGGATTTGGACTACTGACCTTGACGGCCACAGCCCGTGATGCCGTGGGCAACGAAAGTTCCGCGACGGCGTTTGCAGGCTATCGTAACCCAGACGTTGACTACGAAACAGATCCGGCCCTCCCCGCCGCCAGCATTTCTTCGCCGACTGTCGATGGATCCGTCTCTGGCATGGTCGAGATCACGGGCACGGCAGCCGGTCCCGACTTCCGAGAATATCGCCTCTTGTATGCGCCAGCCGGCAGCGAGAACTTTGTCGAATTCGCACACGCGACATCCGAAGTGACGGATGGGCTGCTTGGCACGTGGGATACTTCGCTGCTGGAGAATGACGCCTACGTCATTCGTTTAGAAGTCACCGATGTGATCGGCAGTCAATCGGTTGTCGATGTTCCCGTGGGTCTGGTCGGTGAATTGAAACTGGGGAACTTTAGATCCAGTTTCCTGGATCTCACCATTCCCACCACGGGTATTCCGTTGTCGGTCGTGCGTACCTACAACACACTGCGGTCCGACCGTGACGGCGATTTTGGCTATGGGTGGCGGCTGGAATATCGCGACACCGACTTGCGTGTGAGCCTCCCCAAGAGCCGACTGGAAGACATCGGAATCTACACCCCGTTTCGCGCTGGAACGAAAATTTTCCTGACGCTTCCAGGCGGTCAGCGTGTCAGCTGGACGTTTACGCCGGAGTTTCGCGTCCTGCCCGGCTGGGGTACGGGCAACAATTTGGTTTTGGCCTCTCCGCACTTTACGCCAGATCGCGGCAACACGGCCACGTTGAATGCGGGCTCGGGCTGGTTGACGGTCAATGAGTCTGGCGAGTTGTACGCGGCAGGTGGTATCCCCTGGAATCCGGCAAGCCCTGATTTCGGAGGTGGTTACACCGTAACCACCCCCGACGGCATCCAATACCGCATCGACGGAAGCAGCGGGCAAATGCAGTCCGCAACAGACCGGAATGGCAACCGCCTCGTGTTTGACGATCAGGGAATTCACAGTTCCACGGGCACCGACATCGAGCTCCGGCGTGACTCCCATGGCCGCATCGTTGCCATCCTCGACGGAGCCGGTAATTCCATCACTTACGATTACTCGCCAAACGGAGACTTGATCGGAGTCACCGATCGCGAAGGTAATCTCACGCAGTTGACCTATCGGACACAACCACAACATTATTTGGCCGAGATAATCGATCCACTCGGCCGGCAGGTTTCCCGAGTCGACTATGACCCCGACGGACGTCTTTCCACCGTCGCTTCCGGCGACGCTGCGTCCACTCTGTTTCAATACGATCCAACGGATAGGCAGGTTTCCTCCACTGACGCTCAAGGCAATCTGTCGCTCTATACCTACGACGACGACGGAAATGTTACCTCGTTCATCGATCCGTTGGGACGCACCACTTTGTGGGCCTACGACAGTTTTGGCCAAGTGACCGAAACAGTGGCCGCCGACGGCGGAAAGACCGTGATTACCAGAGATGGATCAGGTCGTGAAATCAGCCGCACGAATGCTTTGGGATATCAAACCTTTATTACTTACGGAGCCAATGGCCAAGTCACCAGCAGGACCAACGCGCTGGGTGCCTCTTGGACTTTCGAACTAGACCCTCAGGGCAACATCCTGCAAGAAAAAGATCCGCTCGGCAATCTAACCCAGCGGACGTATGATAGCCGTGGCAATTTGACGTCCGTAATCGATCCCAATGGTTACGTCAGCACATTCGACTACGATGATCGCGAACGAGTTAACGAAATCTCGTTGCCAGATGGATCGAGTCTGTTCTTTACGTACGATGCGTTGGGCAACGTCTTGAGCACCAGCATGCAGGACCAACCCAATTCGCCATTGACAACAACATTGTTTGCCTACGATCGTAATGGCCTGCCATTAGCCCAGACCGACGCTTTGGGTAACCAGATCGCTAACTCGTATACGGCAACTGGTGAGTTGACAACCACGCGCGATGCCACTGGGCGAAGCGTCACCTTTACCTACGACGATTCTGGCTTGCGTACGTCGGTCGCGCTGGATGACCACTCGAGTGTGAATTACACCTATGATGAAAACGGCACACTGACAGGTCAAACCTTGCCCGGAGGTGTGACAGTATTAAACGAAATCGATGCGGCCGGACAAGTTAGCGCCATCGTCATGCCAGACTTGACACCGGACAACGCGGCGGATAACCCTCGCAGCATGTTGCTGTACGACGACATGGGTCGTCTGACATCCCGCACGACCGCTTCCGGCGTGACGGCTGCAACGCAATACGATTTACTTGGCCGGGCAACCAGCAGTACCACACCTTGGGGCACCACCGAATCGCGTTATGATGCAGCCAATCAATTGGTTTATTTGCGCGATGGTGAGGGCAATGAATCGTTCTACGAATACGATTTCGCAGGACAGCTGGTCTCTCAAACCACTTGGCAGGGTATCACTCGATATACGTACGACCAGCGCGGTAATCTCCTCATCATCAGCGATCCTCTGGGACGAGTCACGAGCTTCCAGTACGATTCCCTCTCGCGTCGCGTCGCGGTCATCGAACCTGATGGTGACCGTTACCAATTTGAATTCAACGCCTTGAACAAGGTAACGTTGCAGCGAGATCCCCTGGGGCGCGAGACTCGTTATGAGTACGACTTGCTGGGTCGTAACACGGCCACCGTAACCCCGGCGGGATTACGTACGGAATACACGTATGACGGCGCCGGGCGACTACTCACGTTGCTTCGCCCAAATGGTGAAGTCGTTACGTTCAACTACGATGACATCGGCCGATTGCAAACTAAGACGTATTCCAGTGGATCGGTCGTTACGATCAGCTATGCTTCCGATGGACAGGTAGCCACCGTTTCCAACGGCGCCGATGTCGTTACCTACAGTTACGACGATCTAGGTAGGTTGGTTGAACGTCAACAGCCATCGGGTGACGGCATTTTCTATTCGTACGACACGACTGGCAGATTGACATCGGTCGGAACATCCGAGGGCATCACGACGTATACCTATGATGCGCAGGGGAATCTGGCGGCGGCAAATGATAGTCAAGCCGGCATTATTGGTTACACGTATGACGCGACAGGTAAATTGATCCGGCGCGACTTGGCCAACGGTAACACCGAGGTATTTGCCTACTCGAATATTGGAGTCGTGTCGTCGATTACCGTATTGGACGCGCAGGCGACTCGGATAGATCGAATCACCTACACGTACGACCAGATGGGAAGGGTTTCGCGATTGGTGCGCGACAGCGGCTTTGAACAGGAGTTTACCTATGATCTGCAAGATCGCCTGAAGTCCGAAACTACGACGACGACGGGCGGCTCTCCGGAAACCACAATCTACACTTATAATCACGTTGGCAATCGCGTCAGTAAACAAGACGCTTTGGGCATTACTTTCTACGAATACGATGCGGACGACCGACTGACAAGCATCATGGAACCAGGTCGCACGGTACACATTGCCTACGACGGCAACGGCCGCAGAATCTCGGAAGACGACGGAACGCTACGCACAGAGTATGTGTGGGGAATCGACGATCGGTTACTTGAAGTTCGCCAAACCGGGCCTTCCGGCACCAACGTTATCCAATATTCGTACGACCCGGAAGGCAATCGGATTGGGCGCACGGAAAACGGCCAACGGACGCGATGGCTTGTTGATACTTTTGCCCACGGTATGTCGACTGTGTTGCAAGAGACCTCGGACACGGGCGAAGTGACCCGTTTGGTGCTAGGTCTTACTCGTGAAGCGACAGTAACCGCGGGGCAGGTAACCTACTATGCCACTGACTTACGAAACAGCCCCATATTGTCCATGGATGACACGGGCAATCTGAACGAAGAATTGAATTGGAGCGGCTTTGGAATCCCTTTGCAATCTTCGTTACTCGGCGACCTGTCTTATACTGGTGAGCAATTCGACACTGCAACCGGACTGTTTCATCTCCGAGCCCGTGATTACCAACCCTCGACGGGTCTGTTCCTGAGCTCGGATCCATTTCCCACCGTCAAGGAGATTACGACGAGCCTCAATCGATATTCGTATTCCCAACAGTCACCCACTTTGTTCAGTGATCCCACAGGCCTGACGAGCTTGACTGAATTAGCCATTGTATCTAAGACGATTGGGCTATTGGCGTTGGGAACCGGATCGATTGGGGCTATTGTCCAACATACATTCAAATCCCAACAATGGGATGGATGGACCGCCGTCGGTTTTCAATCCGGCCCGGCCGTCTCTGTCGGGCTCGGTATCGGTGCAACCCTATTATCACACTCGCGTCGTGACGCAAGAACAGGCACGGAATCACAGGTTAACGCATTTCATTTGTTGGCGTTTGAAACCATTTCATATACCCTGCCTATTAGCCAATTGAAAAAGGAAGTAGCCATCCTGTCGGGAATCACAGTATTGACACCCATATTTCATTATCAACCGCTAGTTTCCTTTATTGCTTCGTACTCACTTTACGACGTAGCTGTATCCTCGACAACGATGTTTGCTCCCAGGCATGGCGAACAGAATTCGGGAATTGCTCTGGTTGGGCCGTACCTGTCCATCGGCGCAGGAGTTTCCGGTGGAATCGGCTTCTATGGGACGTTTTCGTCAATCCAGTCTGTGATTGCCAAACGCACAGATGCGACGACTGCTTCTACCACATTGGGCTACAGCGCCGTCATACAGGGATGGGCATATGGTTATTCGCTATTGAATACCGGATTGACTTTGAAGCCAGGATATGGCGCTCAATTGATCGTCGGCATTAGCATAGGCTTTGCGTGGGAATCGTAGTTTTGCAATTGCCAAACGCTATCCACCGCCGGACACGCCGTTTCAAATTACGAAGAACGCGTTCCGCCAAACAGCCTTTCTCCGATACGTCAACAGAGTTCGCAGCGTGCAATGCCTGACTGATCGGGCTTGTCAGAACCGTTGAGACAAAGGAGTTATGCCAATGTTCGAGTCGATACACTCCTCGCCTCTCGGTTACCCGGAAGCGGGACGCACTGTACGACCAAGACCCATGTCAATGTCATCTTGTACAAACACCTTAGCTTTTCCCAATTTTAGACATCAATTCGCTCTGTCCAAATTCTCAATAGATGAAATGCAAGCGAAAGGAAAGTCATGCCATCGTTGCATTAAAAGTCCCCGGATTCTTCCTCTGGGACCGAACCATCAGGGAAGAATTCTGAATACTATTTGGCTAACTTTGTCGGTTATAGCAGTGCCAACGACTGTGGCAATTGGAATATGCTTGCACGGCTTGGCCCCAAGTACAGAATTAACAGCAATAGGGACGATGAGGTTTTTTATTGCTTGAACACAGCCTGTAGAAAAGCGAGGGTTTCACCATTTATGGAGTGGGCCCGCAACTGGGGCGCCAGACGATGGGTGTACCTTCCGATTAGTTGTCCACGAATCGTTCCAAAACCATGCATCGCAGTTCGTCCATCCTCACTCTTGCGCTGCTGGCATTGGGCCAGGTGACTGCCGGTGCGCAGAACGTGTCTCAGCCGCTGGATAGGGAGAACCAACAGTACTGCGTCGATCAAGCTTCATGCCTTCCCAACTCACCACCGCTGGCAGATCGAAGCCGAATGCTGGCACCGTATGTGGATAGAGCCACTACAGTATACGAATTCTCTACCTCGCCACCCATTGAAATACCTCCCGATTTTCAACCGTGGTGGGTCCCTTGGCTGCAAGGCAATCCTCTGACCCAGCCATTCCAATTGGGAGTTGATGGATTGGTTCAATCTGCATTGCTGAATTCGCGGTTTGTGAAGGCGATCCAATTTGATCCCCAAATCAAGCAATCACAATTAGCTCGCGAAGCTGCGGCATTTGATTGGACATCATTTTTAGAAACAAGTTACGACGACTTGAACGATCCCATTGGGAACACGCTAACCACCGGTAACAACGACGATCGTTTGCGAGATCAGCAGTGGTCGGGAAGGGCAGGGGTTCGACGGCGAAATCAAATCGGAGGTGCATTTGATGTCGCGCAACGACTGGGGACGCAGCAAAACAATTCGATATTCCTCTCTCCCAACCCTCAGGGCACCTCGCGACTGGAATTGAACTACACACAACCGCTTCTCCGAGGAGTAGGGCGTCCCTATAACCAAAGTAGAATTGTGATCGCTTCGATTGATCAAGCTACTACAGTTGATGTCGTTTCAGAGCAACTGCAAGATCACCTTTTCAAGGTGACAAAGGCTTACTGGTGGTAGTTATGCTGCCATTGTCAAGGTCACACTCCACCGAAAGGAAATTCCTGAGTTTCACTTACACGTCGACTCGGGCAATGTGCCCTTCACGGTAGCGCAAGTCAATAACAGCCCACTCACGAAAGACAGACACGCAATAGATGAAGCAACGGACCGGCCAGTCCTGTGGGGCCAGTCCGTTGATGGATTGCAACTGGGTATTCGCCTTGGGCAATTTGAAAAACGCCGCACGCCACTGCGCCAAGGTGAAATGATTGACAACGAGGTGTGGATTAAGAACGAGACGCAGGAAGCAATTAGGATTCAGCGAGATCCGAATAATCGGTTTAGCCCGAAGCTTGTGAATGATCAATCCATCAACGTCATTGGATGGGGAACCTGGATGAGTTTTTCGGTTCCGCCGGAAGAACTCTTGAAAGCAGATCTAGTTTTGCCACCGGGAGAGGCAGCCAAACGGTTTCTTCAGCCCACCCACTCAGCGCCGATCCACAAGCCAGGTTCTCCACGCGGCCGATTGGGTTCTGAGCCACTGCTCGCAGATCCAGGACGATATTCTGTCTTCGCCCAGATTGGCAAACTTAAGTCCGGAATCGAGGAAATTGATATACTGCCCGCATCCCGTTTTCAAGTGCGTAGGGCTGATGAAGTCACAGACAAACGACGGGAGCTTGCAACTACTGATCCGAGCGATGAAATCCTTAATTGGAAAGATAGCCATGATAGGAATCATGAGGTGATCGTCAACTGGGACAGTGGAACGCTGGTTGACGAAAGCGACATCGCCGCGATAGAAGTTTTACCGAGAGACGATCAGCCCGATGAATTCTCGATTCTTATACAGCTTCATCAGGATTCTGCAGATTGGTTAGCAAGTCAAACACAGGCGTTGTGGCAAACGCAGGAACGAAATCTGCTCGTAATCCTAATCGATGGCAAGCCTCTATTGGCACCACGGCTAAATTCGCCAATCGACGATGGAAAACTCATGATCACAGGTCGATTCACCGAGCCGGAAGCCAAAGAAATCGCCAATAAGTTACGAGCACTGAAAAATACAAATTGGCTTACTGCTCCACAAGTGTGTATCGGAAAAGCTTATTCAAATACCGCCAAGGCCGCAAATTGGAAATGGGATGAGCAACAACACGTTGCGCTCGCGACTCCTGACAGCGGAGCGATGCTTGCGAGTTGCGTTCCGGGTCGCGACGCAGATTTCGTGGTGCAATCAAAGTTCCGTTTAGAGGACAACGCAGCTTGTCGGCTGATGGTGGGTAATCAGTCATTTGAAACCTCCCTGTCTGGCAAACAAGTGCATGTGCATATTATGGGAGAGGATTACACGATAGCCGACGAATCCAGTGATTCGGATTGGATCTCTCTAACTGTTCGTCGAGGCGACAACAAGTTCTCGGTCCAAATCAACGAACAGTTCCAACTAGACCTTGAAACCAACTCGCAGGCGATCGAAATAATTAGCCTACAGGCTATACAAGGAACAATGGCTGTTAGTAACTTTGCGATAACCGGCAACATACAACGAGCCGGGGAAAAATAGATCTATTACAGTAAAAAATCTCTTTCGCTCGATTCCATAATCAGATGGATAGTCGAAGTCCTAGCCACATCTAATTGGCTGGCAGTCCTCATCCACTTCCGGTAGACAATTGAACTTATTTTGGACCCATCGGTTCAAAAATATTGCTTTTCTTCGAATTACTGCGATACATTTAGCGGCTTAGGAGTGTTTAACACGGTGACCCATCGTGCATTTTTTGATTGTCTCTAGATGAAAGGCTAACCTTATGACTAGGTTTTTGATTGGCTGCGCATTGATTTTCACAGTGTTCTCGCAAGCGACATTGGCGATTGCTCAGGAGCGACAAGGCGGACGAAGATCCCAGGCTGCGCCGGGAAAAGAAGCACCCCATCCACCCAAAGTGGAGGCTGACGCTCCCAACTTTGAGCTGAAGAATCTTGATGACAAGGTAATTTCGCTGAAGGGACTTGCCGAGCAAGGACCTGTTGTCATGCTTGTGCTTCGTGGATGGCCAGGGTACCAATGCCCTATTTGCAATCGACAAGTTGGAGAGTTCTTAAGCAAGAAAGCTGAATTCGAAAAAGCAGGCGCCTCGGTACTGATGATTTACCCTGGCCCCGCAGATCTCCTGGCCGAACACGCTAAGGAATTCCAGGGCGCGAAAGAATTTCCTAAACACTTTTACTATGTCATCGATCCCGATTACACGTTCACCAATGCCTGGGGACTGCGTTGGGAGGCACCTCGAGAAACGGCCTATCCATCGACGTTTGTCATCAGCAAAGATCTTAAAGTAAAATTCGGTGTAATCAGTACGTCTCATGGCGGCAGAACTAGTGCAGTTGATGTGCTCAAGGAACTGGAAAAACTCCAATGATTTGACTGCCTGGCTTTTCAAGTCCAATGCAAATCAATCAAGCAAGAAGTTCAAGAATTCACTTCCAACAATATTCAATTCTCCGTTATTCAGACTAACGTCCACCGCCATCAGTTGCCGAGTCTCAAGCGCCTCTTTCAATTGTCGTCTAGTACTTCTGCGCCTTTGTTTACGCATGGGAGATTTTGTACTTCGTGCCTTAAGCCAGAGATTAAGTGTTGAAAACATTGCTATACCCTTACTTAGAAAGTTGTTGTAGTTATCCGTACAACCTACTGAGCGAGAAATAGAATGTTGCCTCACGCCAAATCAAAAGAAATCGAGAATTTGCACTTAAAGCGAGGCTTGATCGCTAGAATGCTCCTCAACTTTAAACCAAATTTGCACTATACTTCCGACGATACCGGGGCGACGAACTCTCTAATTTCCGATCCAAGGGTCCCTTCAATGCACTTTCGAATACCAATCTTGGCGGCAACAGGCTGCTTCTTAATGGCATGTTGTGCAGCGTCGGCAACGGCTCAGCGCCAGAGAGGCCCCCAAGTGGTTTCTCCGGAAGTAAGCGATGGAAAGGTGACCTTTCGATTGCTGGCACCAGATGCAAGAAGTGTACGGCTTTCAGCCTCCGACATACCGAACGTTTCCAGTACAACGGAATTTCAGAAAGGGGATGAGGGAGTATGGGAACTGAGCCTCGACGTAGCCCCCGGTTACTACCGCTACCATTTCAGTGTCGATGGTGTTGCAGTAGTGGATCCACGCAACCCGACAACAAGCGAGTCTGTCGGCAATGTGTGGAGCCTAGTTAGCGTGCCAGGGACACTGTGGATGGATACTCAAGACGTACCTCACGGTGTAATCGCAGAAGTAACTTACTTTTCCAAGTCCCTCAATCGCTTTCGGCGCATGCACGTTTATACGCCACCGGGCTACGAGAAGGGGGACGGTGAGTATCCGGTGCTGTACTTGCTTCACGGTGCAGGGGATAGTGACGATGCCTGGTCGACTGTGGGTCGCGCTGGATTCATTCTTGACAATCTGCTCGCCACTGGTGGAGCCAAACCCATGATCGTGGTTATGCCAGCAGGTCATGCAGGTCCATTTCGATTTGGGGGCGCGGGACCAGACGATTTCGCTCGAGATTTCCTCGACGTTCTGATGCCTTATATCGAAAACAACTATCGCGTTAAAACAGATAGAAACAGTCGTGCTATGGCTGGCCTTTCCATGGGCGGCGGCCAAACACTCAACGTTGGCATCCCCCATTTAGAAAAGTTCGCGTATTTGGGCGTTTTCAGTTCAGGGATCTTTGGCATCATCCCGCCTCCCAACGCACCCGCGCAGTCAGGCCCAACGTTTGAAGAAGCGAATAAGGAAATCTTGAATGATGAGAAGCTAAAACAGGGCCTAAAACTGTTTTGGTTCGCGACTGGCAAAGATGATTTTTTGGTTGAAACCTCGCGCGAAACCGTTGAGATGTTTAAAAATCACGCGTTTGATGTCACGTACGAAGAAGGCGAGGGTGGCCATACCTGGATTGTATGGCGCGAATACCTAAATCGCTTTGCACCCAAATTATTTCAATAGAGTTCAAACTCGAGTGAATGAAAACGCGATTCCGACCGAGGCTCACTAGTGGGCCATGCAATTGCAAGCAAACGGTGCAAATGAAAGAGAACTGTTTGGTTTTCGCCGTCCGGTCGTCGTTTATATGAGCCACTGTTCGCCCGCCAATGCAGCATTCTGACAGCAAGCTTTCAGTTGGGCATATGTCGTGGCATGGCTTGATTCGGGCTAACATTTCAGAAGCATTTAAGAATCAATTTCTAGTTTTACCAATTGTGACGGTTTTTCCGGCCGATACGAATATTCGTATATCTTCACAGTTGTCTCGCTGATTGCGGGGCTAATACTTTTTCAATAAGTAGCCCGCTTACATTTGCCATTCATTCCAGATCATCATTTTTTGGATTCGAGGGTCTTGTAATGTATCGATTGATCTTATGTTTTTTTATGGCTTGTTATTGTTTGAGCAGTTTGTCTCAAGCTCAGGTTTTAGAATCCAATGCCGAGCCTGTTATTTCGTCGCTCGAAACGTCGGCATTCCACTCGAAGTCTAACGTTTCCGGCCTGAGAATCACCGATGAGGGGATTCAACCGGCAAGTTACCTATGCCAAGACGGAATTGGGTCCTGCAATTGTCCTCGATGTTGCTTGCAAAGCGAGGGAACTTGGCAATGGATCCGAGATGAAGAGCAGGAACGCCGACGAGCCATACGTATTTACAACTTGCATTGTGTCCGCTGCCATGGTGTCGTTGGGCGCGGCGTCTGGGATATTCCAGACGTTCCCAATTTCGCTAACGCTCGGTGGCAAAGCACGCGAACGGACAACGATCTAGTGCGATTGACCCTTAATGGCCGCGGAGCTTGTATGCCAGCTTTCAAGGGCACCATTACAATCGATGAGGCATACGCTATCGCTAGGTATATCCGAACGTTTGCCATGCTGCCGCCGGAACGTCCAGATTTTGAATCGGACGAAAAAGACTCCGCATCAAAGGAAGCTGTTAGTCAGCGTAGCCTCTCCCTTCAAACAAGGTGAGGCCTATGTACAGCAAACTAAAACTATACTTTGTCCTGAGCATAGCGGCCATCACTGCTGTCAGTGCTTCTGCCCAACAAAGCAACCCGGAATTCCCTTTTAACAGTCTGGTTGTACAGCCTCCAGTTGCTGAGGAATCAACGGGGCGAGATTTGCAGAAAGAACTAGATCAAGTCCGAACTTTGCTTGACATTCAACAACAGCAGCTTGACGCCTTAAAAAGACTTTCCGAGGCCTCAGCGGAACAACTAACAACCCCGCTTGCAGGGAACGCGATTGACGGTAGCCAAGAAGATATTGAGCGCCTGAAAGCTGCCGGATTGCAGGCCGCCCAACGGGATCAGGAAATCGAATACCAGTTGGACCGATTGATCGAAGAAGTCGATAGTCTAGATCGCAACGGATCGCAGCTTCCAGCGACATTGCGCGAAGTGTTTTTGCCATCTAGGTACGATCAAAGCCCGATCGTCATGTACAACACGTTGCAGGCCGGTTTTACGGATATCGGCGAAGAGAACAGCAATTTCGGGGCACCAACCTGGTTACCTCACTTCTATATGACTTTCCAGGAGAAGTATCAACTTCAAATCAACCCTCAAATCAACGCCGAGTCCTTTGAATTGCTGTCCGGACAGATGGATTGGTTTGCAACCGATCATCTAACCTTTAGCTTTGGTCGATTTTACTCTCCGCTGGGATTCTTTAATGAACGGCTCCACACTAGCTGGGTACTAAAGACTCCTGACGATCCCTTAGTTTTCGAAGTCATCTATCCACATCAGCTTTCCATGAACGGCATTCAAGCTCGCGGTGCAACGTATCTTGGAGATCTGCCAGTCAAACTGGAATACACTGGGTTTTGCTCCAACGGATTTTCGTTAACTCCGGAAAACCCCACGGCTCAGCAATATGCTGACTTCCGCTTGATGAGAAAGTCATTCCTGGATGTCAATAACGACAAAGCCTTTGGTGGACGCCTTGGCTTGTTCTTTCCGTATCTTGGGTTAGTGGTGGGAGCTTCCGGATTATTGAACGGCGCCTACGACGTGGCAGGGGAAAATGATCTGTCGCTAGTCGATTTCGATGCGAGCTACCATGCAGGGAATTGGGACCTCAAGTTTGAGTATGTTCGTGTAAGTCAACAAGCTCCTACCGGTCACATTAATCGTCAAGGATTCTATTTCCAATCTGCCTATCGAAATTACGATTCAATTCATCCTTTTTTTGGAAACCTAGAGTACCTGTTCCGGTTTGGCCATGTAGATTTTGATGGTATAGATCTAGCGGTCACAGGTTTGACATTTGGAGCGCCTGACCACACCCCTATCAATCGCAACAGATATACACTAGGAACCAATTATTATTTCTCTCCGAGCCTAATTGCAAAGGTTGCCTATGAATTCAACGACGAACTCGAATTCACAGAAATAGACGACAACGGCATCCTGGCTCAAGTGTCATGGGGATTCTAACTATGAGTCTCAATAGAACAGTAGGCTGGCTTTTTGTTACCAGCGCAATTGCCATTTGCCCAGGGTGCAGCCTTAGGTCAGCACACACATACAGTCGAGACTATAGCCAGTCGGCCAGTCGCATTGTGGGTGCACAGGATAGCCAGGGGTCTTTCGAAGACTGCGTAGAAGGAGGAGAACTTTTTAAGATCTACTGTGGTTCTTGCCACAATGCTCGCCCGCTAGCAGAACGTAATTTCCGCGAAACGGAAGTTTCCTTCAGTCACATGAAAACGCAAGCATATTTGACGGGAGAAGAATATCGCAAACTCATCCACTATTTGCGACGGTGGCACGACCTTGGGCCGCCTGTCTCCGATGAAGAACCTTCTCCAAAACGATTCTTTTTCAGTCAGCCGATTGCAGAACTTAGTCCAGAAAGGAATTCACCGGAATCACAGAACTGACCTTCTGCGTCTTTACGGACCATAGTGTACAGTCAGCGTGACCTCAGTAGATTGTTGTGCATGAATAAGCGCCAGGTATTGGCTTTTTCCATACGGCCAGCTGTTCAGCAATAGAGTTCCTTTTATGCCCTGCCCGTGAGCGACGAATTCCGTGGGGGCAATCCCGTTCTTCAAGTCTTCAGTCATTTCCAACATTCGACTGACCGATCCCTCGGGATCTTCCCCAGCATGGTGGACGATATACACGTCCACACTTCCACCACCTGTCTCAAAGGTCACATGATGGGGTAAGCGAGGCAGGCCTGCTCGTCGGCTTCTAAGTTGTTTGTCCGAAAATATCGCCCGAGAAACTTGACCCTCGTAAATTAAATAACTATTGGTATCCGGTTCGGGAACAATAGCTCTAGGAACGATTACGAACAATGTCAAGGCTGCCGCTAGTAAAACAAACAAAGCCACCAACATCTTTCTATTCCAAATATGCGAGCCCATACAGACTTTCCGAGAATGAGTTTGTTCAATTGATTTTGTGGCATTTGGCCTACTTGAAACAAGCATCTCTGGCGCGCTTTGTTATGATTTGCCTGCCAGGTGGATGGAAAAACGGATCCTTTGCATGTTTACGTCGCAATAGATGTCAGGCCGTTTCCCAGATCCGCAACCAATCCTACTGCGAATTTTCATCGCGCTAACGAATAGCCGCGATTTCTGCGCTTACTACCAGTAGCAATCGTTATACTATGTAGAGCGTGTTAACGCCTTGGATGAAACTACGAATAATTGAGATTTACCTTGGTGGGATTTTTGGCACACCCAATCAATCTGAAAAGCCCTAATTCCGTTTAACGACTTGACCACTGTCAGCGAGAGGTGTGTGAAGTGACAAAACTCAACTTTACTGTCAATGGCCAGATTCGAAGCACAGATACAGATGCAGAACGTCCCTTGCTCGAATTGCTTCGCGAAGAATTTGGACTTCTAGGAACAAAGTTTGGATGTGGCGAGGGTGAATGTGGTGCTTGTACAGTGATCATTGATGGCCAAGCCACACGATCATGTATTACAAGCGCTTCGGAAGCTGCTGGCACGAACATCGAGACGATCGAGAGTATCGCCGATGGCGAAAAATTGCACCCGGTTCAGCAAGCGTTTATTGATCATCAGGCAATGCAATGTGGGTATTGCGTTCCAGGTCATATTATGAGTGTTGTTGCCATGCAACGCGCACACGCCAAACTTTCGCGAGAAGACATCGTGAACGTACTTGGACAGCACATCTGCAGATGTTGCAACTACAAAAACATTTTGGCTGCAGCGGAAGAAGTTTTAAACAGCTAAGTTTCGACACTTCTTGGTTAAAGCTAGCGAACTTGAATTGCATTGCACCTTCCCACATACAGTTGCTTCATCCCAACGCGAATTTAGCAAGGGAAGGGCTGAGAGCCATCATATCGGCTGAAAATTCATGGGATCCGGAATCTTAGTCCACGAGAATGTTTACATTTTTTATTGGATGTTGCAATAATTATGTCCGAATTCGAAAACGAAAACATTGAAGTTGAACGTTACGAACTCCGGCAACCGGGGATGTATCAATTCGTACCGGATCGACGTCTGTTTGTTCAATCGTGTGGTGCCACGGGCATGTTGATCGCCGTGATGATGGGATCGCGAGACGCTCGGGCTCAGCAACGTCGCACAGCACGACGTGATGAAATTCTTTCAGAACGATTCCATCTCGGCGCGGACGGAATCGTGACTGTATTCACTAGTAAAGTCGAAGTAGGGCAGGGCTCGCGAACGCAATTAACCCAAGCCGCAGCGGAAGAGCTCCATCTCGATCCAAAATGGATCCGCTTGGTTATGGCGGATACGACCCTTTGTCCCGACGATGGCGGAACCGCTGGTAGTCGCACCACACCATCTACTGTTCCCAGAATCAGAAATGCAGCAGCTGCTCTATACAACGCCCTGACGGAGCACGTTGCCAATCGCTGGCATGTTGCGGTTGACGATGTTCAATTTCAAGAGGGAGTATTTCTTGCCTCTCAAAATCAACGTTTATCTTTGGCGGAGCTGTCCGTTGATCATGAAGCTGCAGAAGTTTTGTCGGCCGCCCCACCTTCGAACGTTGCGGTCCTCCCCCACGAAAAATGGCGGTACTTAGGTACGTCACTTGCCAAGGTTGGTAGTGCTGATGTTGTGACTGGTCAGGCGGTATATCCAACAGACGTGCAATTGCCGGGAATGTGGTACGCCAAGGTCCTGCGTCCGAAGGCTTACGGCGCCCAATTGATTTCAATTGACTTGAATTCTGTAAGTCACGACGATACTGCCGCGGTTGTTCGCGAAGGCGATTTCATCGCCTGCGCCGCTCCTACCACTTACGATGCAGCGCAGGCGCTTAGAAAAATCCAAACGACTGCCAAATGGAAGCAATCAGATCATCCGGCAAGTAAGGATCTCTTTGCATACCTCAAGCGCACCGCACAGAACCAACCAGTATTTGACCATCAATCCCAGGCAGAACAAAGGCTTGAGTGTGAATACACGGTAGCCTACGTTCAACATGCACCTATGGAACCCCGAGCCGCAGTTGCCAATTGGGAAGACAACTTGCTAACAGTTTGGACCGGCAGTCAACAGCCTGCTCGTGTCCAATCGGAACTATGCGATGCCTTCCGATTGCCGCCGGAAAATGTGCGTGTCATCATCCCTGATACTGGAGGAGGGTTTGGTGGCAAGCACACAGGAGAAGTAGCAGTTGAGGCAGCTAAAATATCCAAGTTGGTCAAGCGACCTATCAAGTTGCGATGGACAAGAGAAGAGGAATTCACTTGGGCCTATTTTAGACCGGCGGGCCTGATTGAAGTGCGAGCTGGGTTAACCAATTCTGCGCTTTCGTACTGGCACTTCGTCAATTACAACTCTGGTGGCTCTGCCATAGAATCACCCTACCGTTGCTCTTCCGCAAAATCACAGTTTGTTCAAACCTCTACGCCCCTTCGGCAAGGTTCCTACCGGGCATTGGCCTCAACTGCCAACACATTCGCGCGCGAATCAGCCATGGATGAATTGGCATTCATGGCAAATCTCGATCCACTTGAATTTCGAACCAACCACTTAGAGGATGGGCGCCTGAAGGATGTACTATTAGCAGCTGCCGAAAAGTTTGGTTGGGCGCAAAAGCGAGGGAGACCATCTGCGAATCGAGGTATTGGCCTTGCCTGTGGGACGGAAAAGGGCTCCTTTGTTGCAGCTTGCGTAGAAGTGGAGATCCAGGAGGATGCCATCAAAGTTCTGCATGTCTGTCAAGCGTATGAGTGCGGCGCAATACAGAATCCCCGCAACCTTCAGTCCCAAGTTGAAGGTTCGATTATGATGGGATTGGGCGCGGCCATGCGCGAACAGATGGAGTTCGAAAACGGACAGATCCTCACCGATAATTTTTCGAGTTATCTAGTTCCAAGAATGAAGGATCTACCGGAAATGGATATTTTGCTATTGGATCGCCCGGACCTTCCATCCGTAGGTGGAAGTGAGACACCCATCATTGCCATAGCTCCTGCTATAGCGAACGCGGTTTTTGCGGCTACGGGGTATCGCTCCAGGTCGATGCCACTTCGAGTCAAGGCTTAGTTGTTTCCATTTTCCTCGATGTCAGCGATCCCAATATATTAGCCTTCGTCAACTCTTTCGGTCGTGCCGGGCTTACTACTGACCCCTCCGACCATACGTTAACGCACAGCAGCGGCAGGTGCGAGGCACGGACACCGATACGCTTGTAGTGCCGAAGGCACGGTAGGGAGTAGAGTCAGCTTTTAAGGTGTCGTAGTCTGGCAAATAAAGCTTTTGGGCAGGGAAAGATTCCATAAGAGAGAATTGGCTAAATTCAAGGAGATAGAATCCGATTCGCAATTCGTCTAACGTCAGACCAAAGTAGGTAGAATCGAATGATCCGACCGGGCACGCATGAGTTTTTGATCGCGGGCTTCAAGCAGAGTTATTTTTGTTCGTGTGTTGAAATTCTTGTTCTGCTGCGAACAGAACTCCAACTAGCTTCAGGAGCAAACTCGCTAGATCAATGTACCGCGGGCGATGTCAGGTTGAAACTTCCAGCAAGCACTACATACCTGAATAGTTTCCTCGAGTTTTTGAACGATCAGTTTCTAGACGGGATAGAATTCGTAATCGCTGATCTTTCGAGGCTCGGCTAATTTGATCAAAGCGGCCGGCGCACGCGTCGCGGGCGTCGTCGAGAAACCATGGATAGTATTGGGCACCTCGATCCATGAGTAGTTCGAAGACCGTATCCGCGCCCGCTACGATCGACCAACCTGCAGGGGTGTTGTTGTGCAGCTTACCCGAACGTGCTTCGATGTCGGCTCCATGGTTGACGAGCGCCAAAGCGGACTCATTGCAATTACTCCAAGCGGCTAAGTGCAAAGGAGTCGCATGGTCGTATCCGCCTCGAACATTTGGTGATAAACCGTGATCCACCAGTAACGAGACGGCAGCCGAACTATCGCCTTTCGCAGCCGCATGTAATGCTGTCGCATCGAGTCCTAAGGAAAAGGTCATGGTGTTGTGAACATTTTGCTCAGTAACCGGCGGGAAAAACGTTTGGTTGACCCGTACGTTGATGAGATCCGGATTCTCTCTTAACAGCTTTTCGATTGATCCGGTGTCGCCACAAGCTGCTGAGGAAACGATGTCACTCGTCGCGCCCGTTGCTAGAAGGAACTGAGCTACTTTCGGCCGAGTCGTGCACAAGTACTGCACTGGCGTGCTATGGTGATCGATACATCGACCGTTGATTTCGGCTCCACGCTCAAGCAGTAGCCTTGCAACGTCCACCGTATCCGCGAAGTGCAGCGGTTGGCAGCCATCGCCACCTCGTTCATTGACACGAGTCGGGTCTGAGTCAAGCAAATTCAAGATTGTATCGCAGTCTCCCAGTCCCGCTGCGGTATGGACATCCTGGACTGCACCTTTGGAAATCAGAAGCATAGCGAGGTCCTTGTCACGTCGAAAAATAGCACAATGCAACGGACTCCATGGTCCCATGTGCCAGTCGCTTCGTCTGTTGGGATCGGCCCCAAGTTCAATGAGCAATTCAACCAAATCAGTTCGATTGCTGAAGCAAGCCCAAGTAAGAGGGGTCGCGCCGAACTGGCCGTAGTCAAAGCACTCAAGAATCTGAGGTTCTGCCGACACAATTGCTTGTATCTGGTCGCGGTCGCCTGCTGCTAGTGTTCGAAAGAACGCGGCTTGATCCGGCGTATTGTTTTTCGTCATCACAGAATCCTTGAAAAAGATAAAAGCCGCTTTTGCCTTCTCTGCAAACGAACGTTTTGCCGAAGCGGTCGCGGTGCCATTAATCAATTTGACTACTTTGGCTGCTCGTTTCACTAGATTATTGCATTCCATAGGAAGTTGGATAGTTCTAAGTTGATGGCGGCTTGCTGAGTGGCTTTTCGAAAATCTTCCCTCGTGGATCGAGTCTTGCACTCAACGTTGAACCGTTCGATATCAGCGGCACCGTTGAACCTCACCTCAAGCAATGCATTGATCGCCTTTGGTGGCTGGCAGATTGAGGAGGGCTTCTTGGAAGTCGGGCGCGAGATGGTTGATCGCAAAGAATTAGGTCGATCTGCGGCAATGAATCCCTGCCCGAGAACGTTGTACTTGATCAAGTAGGAGAGCGACTGACTGGCCTCCCCCGACGAATCAAGATACACGTAGAGACGTCATACTGAGACTTCCCGCGAGCATTTCGTCATTGAATAGTTTGTGGTTGGCTGGGTCGTGTTTAAGTCCGAGAATATAGAGCAGAGGCAAGTAATGCTCGGGAGTGGGAACGGCCAACTGCATCGCTGGGCCTTGCTTGGCGTAATCGAATAGCGGTTTGTAGTTTCCGTCGGTGACGCAACGGTTGACGAACTGACGAGCTTCGATTGCCCAGTCGAATCCGTAATCCTTGCGGTGAAAATTCTGGAAGTCGACGAGTCTCAGATTGTGGATAATATTGCCGCTTCCAAGAATCAGTACACCGCGTTGCCGAAGCGCGTTCAGCCGCTGTCCGAGTTGAAAATGCCCTTCCGGTGCCAGCGTTCGGTCAACACTCAATTGCACTAGAGGAATATCGGCTTGCGGATACATGTGCATCGCTACGGTCCATGCACCATGATCCAGTCCCCAAGAATTGTCAAGATTCACAGTTGCGGGTTTTGCCAATTCAGCTGTCAGTCCCGCCAGCTCAGGGTTGCCTGGAGCAGGATACTCGATCTCAAAAAGTTCTTTTGGAAATCCGCCGAAATCATGAATCGTCTTGGGATTCGGCATGGCCGTGACTTTGGAACCTTCGGTAAACCAATGTGCCGAGATGCACAGGATTGCTTTTGGTTTGGGGATATTCGCCGCCATTTGGCGAAAGCCGCGAACGAACTGATTCTCCTCGACTGCATTCATTGGACTGCCATGTCCGACAAACAACGCCGGCATCGTCTCGGTGTGGGGTAATGTTTCCGCATTCGCTTGCAGCGTTGATAATCCGCCAACAGCAAAAGATCCTGTAGTCATTTGTAACAACGCTTTTCTTCTGTTGATTATGTCTCTTTTCAGTTAAAAACCGTCATGATGGCACTCCGAGCTGATTGTGCAGCCTTGGGTATTACTAAGATTGCAAATTCGCAGCTAGGACTGCATCCACATCTTGTCGCGGCGAAGCGCCATACTGGCGGCGGTATTCGCGACTGAACTGGATGGGCTTTCGTAGCCGACTCGATATGCAGCAGTGGCGGCATCTAGCTTTTCACCAATCATCAAGCTGCGAGCTTCTTGCAGACGCATACGTTTCTGGTACTGAAGCGGTGTCATCGTCGTCACGTTCTTGAAGTGCAAATGAAACGTCGATGTACTCAGCCCAACTTTGCCTGCCAGAGTTTCAATCCGCAGTGGCTCTGCAAAGTGGCCCCTTAGCCAGCGAATAGCCTCGGCGATTCGCGATGCGGGCGCCCCAGCAAGTGCAATCTGGCGTAGTCGCATCCCTTGTGAACTTGTCAAGACGCGATGGGTGATCTCACGCTGAATGAGAGGTGCCAACCGTCCGATATCATGTGGCTCATCAAGCAAACCTACTAAACGCGATACGGCCTCCAGCAATTGCGGATGAGCGGCGGTAACGACAAAACCGCTCGCCGATGGACTCGAAGCACCAACCGATGAACCATCCGCCAACAACTCGGCAACTACTTTTGGATCGATCGATATCTTCAAGCCCAAATAGG
>JAGQOY010000112.1 GCA_020427005.1 Planctomycetales bacterium
GGCCAACTCCCTAGGTGATTGCTAAATTAAGTTCACATTTTGCAGGCGTTGACGCTAGGAATTTCATATCCATGTCCGAAATCCAGTCCAATCAAGATTTTCACGGCAAGATTGCAATTGTAACCGGTGGCGCTCGGGGGATTGGCGCGGCCTGCGCCGAGGCGATGGCAGCTGCAGGAGCGCACGTGATTGTAAATGACATCAATCCTCCAGACGAAGTGCTGACAAGCATTCGGTCGCGAGGCGGATCTGCAACTGCTGCCTTAGCAGATGTGACGGACCGCGCCGCTGTAAATGAACTAGTGAGCCAAGTGGCGAAGGAATTTGGCTCAATTGATTTCCTAGTAACCAATGCGGCCTTTAGTGATCGCGAGCTTTTTTATAAAGCCAACCTGGCTGGCTTTGAGAAGACCATTGATGTCTGCATGTGGGGGCCGTTCAACTTCTTGCATGCGGTATCGAACAGCATGATTTCGTCTGGGCGCGGAGGATCCATTGTTTGCATTAGTTCGCCGCATGCTTTTCTCGCTATTCCTGGAGCCATGGCTTACAACATGGCGAAGGCAGCCGTGGACCAAATGGCGCGGACAGCGGCCTGTGAGTTAGCTCAATATCGTATTCGTGTCAACTTGATCCACCCTGGATGGACCGACACGCCCGGCGAACGGAAATTCTTTGGTGAAGAACAGTTGCAGAGAGAGGGTTCGCAACTTCCTTGGGGGCGGCTTGCTCGGCCCGATGAGATTGCCAGAGGCGTCGTCTTCTTATGCGATTCCGGTAGTGAGTATATTACTGGTACGACTCTGTCGATCGATGGAGGAATACTACTGCCTTATCAGCAGATGTCGCTACGAATAAAAGATTAGAATGGTCTGTAGATACTGCAATGCCGTGTCATTTATCGACGGGCGAATGTGTTATTCAACATGGAGTATTGATTATGACCGAGACTAACTTATCCAATGCAGCTTCGGAGGCGGTTTCCAAGGAGGTGAAGCCACTTTCAGTTCGACAGCGTCGAGTGTTGGGTGTGCTTATGGAAAAGGCTCGTACGACGCCCGATGTTTATCCACTTTCGCTGAATGGATTAGTGACGGGTTGTAATCAGAAAAGTAATCGCCATCCAATTCTGAATCTAACTTCAGAGCAAGTGGAGGACGTACTGATTGAGCTGCGTCAGCTAGGTGTAGTTGCTGAAGTCCACGGAGGTGGACGCGTGGCCAAGTATCGTCATTACGGATATGACTATTTGGGTGTGCGAGGCGTCGAGGCAGCCGTAATGACAGAACTGCTTTTGCGCGGTGAACAAACAATTGGCGAATTGCGCACTCGAGCAAGTCGTTTTGAAGCGATTGCTGAATTGGGAATACTGCAAGATATTCTTGCACAATTGATGCTCAAGGGGCTCGTGATTTCTTTGACTCCAGTCGGGCGCGGGCAAGTAGTAACACATAACCTCTATCAACCAGGTGAATTGGCTTCGTTACGCGAAGGCTTCGCCAATCATACTGGGGATGAGCCCAGTTTCTTGACAAGCGGGGAAACCAGCCAAAGACACGAACGTACAGGGCTGGAAAGTGAAGTGGCGACCCTCCGGGAGGAGGTCGCCGTGTTGCGAGCGGCCGTCGAAGAGTTAACTCAGCGGGTATCGTATCTCGAAAGTTAGATGTATTCGGCGTTGCCCAATGCTTGTCACTCAGCGCAAAGCTGACATCGCTCGATCTCCTCGCTTTGAGACGTAATACTCGCGACTCCTAAATGGCAACTTGCGGCAAGTGATTAGCCATTTGTCGCTGCAATTAAAGACATTGCCGACCGGAGTGTTATTCCAAATCACTACGCAGAAACACGAAATTAAAAGACAGTTGCTCAGTTTAAGTCAACCAAGCCCTGCTAGCGCGCAGCCTGCAAGCATTCCAGTACGTCGGCGATCTCCTGAGGCGTCAAGAGCTCTGCGATTCCTGTTGGCATAATGGAAACGGAACTTGGTTCTTCACGTTCAATGTTGTGACGGGAAATTCGGATGCTTTTATCGGCGCTCAATTGCAGCTCAACTTCCGACTCATCGGCCCGTTTAATAAGTCCATTGTAGACATTGCCGTCGGCAGTTAGGATCTTCCAAGGTTGGTAGCTCTGTTCCAATCGTGCACTCGGGAAAACCATGGCTTCCAGCAAGGCTTCGCGCGTACGGCTACTTCCGATACGTGTCAGGTCAGGGCCAATGTTGTTTCCTAAGTACCCCATGCGGTGGCAGGCAGAGCAGGTGGCCTTTGCGCTGCGAAAAACCTGTAGCCCTCGGGCTGCATTCCCTTGAGGTAATTGAGAAAGCAAGGTTTGCACTTGAACCTCAATATCTTTCGGAGTAGCAGACAGTTGTTCCATGGTGGATTTAATCGATTCCCGCAAAGTTGCAGATCGATGACGGTAAATATTGTTTACTTGATCTACGGCCAGCGTGCGGGCAGCAGGTATCTGTAGCAACTTAGAGAACAGCCGAACGTCGATTGAGTCGTCAGCGGCAGACGCAATACTGCCAATAACAGAAACCAGGTCGCGCGGTAGTGTAGTATCAATCAACTCGAGAACCGTTTGCGCCTGACTTGGTGATAATTCCAATCGCTCCAACGCTCCTAGTGACACACCTTTTTCTAGCAGATGAGCAAGCAAGGGATCTGCGATTTTCGATTTGGTCGGTAAACAACGCAGAAGCTTTTCTAGCACGCTAACATCAGTTTCAGCAGCTAGACGCTCCTGAATTTCTCGCACTAGGATCGTCGCAGGAGGCTGGTCCAGTTTCATCCCGGATAACCAAGCAGCTGTGGCCTCAGTATTGTTGACGATGTTTCGGCAACAATAGTCGACCCAAGCTGCGGGCAATTCTTCTCCGTTCATAAAGTGAAAAAGGGAGAAATTTTGTTTATTATCGAGGGAGGTATTGTGTAATTGTTCGGTTGCCCAAGCTAGGGTCTCCGGATGCTCGCGCCAAGCTGCCAGTAGCGGCTGTAGGAATTGACCGCCACCAAGGCGCTGATCTATGACTTTGCTCATCGCGGTAAATGTAGCGGGCGATGAATTGTCCTGCATGGCCAAAATGTCGCGCGCTAAGGTTGCTAGGTTGTCATTCGCGCTTAACAGGGCATCACTCAGATAGTCTGCAGGAATGCTCGCGGGGCCATCAAGCTGAAACAAAACTCTTAGGGCTACCAGTCGCTGCAAATCATGCGGAGACTGCAAATAAGCAGTGAATTCCTCGGTGGTTTTCAGCTCCATTAATGCATAAGTGATGGAATGCGCAAGTACAATGTCGCTTGCGACGATTTCGCTGAATCGTCCAAGAAGGTCCATCAGCACAACCACACAGGCCTTATTTCCGATGCGACCTATCGATTCGGATACGGCGCGTGCTATCTGAGGTGAAGAGGTGCTATTCGCCAATTCAACTAGCCTTGGTAAGGCAGGGCCAAAGCGATGCAAGGAAACTGCATGACAAGCAGCATGTTGGATTGACTCCGGAGAATCGGTGGTTAGTGCACTCGCGATTATGGAGAGTGCATTGCTATCGCCGATACTGCTGAGCGCCCACAAAGCGGATAAACGCTTCGAGACGGAAGATTGTTGATCTTGTAAACGCTGCTTTAGTTGATCGATTGCCGACTTCGATCGCGACGAAGCTAGTTGAAGCAGGGCCGCCCGAGCGACCCATGGACGTGGGTCATCAATGTACTCAACGCAGTTTTCAGAACTAGTGGCTTGCCAGGCCGCGAAGTTCTGAGGTTCGCCTTTGCCGCCATCTGATGAAGATACCCGTAGTCTGTACAGGCCACCGCTGGCTGTTTTTTGATCCACGCGCGAAGTGGGACAACACAGGTCGTACCAACCTCCAGTATCGATGACCAACAGGCTACCGTCGGGACATTGAATAATATCCGTCGGGTGGAAGTCAATCTGTTCAGTCCGCAACAGGTCCAGGTTCAGCGTCTCGTAACTGCCCCCCTTGGGTACCAAGACGTGCCCGGAGACTTTGTGCATATTAAACTGGCTAGCCACCAACATACTTCCATCTGCCGGGAATGAGGTCAGTTGTCTGTTGGGTAGCCAGCTGGCAGGCAAACAGTCCAATCCACTGGGTGCTGCAGGCCCCAAATGAACAGTGATTGGAAGCAATGGTCCGGTGCGCGGTAAGCCCACGATGGCTCGCTGATCTTTACCATGGACACTTCCCAGCACGGTGTGTGCGATCCCGTCTCGCAATCCATCCCCTGGGTGTTGCAGGAATGTACTTGTGAAAAATCGCTCTCCTTCAGGAGTAGACACCGTTTCAACAGGGTTATCCATGCCTCCGCTCATTACCGGTTCAATGGGTCCGCCTGACAAATGGCGGCGATGAATATGGGCAGCACTATCTAGTAGTTTTCCGCCCCCTAACAAGTCATGTGTCTGCTCCGCAAAGGCTCCTTTGCACCAATAGACCCACCCGTCTCGTCCTAGATAGGGACCGTGCAAATCATTGGCACATCCGGTGATTGTTTGGCCATCAAACCAGATTTCTCGTTGCTCGCAATATCCATCTCCATCGCTATCGGTTAGTTTAAGAATGTGTGGCGGCGCAGCAACTAATAAATAGTTTGAAATGCTTAGCACGCCTTCGCAGAACGGCAATTTTTCCGCCGCCAGGATTCGGCGATCAAAGACTCCATCGTGGTCGTCGTCAAGCAATCGCACGATTCGATGAAGTTCGAGTTTGTTATGCTCGACAATCGGTTTGCTAGTTCCTCCAGATTCCACCACAACCAAACGTCCTTGAGGATCCCAATCGGCCATAATAGGCCAGTGGACGAGTTCGTTGGTTGATGCTACTTCCAGCTTTAGGCCATCCAGGATGTCAAACTGGATACCGTTTTGATGTGCAGACTGGTAGGAGATTTGATGCTCGTTTGTCGACTGCGACCAAACCGGGCTCGAGCCGAATAGGGAGACGAGCATTGAAATCAGCCACAACTGACCAGGTCGCATGCTGAAGAATGCGTGCATGGTTATTCCTTTGCAGTACTTTTCAAGTCTTTATTGGATAAGCGATTAAGCACATTGCGAGTAATTTGCATGACCGCAGGATCTCGCCCTTTCAATCCATGCGCCCAATCGGTGCTTCCAACCGTGATGACAGTTCCACCCCGTTGGTAAACGCCCAACACGGCCGCGCCCTCACGATCCATTGGGAATTGATCATACCAGTAGCTATCACCGGGTGCCCAACGAGCCGGACAAGTGGCCAGTACCTCAAAAGACTTGGGAGTTCCGTCTCGCCCGGTGGCGCGGGGTGAACCGTCATTCCATTGAAGCTCACATCCGTCGCATTCGTAGCCCACAATCGTGTCCTTGCCACCAAATCGATCGTCGCGCTGTAACTTTGTATCTGCAAACAGCCAATGGTCAGGTTGATGTACGATGTAGGATGCAGGCCCATCCATGAATTGTCCATGACTGCGGTGGTAGCCGCCCCACAAAAACCCTACTCCAGTTAATTCATTTTCAGGCCGACCGACGGCATGGTGGCTCCACAGTGTACTGAGTAACCTTTGTTCGCCGACGCGGTACAGCGGGTCCATGTTAAACCACTGCTTCCAGCATGTTAAGGCTCGACCATTGTCTTCGCTACGAACTTGCCAACAGCATGTGTTGCCACTGAAAAAAGCTACATTGCCACCATCGCCAATAAAACTTTCCAAATGATCTCGCATAGGAGATGACCAATATTCATCGTGGCCAACACTCAGTACCAATTGATAGCCGGAAAGGATCTCAGGTCGGAATTCCAAATCGCTATTGACCGCATATTCGAGCTTGATACCCTCACTTTCTGCCCACCTTACAAAGTCGCTTTCCCAGCGATCAAATTGCGAGCTGATTGGTCGATCAAAAGAAACGCGATGGCCCTGGATTCCGTCTCGATCATGGTAGCCATAAAGTGAATGCCCGCCCCAATTCGTGTAGGCATTGTAAGTATTTGTGGCCAATTGCAGAAGGATTTTTGAGGTTTGTCCAGGCTGTTGAGCACGTACGACAAAAAATGTGCTGCTGCGAGCCTCTCCGGCCTGTAGTTGTACTTCGTAGTAACCACTTTCCCAGTCTGGTGGCAAAGTAATCGTCCACGATGTTGGCCAATTGCATCCTTCCGATGAAGCTCGATCGGGAATTGGGTGTGAAACACAATCTGAGATTTGCTGACTAACAACTCTCTGCTTCTGAGCGCCGATACGGTCGATTTGAATCGCTACAAGCGGATTACTGGAAGATACGTGGAGTTCGAGAACGTCTCCGGCCACGTAACTGAGTTGTCCAAAGTATCCCAATACATATGGTTCGGCAGGTTGCATCTGATCTGCGCGAACGGTTCCCAATCCAAGGAATTGCACCAAACTAATAAAAGCTGTGCAGATGAAGGTGTTTCGCATGAGATGTTCCCGAAAGAATCGGCAAAAACTAATTGGCGGGCAGTAGGGATCGACTGAAACGGAATGATCAACCGGGTATCCCTGGACTATCAATATAACCATGAAAATGCGACGCGTGACTTACAATGGCAAGCAGCTGAAAAAGTAACCCGCAACGCAAGCAAGCAATACCGTTTCGCCCATCACCTAGTTTTTCGAGTTAACGTGTATATCCCAGCGTTTTTTTTGTCGTTTGTAAATGCTTTCTGAAAGGGCGAAAACCGTACATTTTCAACGACTTCCAGTATCAATGGAACGAAAAAACGCAACAGCTGGCCGATTATCGCTCTAGAATACTGCCAGTGTCGATTGCCATGATTCTGAACTTTTGAAAGTTCTAGGACTTATAAGCCACATTATGTTAACTGATCGCGCCAATCGCCGAAGCTTTCTAAAGCTGTCGGCAACTATTCCAGCTTCAACACTACTGACGAGTACTGCGTGGCAGTTCTGTCCTGGTCAGGAATCAGCTACTGTTAACAAGAATAGGAGCACTACGGCCTCAAGTTCCGAAGCAGTAGTAGCGACTGTTCATCCGCTGGCGAGCCAAGCTGCCATCGAAACATTTCGATTAGGAGGAAATGCAATCGATGCAGCTGTGGCCGCGTCGCTGATGTTATCGGTAGTGGATGGCCATAACTCTGGTTTGGGCGGGGGCGGACTGCTGCTAATACGGAGGGCAAATGGAACTGTTCACGCAATTGATGGGCGTGAAACGGCACCCAAATCCGCTACGCAAGATATGTTTTTTCGGGCAGGCATACCCGATCCCTCGCTCAGCCAAACTGGACCATTGGCTGCCGGCGTCCCCGGCTTGTTACATGGGTTGCATAGAGCTACGGTCGAGTTTGGAAAGCTCGATTGGGAAAGCAGTCTGCTGCGGGCTGCAGAGGTTGCGGAAGATGGATTTGCGATACCAGCCAACTATGCACGAGTATTGGCATCGGTGACCGATAGTATCGCGCTTTTTCCAGATTCGTCCCGAATCCTGCTTGATCCAAATGGCAAACCACACGCCGCGGGGGCGACCCTACGGCAGCCAGATTTGGCCAATACTCTTCGCCAGATTGCTTCTCAGGGAATTGGCTGGTTTTATGAGGGGGAATTTGCTCGTCGAACGGCAGATCTCATGCGTTCGTCTGGTGGCAGATTGAAGGAAAGTGATTTTGCCGAGTACCAAGCCCTTTCAAGAGATGCAGTTGAATCGAAGTACCGAGAAAATAAAGTGTTCGGATTTCCGCCGCCAAGTTCCGGAGGAATTCATATCGCACAAATGTTGGGCATATTGAGCAATTTTGATGTGCATGAGATTTTTTCAAAATCGGCAGCTCAGGGGATTCACTTGCTGTTGGAAACTATGAAGCTGGCCATGGCCGACCGCGCCTATTGGCTCGGAGACAGCGATTTTGCTCAGGTACCACGAGGTCTAGTGGACGCAGATTACTTAAGGCAGCGCGCAAGTCGGATCGACCTCAGTCGTGCAATAGCAATCGAAAGCCATGGAGTTCCACCTAATGCGACGATCGAATTGTTTGGACAACCCAAGCACACAACTCATCTGACTACAGCAGATCGAGAGGGGAATATTGTCGCCCTCACTCAAACGGTAAATACGTCGTTTGGTTCCAAAATGGTTGTGCCTGGTACGGGTGTATTTCTCAATAATCAAATGGACGACTTTAGTATTGCTCCGGGAGTGCGGAATGCGTTTGGACTAGTTGGTTCTGAAGCAAACTCCGTACAGCCCGGTAAACGTCCGTTATCGAGCATGAGTCCAACTATTGTCACGGATAATCAATCGGGACGACCGGTCGTAACCTGTGGTGCGGCGGGTGGACCAAAAATTATTACGAGCGTGCTACAGATCCTAGTGCGCGTTTTGGATCTTGGGCAAACAATCGATCAGGCTGTTGAGGCACCGCGCGTACATCATCAATGGTCACCAGATCAAGCGGTATTGGAAACAGCCGTGCCTGAAGAGGTGGTACAAGGCGTGATCGACCGCGGGCACAATGTTTCACGAATTCGCGCTGCGGCGGTTGCGCAGGGTATCCAATTTCACGGTGACCACATGATTGCCGCTAGTGATCCGCGGGTTCAGAGTTCTGCTCGGGGATTGAATTAAGTAGTCGCTCAACAATTGTTGACAGGAACTCAGTAGGATACCCTTTCAACGCTGGATGCTTATCCTACTGTTACTACTAAAGCGGACTCCTGCTGTCGAACGACTCCTAATGCGACTCAGACTGTTTTAATAGTAGGCACTTCAAAGCCTTTGCGATTTGAATCCTTCAGGAGGCGATTAGCCGCTTCTGCGTTGGGACCTGTATGCTGCTCAGCATCGGGATTAAATGTCAGCCAGGGACCCACTGTATAGTGATTGCCCTCAGCAGGAATTCCGACTCCCCGGCTCATGATTGCATGCAATCTACCAAAGTGTTCAACCGCTTCCGCATTATCACCGAATCGACCGGCCTGGGAGTTAAACGGAAGATCTTCTCCTAAACGATACGAGTTGTTCATCAAATGACCCAATACACTGGCATAGTGCGCATCGACTACATTGCCATTGGCCATCGAAGGGTCATTAGCGCGACAAGCGGCGACGAATGCGGCCCAGTTTCCGCCCGGGGTTACAGGGCCGTCTGATATTTGCAGTGGCTCGCCGTTTTTGGAACCCTTGGCAAAGTAGCGGTTATCCGAGATGTATCCACCATCTTCAAAATAATACTCGTTAGTGACTTGGCGTTGGTAACCATCGTAGTCTACGTTGCGCACATTGAAGAATACCTGTTGTCCATTCGGATACTCGGCAACAGCGAACATCGTGTTGGGAGTCTCTCCCTGATCATTCCACTGGAATCGACCGCCGAGGGCCATTACCCGTGTCGGGTGAGTTTGGTCCGGATCAATGGCCCAACGAGCAATGTCCAATTGGTGAGTGCCCTGATTGTTCATGTCCCCATTGCCGGTTTTCCAAAACCAGTGCCAGTTATAGTGCACGTAATTGCCATGAAAATCCTCCAGCTGCGCCGGGCCGCGCCACAGGTTCCAGTCCAATTCCGAAGGTGGCGAGCCAGTGGGTTTGTCGCCGATCGAACCACGGGGTTTGCAACAATACCCATAGGCAATTTTTAGTTTTCCAAACTTGCCTGCATGAATAGCTGCATGCAGACCGGCAATCTTTGCATTGCTTCTACTTTGTGTGCCGTGTTGAATGACTACACCGTATTTCTTTTGTGCCTCCACGCAGATGCGCCCTTCAACTACGTCATGGCTCATAGGTTTCTCTACATAGACATGTTTTCCAGCCTGGGCTCCCCAAATCGTGATCAGCGAGTGCCAATGGTTCGGCGTGGCCACAGAAATGGCATCCAGATTCTTATCTTCAAGGGCCCGACGAACATCTCGCACTCCTTGAGGATGGTGGCTACCGTTTGTCTTATCCGCCACCAGCTTTAGTGTTTTGTCGAGAACTTTTTGATCTGGATCAACGAGCCACGCCAGCTCGACATTGGACTGACCAAGCCAGCCATCTATATGGTTCTTTCCACGACCGTTAAGTCCAATCACACCAATTCGCAGCCGCTCGTTGGCTCCCCAAACCGGCCGAGATGCCTGTGTGCCTGCTAAAACAAGCCCGCTACCTAACATGGAACTGGTCTTCAAAAAACTTCTGCGTGTGCTACGTTGCATGTGAGAACTCCTATTTCAGGATTTTGAAGAAGTGGTTGGCCGCCTAAGTGGAACAACCTAACAAGCTTTTTGACTCGATGCCAGCAAGTTATTGCAAAAATCACTAAGTCGAGAAACTTTGTAATAGGGCTCAACTAGAAGCTGAGCGATTTCCAATTCGAACCTTCGTGCGAATCACTGCATCTTAACATTATTTGAGGGCCTCAAAATGCCTAATCGGCTTGCCAACAGTTCTAGCCCGTACTTGTTGCAACACAAAGATAATCCGGTTGACTGGTATCCTTGGGGGCAGGAAGCATTTGACAGAGCCAAGCGAGAAAATAAACCCATCTTTCTGTCGGTGGGTTATGCAGCTTGTCATTGGTGCCACGTGATGGAACACGAGAGCTTCGAAAACCCTGAACTAGCAGCCATCATGAACGAAAGGTTCGTATGCGTGAAAGTAGATCGAGAGGAACGTCCCGACGTTGATCAGATCTATATGCAGGCAGTGCAAATGCTGACCGGTAGTGGCGGTTGGCCTATGAGTGTGTTTTTGAATCATGATCGCAAGCCATTTTATGGAGGCACTTACTGGCCTCCTGACAGTCGCTATGGTCGTCCCGGTTTCGGACAAGTGCTGCTAGCTGTTTCTGATGCTTGGGAAAATAGACGAGATCAATTGGAGTCTCAGAGTGAGGAGATTACTCAGCACTTGAAAGAGTCTTGTGCTGGACCGTCTACAGACGCTACTGAGCTGGATAGTGGATGGCTAGCCCAGGCTGACAATTGGTTATGGCGAAACCACGATGCCAAGCACGGCGGATTTGGCACTGCTCCCAAGTTTCCGCACGCCATGGATCTCTCATTATTGGTGGAGATGGATTCGCTCAGTGGCTCGGCCAATCGACGAAATATGATTGAACTAACTCTCGACAAAATGCGGCAAGGCGGGATATACGATCATTTAGGTGGAGGATTCGCACGATATAGCGTGGATGCTCGATGGTTGGTGCCGCATTTTGAAAAAATGTTGTATGACAATGCTTTGTTGGTAGTCGTATATGCCGATGCTTACCGATTGTGGCGAACGGAGCCCTATGCGCAGGTAGTGCGCGAGACTCTGGATTACGTCTTGCGTGATATGACGCATGAACTGGGGGGCTTTTACTCCACCGAAGATGCCGACAGCGAAGGTGTCGAAGGCAAGTTCTATGTTTGGCAAAAATCTGAGATTGAGGCTATTCTTGGAACGGAAGCTTCTTTCTTCTGCAGTTGTTATGACGTATCCGATGCGGGAAATTTTGAGCATGCCAATATCCTCAACCTCCCCAAACCGCTCGAGCAACTGAGCCGAGAGCTGGGAATTGCCTTGCCGGAGATGAATCAGCGGTTGGAGGCTAGTCGCCAGAAATTGTTGGCAGTCCGCAATCAACGCGTGCGCCCGGGCTTGGATGACAAAGTATTGCTCAGTTGGAACGCACTGATGGTCGAGGCATTGGTTCATGGTTACCGAGCGACGTCCGAGCTGAAATATCTGGAGGCAGCTCGCACCAACATAAGGTTCTTGCGCAAGTATATGCGAGATTCCGATGGGCGATTGCATCATACCTGGCGACAAGGTGTAGCTAGTTTGTCAGGCTATTTGGACGATTACAGTTATCTGATTCAGGCACTATTAGCCCTGTTTCAGGTAGACAGTAGAGCCGAGTATTTAGAGTGGGCTACCGAATTAGCCAATATCGTGCTAACCGATTTCCAAGATACGGATGGAAGTTTGTTCTTTACGTCACACACACACGAGGAACTGATCGCTCGCAGTAAAGATGTAGCAGATAGCAGTGTTCCCAGTGCAAGCGGAATGGCAGCCCTTGCTCTTTGGAATCTTTCGCGTCTGACATCAAGAGAAGACTATCGACAGGCGTCTGAGCGGGTTTTGACGAGTTTAGCTGGCGTTATGAGTAGCTCGCCTCAAGCGTCCGGGCAGGCCTTACGGGCGTTGCAGCGGTCGCAGGCACCGTATCGAGAAGAGATACTTTTGTCACCAGCTGAAAATTCGGCTGAATTCCAGGCCGCAAAAGCGAGATTGCTGCTCACGCTTGCCCCCACTAGCTTGACCATTGCCGTAGAATCTTCCATGGAGTTAGATCGCTTGGTGGAACTTTGCCCGATGCTCTCAGGCAAGCGGCCCTTGGGATCGGTGACGTTGTTTCGATGTCAAGATTCAGTGTGTGAGGCACCGCTTCACGGTCCGCAGATCATGGAAGAATTAAGTCGTGCGCCAAACTGAATTGAAGTAGTCAACTGAACAAAACCTAATGCATGTGCGCGATTGTGACCTCGAATTTATCACCGGACGTGAGTCGTGACACGTGAGCGGCCGGGTCTCGAATATTACTCCAAGGCCTTGCGACGCCTTACTTCGTTTGGCTCATAGTTCCTAATCGCGCACCTTCAAAGAGAACATTTCATGAGGAATTTCTTACGTGGATGATCACCTACGCCAGCAGATCGCAGAATTGATGCAGCAAGGCAATAAGATTGCGGCCGTCAAACTCTACAAGGACGTACATGGCTGTGGATTGGCAGAAGCCAAGCAAGCTGTAGAGGATTTGTTTCCAGTCGATTCGGTTGTTGGCAATTCACCGGGCAGCAGTCTGTCAGAATCGCAGGCAGGTTCTGCGGATGTTGCTCGGGGTTCAACTCAACTTTCTGAGCAAGAAGCCATCGATAAGATATTAGAGCACTTGACGGCGGGGGAGAAAATTGAGGCCATTAAGGTTTATCGGTCGTATTACAATTCTTCACTCATGGATGCCAAGATCGCTATCGATGCGCTGCAGCAGAAACATGGTATTCAATCTCAAAAACGTGGTGGTTGCCTTGGCAGTCTATTGCTAGTTGCCAGCCTAGGCATTTTCCTTCTAGTCATGTTTGTTGGATAGATCCGGCTAGGATCGCAAATCAGGATTAGTAGGGAACATGGCAGAACAATAGGAATCGTTCAGCAAGAGGTACTTACACGGATAAGCAGGCTGAATAGGATTTCAAGTACGTCCCGTGAGCCGAACGGGACGTTGGGCAGCGGATGGTTGATCTGAAGAAGTGGATTCTCCATGGGCAAGTGTCTCACGCGATGAAACGTTTAACCGTACGCCCCATTTTCAAACTTGCCGACAACCGTAACTTTAGCGGCCAGTCGTTAGTTGGACAGAGCCAATTAGATGTAATATGCGCATAACTGTATAACCCTAAGCTGTAGGCGACGGTTCATGTTAAGTTCCTACGCCTGCGCCCTCGGCTACGGGGCAAACAATCGGGCGAGCCCCGCTTCTTGAGTAGTGGTTTCGAGTTGGGTGTACGTCTGATGAGTCCATCGATGTAGTTTGCGGATGATCTTCCAGAAGTTCGGCTGCGTCATTCCATGAGCGGTGAAAGTCCTGAGCGCGAAATTCCCAATCAAGTGTGCGGACAGGTTCGCAGTCCGGTGGTTTTCCAGGGCGTGGCTCAAGCACACAACAGCGTACGCAGTTTGGACCAGAATCGTTCGGGCTACGCGAGCCGATTACCAGTACGCCAATGAGAATGGCCCACTTCCATCTAGACATCCAATACCCCTGTTTCTCATGTCCGTCTATTCGCTCATATAATCCTACCTACAATTATAATAGCCACGCGGGGGTTTACTTGGCCAACCGTATTCCCTGCTGGTGCCGCGCAAAGTTCCAAGATAAGGCGTTGCCAAGGTAGAGGCCTAACCCTACCAATCCGAGCAACGCGAGGAAGTTTGGGAGGATCGAGCGACAGCGAGGGGAGGGCCAATCCTGTTCAGCTTGAAAAATACGCGGCCAATCGTTTTTTTCCTTGGATCAGGAGTATTATCACTTGACGGCCTCACCATCCCGAAGCGGTGTTTTTCAAGCTGCTACGGACAAGCGACTCGAAGCTTTCGGAGAGAGCATTAGCTTCGACTACCGACTTTACCAACACGATATTCGAGGATCCATAGCCCATGCCCGCATGTTGGCTGCGCAAGGCTTAATTTCGAATGACGAATTCTCACAGATCGAAGTCGCCTTAATTGAAATCGAATCGGAGATTTCAGCAGGGCGCATGGTCTTTCGTCCCGAGCTCGAAGACATTCATATGCATATAGAAAGTGCATTGATCGAGCGTTTGGGAGATGTTGGACGCAAATTGCATACTGCTCGCAGTCGAAACGACCAGGTAAATACGGACTTTCGCCTTTGGATTCGAGATGCACTTGACCGAATCGATGGCCTTTTGGCGGATTTACAACGGGCGTTTTTGGGGCGATGCGAGCAAGATTTTGAGATCATTGTTCCGGCATACACACATATGCAGCGTGCACAGCCCGTGTTGGCTGCTCATTACTGGTTGTGTTACATCGAAAAGTTGGCCCGAGATCGCAGCCGGTTGTCAGATTGTCGGCGAAGAGTCAATGTTTGTGGGTTGGGAGCCGCGGCATGCGCGGGAACCACTTTGCCAATTGATCGCCACCTTGTGGCGCGAGAGCTTGGATTTGAAGGTGTAGCGGGAAACAGCCTGGACGTTAGTAGTGATCGAGACTTTGTGTTAGAAAGCGCCTTCGTTTTGGCGTTAATTGCAGGGCACTTAAGTGGTTGGGCAGAAGAATGGATCTTATGGTCCACGGTCGAATTTGGTTTCATCAAGTTACCTCACCAGTTTTGCACTGGCTCGTCGATCATGCCGCAAAAGGTGAATCCTGACACGTTGGAATTGACTCGCGGCAAATCGGCCCGAGTTATCGGCAATCTGCAAACTTTGCTAGTTTTAGTCAAAGGTCTACCATTGGCATACAACCGGGACCTGCAGGAGGATAAGCCAGCACTTTTTGACTCGTTTGAAACCGTTCAGGCCTGCCTGGAATTGGCGGTTCCCATTGTCGAAGGGGCTCAGTTACAGAAGCTAAGTATTTCTAGCCGGCTAGATCAAGGCTATTTGGATGCCACCACTTTGATGGAGCATCTTATCGCAAAGGGACTACCCCAACGAACGGCCCATCATTTAGTTGGAAAACTGGTCGGAATTGCACAACAGAGCGGTGCTAGGCTGGCAGATTTGTCAGAGGAGCAATTAAAATCTGCATCACCGGATCTCGATATTGCGATTCGGCAAGTCTTAGGAGTGGAAAAAGCGGTAAAGGCGTACCAAAGTTACGGGTCTAGTTGCCCGGACCAGGTGCGGAAACAGATCCTGTACTGGTCGGAGCAATTACAATAACCAATTGATTCCTTTCGTCATACGCCGATTTACGGCCTGGCGCGGTCTGCCTACACCTAGATTTACAGACATGCAAAATCCAAAAGTACTGGTTGCCGCTACGTGCGTGGTCCTGGCGCTAAGCTCCATTGCTTGGTCTCAGAATCCGTTTGACGAAAACAATCCGTTTGCAGTTGAACCAATGCCGGGGGGGATTGGCGGACAAGGGTTTGGTACGGCAGAGTCGACCACGTCGACTCAGGCTGTAGCCTCCGCCGACGTGGCAGCTACAAAAGAAACAAATCCACTGGTCAAACGACTTCATGAGTCACCACCTAGCAGCGTCGAAGATTTTGCCAACGCAGTAACCTGGATGGTGCGAATTCACCGTTGGGACGAAGTTGGCCGACTATTCGAGGACATTCAAAAGGCTAATTTCAGTCTCGAAAAAAAGGCTGAAATGGCGAGGGTCCCTGGGGCGCTTTGGTTGCGCACCTTGGCGGACGAAAGTGAACTTACTCCGGACCAGCAAACATTGGCTAGGGAGATTATTGCTGCACCAGGGCAGCTAGCTCGCTCTGCCGAACATATTCGCCAACAGATTGCCAAATTATCATCAGCCGTACCGTCGGAGCGCCGCTTGGCACAATTCCGATTGCAAGATGGAGGCGTGACGGCCATCGAAACGCTCGTGCAGCACTTGTTGACCGGAGATACTCAGGCCGCTCCCATTATGCTGTCCGCTACGATAGCTGAAATGGGACCTGTAGGGGTAGAAGCGTTGGAGGCTGCATGTGTTTTATCCGAAACAAGGCAAGTTGAACGTGCGCTCCTATCAGTTGCTCAATTGCCGGGCGCCAGCTTTCATAGCACACTAGGTGGCAATCTGTTCAACGTGGCACTTTCGGACGATTTTCGTAGAACATTGGCGGACGCTTTACAGCAGAGGCATTCGCATGTTCCAAATGAGGAGAGTGTTCGGCAACATTTGGCGAAAGCGTTTGCTAGTCAGTTGTCGGAATACCAGCGTCTGCGTGGCCAGCGTAGTCAACTACTGGATACGGTGTGGCATTTGGATCGCAACAGATCCCAGATCGAGCGAGTTTCGGCACTACCAGAAAACCGCGTGTTGGAACGACTGCATCGCCTAGGATACTTGAAAAGCAGACAACCTTCAGCAGGTCGAACTGATTGGGTGGAGCATGCAGTTGTTAGCTTGCAACGGGATTTTCAATTTACGCCCCAAGAGTCTTTGTCCCGGTTGGAGTTGGCGCAGCAATCGACCGTACCTGAGGAACTGTCCACGGATGCTGGATTTTGGCAAGAAGTTGTGAATCAGGCCGATCTTTGGCAAATGCACGGGGCGGCAAGCCTTGGATTGGCAAGAATCGAGTCCGCTGTAATGGCGGGGCAATTCTTGGCACCGCTAGATTTTCTTAGCGACCGATTGGTTGATGCACGTCCAATAATTCGATATTCGGCGCTCACTGCGATTCACAGAATCGATCCCAGTTATGATTTTGCCGGAACTGAAAACGCTATTCGAACCGCCCTAGAAATGTTGTCGCTTGGAGACGGGCCACGGGCCCTGTTTATTGGCGCCGATGAAACGCGTCAAAATGTGGCCGCCACTCAGTTTTCACAGCTTTATAACGGTACGCCACAGTTTGCGTATTCTGCACGCAGTGCCATGGGCATTGTAAATAAATCTGAGGCCCTGGAGTTGATCTTCATAACAGATCGCGTATCTGATATGGCGGTTTTTGAGCTTATGCAGCGCCTGCGTGGTTCTCGCGGCGGAAAGGCGTTGCCGATTGCTGTATTGGCGGACGAATTATACGAACACGAACGTTCGTTGATACGGTCAGAGACTGGAATTGTCTTAGGGGTTTTGACATCTGATTCTGCACAGTTGAAAACGGTTGTTGATGCGATGTATCAACAACTGGACACACCTCCCCTGAGTAGTCTCGATCGGGCTAGATTCGCAATGGACGCAGGTTCATTCTTGACCCGTATCGCTGGCGATCGAAAGCAATACCATTTTTACCCAGTCGAACTGTGGCAGCAGCAGCTCGTATCTTCGCTAAGTTCATTCAGAATCAACGACAAGTGCGTCGTGCTATCGGGTGTTGGTACGGCAGAATGTCAGCGGCAGTTGATCGAAATTGCGGGTGACACACAGCTTGTTGAATTGGATCGCATGGCCGCAGCAAAGGCATTTCATAAAAACGTTCAGGAGGCCGGAACGTTGATTTCGTTGTCTGATATCAAATTGACCTACGATCGATATAACGAACTGGGGCCAACCGATCCCGCGACTGTAAAAGCCCTCGGGTTGGTCTTGGACGTTTTGGAAGCTCAAAGCGGCAAACGAACTTGGCCCGTCGTGAAGTAGCATGCAAGCTCGCGAATTCAAAATCAGTGTGAGTTAAGCCAAAAGCTCTTTTGTTTTCTGGCTCTTCGGGGTAAAAAACTCTGGCTAAACAATTAGAGCGGTTCTCAAAATGAATTCGGAATTGAGGGAGATTCCTGCGGTTCCCATTGGAAACTCCTGTGTTCCCCGCGAGAGTTGTGAGCCATGAGCGGAAAATTTGTTTGCTACGAGCCCCCAAGTTGGGAGAGGATTGCAGAAAATACCGCTTCGATAAGCTGTTGTTTATTTTGAGTAACCGTTTATTTCGAGTAATCCGGGCCAACGAATGCCTGGGAGCAGAACGCTGAATTTGAGATCTTGAGGCGATCGGCGTTCCTGCGAAGGATAGGAGTCGGTAGGTCACCAGCTGAAGTTGTCGGCTGGGAAGCAACCGCCATTGGCCAAAAGTCTGCGTTGCGTTTTGCTCTTGCTTGGACCGAAAATGCCTGCATATGGATTTCAGTCGCCACATCCGGATCAGAGATCCCCAGTAGCTGGTATTATCGGGTCCGGCCTGGCTATGCAAAAGGTCTATGACGTGACCAAGCGTGTTGCTAGAAGCAACGCATCTGTGTTGCTTCTAGGAGAAACGGGAACTGGAAAAGAGCTGATAGCCGGGGCAATTCATCGGCTCAGTGGTAGGTGCTCGGGTCCGTTTGTCAAAGTCAATTGCGGAGCACTGAGCGATAGCTTGTTAGAAAGCGAGCTGTTTGGACACGTGCGAGGTGCATTTACTAGCGCGGTTAACAACCGCACAGGTCGCTTTGAGGCAGCGCACACCGGTACCATATTCTTGGACGAAATAAACAGCACGTCGACCATCCTGCAGGTCAAGCTATTACGCGTGCTCCAGGAACGCGAATTGGAACGTGTGGGAGATACCACCACGATTACTGTTGATACCCGAGTTATCGCTGCCAGCAATCGTGACCTTGCCCAGGAGGTACAGCATGCGAGATTTCGTGAAGACTTGTACTGGCGCCTCAATGTTGTACCTATACAGATTCCTCCGTTAAGAGAGCGAGTGGAAGACATTCCAGACTTGGTTGCTCATTTCTTGAACTACTATTGCGAGGCAAATGATCGCTTTGTGAGCCGAATAACACCGGATGCTTTGGAGGCTCTCCAAAGTTATCGTTGGCCGGGGAATGTGCGAGAGCTTCAGAACTACGTTGAACGCGCCGTCGTGATGGCAGAAGGTGATCAGTTGACGGTCGATTTGCTTCCAGATACGGTTCGTGGCATTTCTCAGCCTCTTGAGACTAACGCAGGTACAATACCAAATGATTTTAGTAGTCTGGCTCACAGTCTAGTCGAGTGTGGAATTGCAGATGCCGGTACCGAGAATTCTGAACTGCACTCCTTCGTAGTAAATCGAGTCGAGCGGGAGTTGATTGCCCGGGTTATGCACGAATGCAACTACGTGCAAACCAAGGCGGCTACTCGATTGGGTATCAATCGAAATACTCTCCACAAAAAACTGCGAGACTACGGATTGGAGTCTCCTGAGACAGATGTCGTATAATGACTTCTGCCAAAAGTTCGTAACTCATTGCCTTGAGAGGGAATAATATGTTCAATCGTTCCTGGCTACCCATATTTCTCTTGGGCTACTTGATCAGTGTAAATTCCTTGTGCCGGGCGGCTGCTCCCATGTTAGGAGGAGGAGCAAAAGCGGGAGAAATCACTGCGACTTCTGCAATCGTGCTTGTGCGATTAACTGCTACGCCCGGCCAAGATGCCAATGGATTGATCGCTGGGAAAACGGGCCAGGCGCGGTTGCGGTATGGGCTGGACGAAGATTCGGTGGATCGGACAACGGACTGGGCGACGGCTCGAGCTGAAGAAGATCATGCGATTCAGTTTCAGCTTGTTGACCTAAAACCGGGGCAGAGACACTACTATTTTGTAGATATGCGAGAGAACGAAGCGGGAGACGTTGCGACGTCGAAAGTCCATTCCTTCGTAACTGCTCCTGACCCGAAAACGCGCGCACCAGTCTATTTTCATTTGACTACATGTCAGGACACGCGTGGCGAATCGACTTACGTTCCTATGACGCAGCAGCGCCCAGATTTTTGCGTATCGGATGGAGACACCGTTTACTATGACGGTGAGGGGCTAGCTCGCAATGTGCCTCAAGCGTGGCAGGCGTATCAAAAGATGTTTGGTTTGCCTGCCATGCAGCAATATTATCAGCATGTGGGCGGATACTTCATGAAGGACGACCACGACTATCGTTTCAATGATTCTGACCCGTACATGGAAGGGAAGTGGGTTAACCCAAAAAATGCAGACCCGGGAGCTCGATTTACCAAGACTAAGGGCAATCAACGCTTGGATGTGGCTTGGCTTTCGCATGCGGAGGGAATTCAGGTCTTCAAACAAGTTTTCCCTATGGGAGAAAAAACATACCGTACAGTGCGCTGGGGCAAAGGGCTGCAGGTTTGGATGTTAGAACACCGAGATTTTCGTTCACCAAACGAAATGCCGGATGGACCAGAGAAATCCATGTGGGGGCCGCAGCAGAAGGCGTGGTTAATGGAAACGCTATTGGAAAGCGACGCCGATTATAGAGTCATCATTGCGCCCAATCCAATCGTCGGTCCAGATCGAATTATGAAGGGAGACAATCACGCAAACTTGAATGGATTCTGGCATGAAGCACAACAGTTCCTGGACTGGATCAAAGACAAGCAGATGAGTAATGTCATTTTGATGTGTGGGGATCGTCATTGGCAATATCACTCGATCGATGAGCGGAATGACCGTCACATACATGAGTTTAGCTGTGGTCCTACCAGCGATGAACACGTTCAGGAGGTACCACCGCTTTATGAGGGTGTCGAACGCCCCTATTCTGCCAGCCGGGGTGGTTTTTTGGGTGTCCGCTACAGGCCGGACGATCGTTCGCTAAGTTTTCAGTTTCATTCGATGGCAGGCGAGCCTCTGTACAACAAAGTTTTTGCTCCCTGAGCCAGTTGCACTCTTCATAGCACTTATATCCGGAGCGAACGAATTGTTGATTTCCGTGAGCCGCGAGACGTGAGTGGCTGGGCTCTAGCCAGTGGCCCAAAAGGTCAGCGGCTTACCATTTTGCCAATAGTGTGGCGATCCTATGGTAGCGGCTAGTTGAGGTTGTGTGTTGGGGTCTCGTAATCGGCATAGGCAGGAGGATCGGAATATTCGCTGCAGTTGCATTTGGTTCAGATTAGACCACGAGCATTTTTGTACTGTGCAAGGCATTCCCAAGCGAACTAGCATAGACTTCGAGTAGCTTCAGATTGAGCGTTGAGTGCGAAAGATACTTAGCTGAACGCGCGAATTGCAACTCGGAATATGTTAGTTGAAGCCTGCGATATCAAGCTCCGGCTTGGCTCACCAATCAGGCAGTTGATTATCTGTTTTTCAACTGTCTCATATCGAAAATGACCTTGAGGGAAGTCCGTGGCATGAAGAAATGCAAACGATTTTTTTGCTGCTGGCTTACAATTCTAGGGTTTAGCCAATCCGGCTATGGAGATGAAAAAGGACAGAATTTCCGTGTTTTTGTACCCAAGCGAGTTGCCGTGCACGCTCCCGTAGACGAGGTGGTGATTACGCATGATGAATCCGATTCAAATCAGGCGTTTCCACCTCAGACATGGTCGGTAAGTGGCAATTCTTCTTTAGGTATTGTCGTCAGGTTCTCGACGCTCGATTCGTTTGTACATGCCCTCGATCCTAGCGTGAAACGCAATGTACAACTGGGCTTGAACCTAAAGCATGCGACTGGGCCAGCAACCTGGTTGGTATCCCAAGCGACAGATAAAAGTGATTTTCAGCTTGGAAAAGTTATGACAGTAGTGGAAGCAGAATCAGATGATGTTGGTAATGCTGAGTTTGATTTACGAGTAGCGTTTGTTACAGAGTCGTTTGGCTCGTTTGCCACCGGTGATTACCAATTGTCAGTGATTGGCACCATATCTGAAAAGTGAAGCCGCAAAGTGATCTGGCGTGAAACGTTTTTGAGCTGAATGCTTAACCAAGATCGCACGATGAATTAACAGGTGAGGTCCTGTAGTATGGATTGAACCTGTAGAATATCGGCCGGTAGTGGACTTTCCAGTTCAATTCTCTGACCGGTTGTCGGATGTTCAAAAGCAATGCGTCTGGCGTGCAATGCTTGGCGATTGAGGATAATATCTTGGTCCTGAGGGTGGGGGGGGAGTTTTTTAGCAAGGCGTTTTTGAAGTTCGCCTTGTGTGATCTGTGAATGTCCAGCATACAATCGATCACAAAGTACTGGCGTGCCGACATGGGCCATGTGGACTCGGATCTGGTGTGTGCGGCCTGTCTTGGGGAATACACGTACAGAAGTAATGCCGTCATAACGGTCAACGACTTCGTACTGAGTTTCTGCTTCTCGGCAGTCTGGGTGATCGCGACGAATGGCCATCTTATCCCGTTGATAGGGATGTGGACCAATGGGTTGTCGAATGATATCACGGTCAAATTGTAGATTTCCGATTACAAGCGCGAAATACTCTTTGCTAACATCTCGACGCTCGAATTGTTCGCTCATTTTCAAGTGAACGGCATTGGTTTTCGCGACGAGAATGACTCCACTAGTGTCCCGATC
>JAGQOY010000113.1 GCA_020427005.1 Planctomycetales bacterium
GACCCATGCGTCAATCATCCGTTGATCGACACCTTTGCTAGCGCAATTAGATATAAAGCTGTGACGGAAAGTATGCCAACCTTTAATCACCTTCCATCGACCGTTCTTTAGAGTTTGCCTCAAAAAATGAGATGCCTGTCGCCACTCAATTGCACCATTTAGATTACCTCTGCTTCGACTCCAAGGCAGTTCACCGTAATGGCAGAACACCAGTCTGCCTCCTGGGTGAATAGAAAGCCAAGCTCGCAGAATATTCTCTAACGGAGCAGCTACCGGTACTCGCCTAACCGACCTTTTTCCGCGTACCCGCTTTTTCTCCCTGAGCTGCAGCATTTTGCTTTCCAGGTCAATGTCCGACATTTCGCATCTAAGCAACTCCGAACGTCGTGCGCCCGTGTAGGCAGCGGTCGCTATCATGGCGTGCATACAAGGAAGCGTGTTCGCAAGTGTTACATCGCGTAGGAGAGCTGAAATTTGATCCATGTCCAGATACAGACAATCCCACAATTCATTATCACACCCAAGTTCGATTTGCCTCTCAATTTCATCCCAGGTCTGAAATGGTAACGATTCCTGTGATTTAGGTAACCTGATTTCAAGCGATGGAAAATCTCCAGCAACCAGTCCATTATTATGCGCCCAATTCCAAACGGTCCGGAATGTTGCTAATTCTTTACGAATAGTTGCTCCCGAAGCTCGTTTCCCCCTGAATATCTCCGTGGACCGCTTTCTTGCATAATCCTCGAGAGTTGACTTCGCCATTTCGCTCATTTTGAAGGTATTACCAAGGATCCGCTGGACGTGACGACAATGCAACTGCATCAAGTTCACGGTGCTAACCTCGAGGCTTTCAGGCATCAAATGGTCAAAGAAGCGCTCAATAACCTGACTTAAGAGATAAACGGGTTGTGGTTTGGGAATCGAAGCAATGCTACCTCCAGACATCAAAAAAGTAACGACTTCGGCTCCCAGAGGAATTTGCAGCTTTCCGCGCTCAACCAAATCAATAGTTTCTTGAATCTCGTCTCTTCGGCGAATGGCTTGCCCTTCATCGGATGTTTTTAGGGATCGGACAAACCGCTTTCCTCCGAAACGAAAAATCACGTTAAAACGGCCTGAACGTTGTTCTATTCCCGCCATATTTAATCTTCGCCATTCAACTGCCATGTAACATAGGTTTTGGTCGCGTTTTGGTCGCGTTGTCCAAAAGAGAGCCACGAAAAAAGGGCTCACCGAATACTACGGCAAACCCTTGGGAAGGCAAGTTTTTCTTGCGTATTTTGATTAAGTAGGGCTGAAAGGAGTCGAACCTTCACACCTTGCGGTACTAGAACCTAAATCTAGCGCGTCTGCCAGTTTCGCCACAGCCCCTCAATGTTTTTCGAATTCTAACCGATCATGGATTTTCCGACCACGGGGGCTCGACAACGTAGCATTCTATTTTCAGGACAATTAGGATCCGTTTTTACATGGTCCAGTCCGCAAAGTGAAATACCTCCAGAGCAAACCGGAAACCAAGAAAAAACCAATTCCCAATGATCCAATGTTGCACGGTAGATCAATCGATCAAATTAATCTGAGAATTCCTGCAACACCAATTTGCAACGTAAAGTTGCTACAGAAAAAACAAATTGGGGTAGGAACAGAAATATCACATGCGGCTGCGCTAGAAAACCTTATTAGCCGCAAACCAAAACCGACTCCAATTTCATGGTTCCTTGGAAACCTCAGACAGGCTCCACCAACGATACGCAAGTGGTAGATACCAGGCTGCAGTTAGGATATGGGCTGCTGTACCAGCCACAATGGATACAAACAAAAAATCTGCTTTCAATTCGTAATAAACGTACACCCATGCGCACCACACAAGTCAACCGGGTACTGCCAACCACACGGCGTTAGTAATTGACCCGTAGAAGACATCCATCCAAGCCGTAAACTCAATCCGCCTACCAACGAAGGTTCGAATGCCGAGGGCAAAAATCTCTAGAATTCGCAAGCCTACTTTCCAAATCAGCAATGTCCCAACGACCATGCCAAGGATATTGACCGAGCGAAAAAGATGGGGAACAAATCCTGGCAATTGTTGAGAACCAATCGCCTCCATGTCAAATTCGACGTAATTGTAGATAGCGGGAATTAACAGGAGCAAAAGCACTGCTCTCAAGCACTTCTGAGCGCGAACGCGCGATGCAATCGCGACCAGTTTGTCGTCCCGCTCAGTAATCGTCGAGTGATAAGGGTTGACCTGCATGCAACAAAACCATGGGTCCTTGAACCTAGTGAACCTACTGATTATTTTTTGGGTTCGGCTTGCCCATATTGGATCTCAATAGATGTGCCAGCTCTTCGACCGTCACCGCATGCTGGGGTGCAACATTCACATTTTCAGCGTCGTCCATTACATGATCATACAACATGTTTCCAGATACGTTGCCCTGTTGTCGATACTCGCTGAACCGAAACCGGTCGGTGCGAATTGTGTCACCCGCGCCAAATCGTCCTATCGCGAATTGCTTTCCAGGTAACCTTGGATCCAGCATCACTGGAACTAAGCTTGTTCCCTCTACATGTTCAGGCACATCAAGCCCCGTCATTTCGCAAAGCGTGGGATAGATATCGATGAATTCCGCCAAAGAGGAAACACGACTACCTGGTCGGATAGCGGAATCAGCGGGTGGGACAATCATCAACGGGGCATGCATTGAGGTCTCAAAACACGAATGCTTATTCCACATTTGGTGTTCGCCCAACTGCCAACCGTGGTCCCCCCACAGCACGACAATCGTGTTGTCCCTGAGATTCAGCTGATCTAGAGCTGACAGCAACTTACCTATTTGGGCATCTGTAAAACTGACACAAGCGTAGTAGCCATGGATCAATTTTCGAGCCGTTCGTTCATCGACTGGATCTCTCGGATGAATTCCCGCGTATGCCCTTAGCTCGCCCGAATTATGTACTGCTCCAACTGGGGCTCCTTCAGGATGAAAGTAGTTATCGGGCATCGGGATGGAATCGAAGTCATACAAGTCCCAGTACTTTTTGGGTGCGTTGAAGGGCAAATGCGGCTTGAGAAAACCGACAGCAAGAAAAAAAGGTTGATCTGGCTGATTAGAAAATTCTTCCAAGTAACGGATGGCTTCCCGCGCACAATCTACGTCGGGATAATTCTCTTCAGGCCCCTCAAACGACTCGAACGGAGCCGCATTGAAACTATTCTTTTCGGGCCAGGTCGCTTTATTCTGTTCGATGGCTAATTTCCTGGCTTCGTCATCCTGGTAACCCGGTTTAGGAGAACGCCACGCTGGCTTGGTCCAACCGTCAGTGCAGTCCGTGGGATGGTGAAAGACTTTTCCGAGACTGATTGTCGTGTATCCATTATTTTTGAAATGGCGATTCAATGGTATCTTTCCTGCCGCGTCTTTTTCTGCCCAAGTCAAATGAGTTGTAAAACGGTTGTTGGCCGGACGAACACTCGTCATCAATGCAGCGCGCGATGCACCGCACGTGGGAACCATACAGTAAGCACGTTCAAATAGAACACCTCTCGACGCCAGGGCATCAAGGTTGGGAGTCCGCATGAAATCCTTGCCATAGCAATTCATTTGTGGACGCAAGTCGTCTACGGCGATAAACAACACGTTTGGTCGCTCCGCTGCCACCACGACATTCACGAAAAATAGAAACGCAAGGCATGAAGAGTATCTAGTCATTTACTCTATTTTCCTTCTTGTCGTACAAGGCGGATTGATCGCATTCAGCGAAAAAAATTTGCCGTTTACCTGTAGCGTCGTGACATTCTGTCTCAATGTCTATTCGCGACCAAATTCCGGCCAGGACAGTTCCTGTAAACATACATCCAAACGTATACGCAGCGGTTGGAATTTGCGCCGCCGAGCTTTCTCCAAACAGCTTGGCTGCTAAGGCTGTTCCTAGACCGGCATTCTGCATTCCTACTTCTAAGGCCAAGGCTCGCCGCATGGCAGGGGACATGGAACTAATTACACCAACAAAATACCCTCCCACGTAGCCCAATACGTTAATTGTTAGTAGAGCCAGCAGCAACTCCACACCTACGCTCGCTAGACGTTCCCTGTTGCCGTGTACTACGGAAGCAATAATCCAGAGTAACGCGAATGACGCGATCTTGGGGGCAACGGTTTTTGCAGGCATGAGCATCCATGGAATGGTCTGCTTTGTTAAAAAACCCATTATGATTGGCAAAACAACCGAAACAAAAAGGGTCCAAGCCGTAGCCAGTGGATGAAACTGATCTCCGCCAGTCGTCACGCCACCGATGATTGATAACGCAATGGGTACCGTTAAGGGTGACAACAATGTTGCGACAGCGGTTAGACTTACCGAGTAACTTACGTTCCCATGCGCGGTCATGGTCAGTACGTTCGACGCCATGGCTCCCGGTACGCAGCCAACTAGAATCACGCCGAGTGTATGCTCTTGCTCAAGAGGAATCAATTGGGTCGCCGCCCAAGCCAACGCAGGCATCAGCGTGCACTGCGCAGCGACCCCTAGAAATACGCACGTCGGCCGAAGCCGCATTTCCCGCAACTCTTCAAGCTCGACCACCATGCCTAAACAATACATGGTTAGCGCGACTAGGCAGAGCAAGTTGAAGGAGCTTAGTTGGAATGGATTATAAAAATCGAGATTCCAGCAATAGGCAACATACGAAGAGAGCACAAGCATCAGAAGCAAGGGCACTCCACTACCTATCCCTTTGCGTTCCTTACCTTCAAATTCAGTATTGGCCGCCATGGAAAGCTACCTCGTGACGGTCAACCAGAATTGATCAACCGAAACAGCTGAACGCAGTCGGTACTTCCCAATAGCTCGCTGATCCTGACCTGACGATTCGTAACAGCCATAGACACGAAAGGGATAATGCCCCGCCGGCGCATCCGTACCGATTTTGATCCGAAGCTTGGCCTGCTTTGTAGATTCGCTCATCGTCGATTGAATTGGATTGCAAGTGACGCTCTCAGGTAACCCTTCGACATAGATTTCGAGTTGATCTTTGAAACCATCTCGACGATCAATGTCAACTGGAAAGTCAAGCTCTGTTCCGGCAGCCCCAGACACACAATCTTTTGTGACGCTAAGATCAAAAGTAGGTTGAATGATTGCGACCTGAATCGTGTATGCGTGGTGAGGGCCAAATGATTGGGCTAGGTCCGAGATCTGCAATTCGACACACTGATCAGCCTGCGATTCCCATTCAATTTGAGAATCATATTGATTTCGATTAGCATCATCGTTCGTTGCAAGAACATTCTTAGATTCTGGATCCATTACGCGTAGAAACGAGTCCAACTTGAACCCCAACTCCCTGGAAATTACGCGAGCGCGAAACTTGCCAGACTGTAGCAAGTGAATGGGCCAACTATGAGTTTCCCTTGGTAGCATAAGCCTGCCTGAAAGAGAGCAGGGGGGGCTTACCGACTCCACTTGTGATTCATCTGACATGCGTACGTAGCTTGCGCATGGCAGGCTTTTTTCTGGTCGTAGAGGCAACCAGATCGCTGGTAGGTCGCCGTCGAAATAACTGAGGCCCTGAACTCCGTCCGTTTCGTACAATTTCGAACAATTCGATCGCGCGATCTGGCCACAACTATCGACAGCCAACGGAACTGTATCGTGAACTGCAGGTTCCAAGGGCAGAGCGTAATCTTGCATCGGTTCGTTGGACAGGCGCAGCAAGTAGACGAAGTTATTGCCGCCAGCAAAGCCGATTGTACTATTAGGAGTTTCTGGAAAAGCAAACACGCGGATAAAGTATTGAGCGTCGTATTGAGCAACAAAAGACAAACTTGGATCCACGCCAAAAGAATCGTCATTTTGTACCAGCACATTTCCTTCTTTATCAAGGATTTGCATTACTGCGTCCATTGGTGAACCCAGCCACTGATTGGCAATCAAACGAGCATACAGTGTTCGCCCCGCTTGCAGTTCCACTCCAAAGATATCAACGTCTTCGTTCTTTTCTAGCTTGCCGCTCACCGTTGCTGGCAGTTGGGTAAATTGAGCCTCTTTGATTCGATCATTGGGATCTACCTCGCTAACCAATCGTGGTTCAACAACAAGCGGCGTTAGTGAGGACATCGACTTTTCGTCGGACATCCGAATCCAGATCAGGCTACATGCTGCGTTTGCATCACAACTAACGCGAAACTTTCCCTTTTCCTCCAGCGGAGTTACAACGACATCAGGATTCGGGCAATGGACTTGAACAGGCCAGATAGGGAATTTCCCGACACCTTCTACGTCGACTGATGCTCCCCGCCCGATACCCACCGGGTACATACATTGCAGCTCAATTTGAGCGCAAACGCGATCAACAACTGCTAACGACCCTACGCACAAAATGCAAGTCGAGATTGCCGTGGTTGACAATAAGCGACGGATTCGAAATTCTAATTTTGGCAACAAACCCGACATATCAACTTTGGCTCTATTCACAACCGATTCATTAATTAGTTTGGCTCAGTCCATTGACACCAATTTGAAAAGTGGCAACCGTTTCGATACTTCTCATATTTTCAATGCCGGCGTTTGGAGGGAAGCATCACTTTTACAGACACAAGAAACTCAAAACTCTGCCAGGGGCAAAATCTAGAAAATGAGTTCATTCCTCACCCCATCAATTCAGAGATAGGATTCCCATCGCTCACTAAATGTGCGGGGCGTCCTTGCGGCGTGTACAGGATCTGATTGGGATCAATTCCTAGTTTTCGATAGATGGTGGATACAAAATTCTCGGGACTCAGAATTCGGTCAACAGCTGCATATCCTTGTCGATCAGTGGCACCGACAATCTGTCCACCGGGGGTACCCCCTCCAGCAAACATTACGCTCATCGCATTTGACCAGTGATCTCGCCCACCGCGCTCGTTGATTTTAGGTGTCCTACCGAATTCTCCAAGCGCTATTACGAGAGTTCTTTCCAACATCCCACGATCGTCCAGATCACGAATTAAGGCAGCAATGGCCGATTCGAAAGGAGGAACTTTTTCCTCGAAACGTTTGAAAAGATCTTCGTGGTGATCCCATCCTCCTTCGTACAAAGTTACAAATGGAACGCCCGCGGCAACCAATCTACGTGCCAAGAGTGCTCGTTGCCCAAAGGAGGTTCGACCGTAGGCATCGCGAGTTTTCTCATCTTCGCGATGAATATCAAAGGCGGCCTGCGCCTGCGGCGAACGAATTAGCTGTAAACTCTTGTCGGTAAATTCATCACTTAGCAAGGCAGGATCCCCAGCGACCGGATCCGTAATTCGCATCAGATGATCTATATTCGCACGGATTTCCTGCCGGGAAGAGAAGCGAGACTCTGAAATCGAACTCGGCAATGTCACGTCCCGAACGCGAAAGCTATTACTGGTTGGATTATCTGGAACAACAAAAGGTGCGTACTTAGCCCCTAGAAAATTCGGGCCACCGGAACGGGACATTGACGGCATAGAAAAATAAGGCGGAATCCCATCAGGTGCACCCAATTGCTGGGCAACAACGCTACCTAAACTGGGATGGAAGCTCACAAAGGCTCCGCAGCCAACGGGGATTCGTGGCGGTGCGCCGGTCATCATATAGTGATTCCCCGCGCCGTGATTGCCTTGATCATGTCGAATAGAGCGTACGATCGCCAGGTGATTGGAAATACTCGCCAGATTGGTCATGAGCTGTGAAAACTGTATCCCGGGAGTCTGCGTTGCAATCGACCGAAAATCTCCTCGAATTTCGACAGGTGCCTCGGGCTTGGGATCAAACGTTTCGTAGTGACTGGGACCACCATCCATCCAGATCAAAATGCAGGCGTCTGCCTGGCGACGAAGATTAGTAGCAGAAGCGGCCTGTGCGCGGAACACACCTGAGAGTCCTCCGGCAAGGAGAGTCCCCAGTCCCAATTGAAGGCAATCACGCCGAGTCGCGCCTTCACAGTTCCGAATTCGCATCCTCTTATTTAACACAAATCCACCTCTAGTCTTGAATATAAAATTCGGGTGAGTTTACCATTGCCCACATGAAATCCTCGATCGCCTGTCGACGATCATTCGCAGCCTCAATTAGGCTTGTGCCATATTCTTGTTCCTGTGTTGAAGGTAGGCGCGAAAACGCCCCTAAGTACAGGTCTTCGATTACTTCAGTGGTAGATAATGAGCCGCTTGCAAGTCGAGCAGCCCGCCCGATATCGCTACGGATCCAACCGTCGATCTCATTTGAATTCATCAAGTGAAGAGCTTGCGAGACCGTTGAGTCGGTCGTGCGTTCGCAGGGAGGATCCTGATTCTCATCGGGGCGCCCAAACGTATCCAAAAACATAGAGTCAACGCGATGAGTCCAAATTTGGCTAGCCTTCGCCCCCAATGGCATTCCGCGCCATTTGGGTTCAGTCTCGGTAAAACTGACAATCGAATCCAACAATACTTCCGCTCGCAAACGTTGGCGGTAATGTCGCGAGTAATTCAATCGATCGGATGCATTATCTGCTGTAGGCAAAGAACTGACCGCATAAACATTCGACAAGCAGATTGTTCTTAGAAGATGTTTCATATCAAAACCCGACTGACGGAAATCGGTGGCCAATGCATTCAGTAGTTCAGCATTCGTGGGAGGGTTGGTGCTACGCAAATCGTCGACCGGCTCTACCAGTCCGCGTCCCATCAAATGCGACCATACTCGATTTACTTGCACCTGTGCAAAAAACTCGTTATCGGGTCCTACAACCCAGTCTGCCAAAACCTCTCGAGGATCCAATTGCGACTCAGTTTCCGGAGTTCCCCAATGTTCCATCAAAGGTTTTGGCTGGAGGATTTGGCCGCTAATTGGATGCCGAACCTCTCCACTGGTCTTCACGAAGACAGTTTCTTCCCCTCCCGAAATGGGCGGCGACAACCCGGTTCCTTTAAAGCCGACGTGAGAGAAGAATGCTGCGAACTGATAGAAGTCATCCTGCCCCCACTTTTCAAAGGGATGGTGATGACATTTGGCACATTCCAATCTGACGCCCAAAAAGAGTTGGCTGACCAATGTCGTCAATTCATCTGGACTTCGTCGATCACGATACAAAGTGACAGCACCGTTTTCCCAGGTGCTTCCTTTAGCAGTCAGCAGCCCACGGACAAACCTGTCGTATGAAACGTTTTCTCGAAATTGTTGACGAATCCAATTGTCATAATTCAGAACGGCTTTGATTCCCACACGATATGGATTAGGGCGCAACAAGTCCACCCATTGGTTAGCCCAAAAGTCCACATATTCTGGTCGCTCTAAAAGCTGGTCGACTAGCATCTCACGCTTGTTGGTCTCGTTGCATCTGAGAAACTCTCGAGCTTCAGACGCTGTGGGAAGTCGACCGATCAAATCCGTGTAAACGCGTCTCATGAAACGAGCGTCATCAATTGGCTGAGATAAAGTCAGCCCGGCTTGTTGAAGTTTGTCAATCACCAGTTCATCGATGAAACTGCGTTTGGGGAGAGAAGCATAGTATGTTGCAGCGACGGCTCGCTGTTGAGGAATGATAACTTCGGCCACGCAGATGCGATTCTGATATCTGGCCATGATGGCTGTTTCCCCTGCTAAGGCTCCAGCGCATAGGATCCCGTCACTATTTACTGAAGCTACTGGCGCCTCATTGGAAGCGTATGTGGTCAAACCAGTCACATTTCGTCGGGAGCCATCGGAGTATTGGGCTTCCACTTGCAACTCCACTTGTTGTCCTGGCTTAAGAACAAAGCGATCCTCAACAAGCTGGACATGTGTTAGAACGGGTTCGCCTGCTCGGCGACGGTGGGCGCCTTCTCGAATCCAGCGTTCTAGAATTTGGAATGCCTGAGAATCACGGGAAAACCTGGGACCACCACCATGCGGCAGTTCGCCCACGGCCTTTTGCAATACAAGACTTTGCTCCGCAGCAGCTGGGAAAATCCGTCGTCCGCGTCCTTGTTTCGTCAATGAATCGAAATCAAAATCGGAATCAAATCCCAACAACGAAAGTTGAAAACCGTTTTGGCCTCGTTGCTTGCCGTGGCAGGTCCCTTGATTACACCCTGTCGCCGTAAGAACAGGCTGCACATCCAGTTCAAAGCTCAACGACGGCGAAGTATCAATGTTTTCCTCAACCGCCCCTCGGTCTGCAGAAATCGCCGCCGAAGCTATCAAACAGACGACCGTCAAAGCTTGCAAGGTTCGTAACCACCTCTCGGGCCAATTGCATGGACCAGAATTTTCTCGCCATCTTACCAACTGCTGCCAGTACTTAACCATTGGCTGCACTCCTGCAAATACCAAGACTCTTTGGCAAATACCGAGCCTGTTGGGTGGTAGCTCGCAATTTGTTGATAGGGAAAAGAAATAGATCCTAAACAGCAATTTCATAGGCATATTTCTTGGGCGGGAGGTCAGCAGGTGGGAACTACAATGATAGCAAGAATTTAGTTGAAAAGCAGCTACAAACCGGGTTGGCAGTAGGACCTCACATTTTTTCCAACCCTTTAGGATTGGCCAATACAAACTAAATTCAGAAAATTTATCTCCCCATGCCAGCAGCTTTGAAAGCTTGGCTAAGTCGTATTTTTCCGGTGCCAGGCCGATTCAGACGCGAGTTGGAACAATGGTGGAAACAAAGGATTAGCTTTTCTTCGCTGAATCACGCAATTTGCTAGCTCTAGCATCTACTCCTAACAGCGGGGCAAGCCTACAGGCCGGGTAATTGCCGCTACGATGAATTCTACCGATAAAATCGTTTAACTTTCACAACCGTACATCCCGATATCCCTCCAGTAACAGCGCTTTACGCCTGTAGGGATCGTACTTTCTATCTCTATGGCGTTACGATGGAAGATCAACATTGCAAAGGGATTCGCGATGAAGCTGCGCCAACCCAACCGTACTGCAGACGCTCGTCGTCCTAGTCGAAGACTGCGTGCGGTACTTTCGGTCGCCGTGGGAGGCTTGCTGCTCTCTCCAGCCAACGCTCAACTGCCCGAAATACCCAGACTTCCAACAAGCCAAGTTCGTGAACCACAGCTTCCAGTGTACCCGTTTGAAGCTGCGAGTCAGCCTGAGTTCACTCCCGCAACCAGGGATTTGATCTCCAAGCTCGGACTTATGAAGTCACTGAATGCGAAGCCAGCGACGGAAAAAGCAAATTCTAAGCAATTGCCATCGTTGCCACATGTCGCTTACAACTCAACTGCTGCGGCAGCGGACCAGTCAGCTTCAGCGTTGCAAGCGCCAGCTGCAATATTGAATACCGACGTAGATTCTTTGCTCAGTATTGAGCTACCGACACCTAACCGACAAGCAATCGACCTCCCACAGAATGATTCAGCCTCGGAACAAATCCCATCTGGTACGGTCGTTAGCGTGAAACCACCTGCGTTACCTGATGAGGCAAAGACATCCAGTGAGGCGATTGTTTTTAGTTTGAGCGATGATGTTGATTCCGTGCAGCCAACGCGCCACGAATCTCCGCTCAAAACCGACGACGCATCGTCACCTGGGTTTCAAGGAATTGCCGAGAGAAGTTCCTCGCGCTCGCGAACGCCGCAGATTGCAAAATCAGCTTCCAAACAGTCTGGCCTGAGTGTTGGTGAGAAAACTTCAGACAAACATCGATCTGCCATTGAACCAAAGGAGTTCGCTCCGGACTCGACCAGCTTGACTGCAAGCACAGAGGCCTCCAACGAACTCACGCCATCTCAAGACACAAATTCCGATAAACCTGTATTGGGAAGCGCTAGTTCCTTAGTGCCAAAACTAGTTTCACCCAGCGGGTTAGCCGCCAATGCTTCAAGCCGTCAGCGGGATGTGCCACCGGTTCAGGCTGCCGTGTCGCCATCGCCATTGGAAAAAGCAACGATGTTGGCTTCGGCCGAAGGTAAACCAAAGTCGGACGATGTCGTAGCCGCCTCTACCGAGCAAGTCGTCCAACCCAATCCGCTCAACACTCATGTAGATTTGGGTGGCGGCAAGCCCGCTCCAATCGTGACCGATGAGAGTCCGTTGTCGGTCTTCGCAGGGCAGGCGCATACGATAGTTACGAATGGGCGCATCGTCCAAGTATCCGTTGAACATCCTGAGATCTGCAGTCTCGTTCAGGCGAACGAGAATACTCTACATGTTTTTGGGATCAAAGAGGGAACGACTCGCATTGCCGTTGTAGCGCCGGGCACGGATGGCAACACCGTTGTCAATGTCAGATCGGTGCATGTAGCAGCCGACCGCCCGCAAGACTCTGCAGCCGCTAAGTTGGCTAAGGACTTTAGTGCAACGATAAACAATCTCTTTCCTGATTGTCGAGTTACAGTCCGAGCGGAAGATGAACGATTGATTGTTCAGGGAGTCACCGGCAATGAGGACCAGGCCAGAAAGATACTTTCGCTAATTCGCAGTACTGCACTGATGCCTGTAGTCGATAAGTTGGAATCAAATTAGTTTTTGAAGAATGTCAATTACCAGTCAACCGATAAACAAAATTGGATGACTGACCGTGATTTTTAGATCGTATCGCGTAAATCACCTGCAGCAGTTTGGATCTCAACAATGAGTTTCTTTCTGGCGGGCGAGTTATGTGAGCGTGACCTAACTAGCAAGGATGCTTTTCGAGGATTGCCATGCGTAAAATCCTGATGATTACTCGGTCCGGGCTCTCCGCTTGCCTAGCGTTGAGCCGTCGCACCCACTTAGCCGCATTCGTAGCAAGTTTGGCGGTCACGTTCTGCCCAAGCAGCAATGCGATCGCTCAAACTCGCGGAGATGAGTTTGTCATTCCTGCAGCATTGTCCACCGTAACGAACAATCCGTTCGCAAGTGGCAACGCACTGGATATGAGTAACGTGCCAACAGTGGATGCGTCATATTCCATCGCCAATGACAACACGACGACTGAACCAGCCTCGTTTCGAAACTTGATTCGAAGTAACAACAGCTATTGCCCTCCGAATGCGTGTGGCGGTGGCTGCAATGTTCGCTATTACCTTAGCTACGATGCTCTCTGGCTCAATCGTGAAAATGACGAGCGATTCTCTCTATCGAGAAACTCGTATATGCCTGACTTTGATTATGAATTTGGTGGCCGATACACGGCCGGCACGATGCTCGACTGCGTGAATGCCTGGGAAGGCGTATACACAGGCCCGTACGATTGGCAGCGATCAAGCACTGTAACTGGGGCCGGAAATTTGCAGAGCAACTTAATACCTGTATTGCCCTATACAGGTGCTGAAATCGACTCATTCAACAACGCTGATATTCACTACCAAGCCTACCAAGCTCGCCTTCATAGTTTTGAGCTGAACCGACGCTGGTGGAATTGGGATGTAGTATCCACCATGATCGGTGTTCGATATGTCGACTATCAAGAAGACTATCTATTTCAGTCCATCAACACGACTAACGGCAACGGCGTCTATACACAAAGAGCCAACAACCGCATGGCGGGTGCTCAAATTGGTGCCGAGTTGCTTTATCCAACTAGCCTACGATCGAGTTTCGGATTTCGTGGTAAGGCAGGCGTCTATGCCAACTTCGATGAAGCTTCTGCCTTCCTGAATAATGCTGGTACAGTCGTTATCAATGCAAGTGACAGCGATATCGATGTCGCTGGATTGATTGAAATGGGCGTATTCGGTCAATATCAACTGGTGCCCAGTATTCGCTTGACCGCTGGCTACGAATTTTGGTACCTACCCGGTGTGTGTACAGTACCCGGATCAACGCCGAGATTCATCAGTCCTGCTACCGGTACACGCGTAATTGACGATGAAGATTTGTTCCTTCACGGTGGTAGCGTCGGTGTTCAAGTACTGTTCTAACCGAAAGCCGAATAACTGAACTTTCCGCACATGCGATGTTGTTACGCAACATCGCATGTTTTCGTTACATAGATGAGCTACCGATTCGATTATCCCAATCGCACATGCCAAGAATCTGGCGAAACAACATCCCATGGCAACGTTTACGGAAATGGCTTGTGGTCACAATGATTGGACGATAACCATCAGGAATGGGCTCAACGATTCGGCAGGAGTTGAATGAAACACAATTGCCGCGTGCGCCGACATCAGCATAGTTCATGGGGGTAAAATCTGAACTGCGTAGCTATCAGACAGAAGTTTTTAGCCGGGACGCGTTTGCAGATCATACTACTGAAGACTCAGTTGCTGCTCGCTTCGGCATGGGCTTCGTAGTTGAGCACTTGATGATCCTCGAGTAGCTGCTTTTGCAACACCTCATAATCAACGTCTTGCACACTTGCATTCTCTCGAATCGCCAAAGAAGCCGCCGTGGCAGCCGATTGCCCCAAGACCATGAATACTGGCTCCATGCGAATGGATCCAAAGGCAATGTGCGAGGCAGATAGGCAAACAGGTACGAGCAAGTTGCACACCTCGTTTCTCTTGGGTACGATCGACCGATAGCTGATTCCATAGGGTGAAAAACCTCCAACTTCCACATCTCCTTCGTTGCGGACGAATCCATTTTCGTCAACATAGCGCTGCTGATTATGGGAATCCATAGTATACGCGGCCAAGCCGATGGGGTCCGCTACCTTCAAGCCTTGGCAATTCTTTTGTGTCATCACATAATCGGAAACCATTCTTCGCGCTTCGCGAATATACAGCTGCTGTTGCCACCCTTGGCCGTCTTCAAATTCATCCTTGCACATTCCCCAACGAGCAAACTCCTCTCGAATATGGTCGGGTACACGCGGATGATTAGCAAGAGTCCACATCAAGCCCTGCTGATAAAGCAAATGCTGGGACGCGATCCGTTCGCGTTCTTCGTAACTGGCCTCCGGGTATTTGTAGTTTTGGCCGATAAAATCTGTCGAAAAGCCGTGCTTGTTGTTCGTGTCCGTTTTTCGATTTGGCATCGATGAATTGATCCATGGTTCTAAGTTCTCGCCAGCTTCGAAATTACGAAACATTAGCTCGTACCACAGCGGCTGGTACCCGTCGGGCTTGTGAAACGGTATGCGGTTTTCGGGATGATCCGTTAAACACATACGAAAGCAATAGGCTTGGACTCGTTGATCGGCCTCTCCTTCTTTACCAGGCCCTTGTGGATCAATGTGTGGTAGCAAGCCACTACTGGAGTCACCCGGAATAACAAATGGATCAATTCCAGGCTTTAACTGGTGATACCGAGCCATCTTAGTCTGTACGCCATTGAGAGTTTCACCATAAGTCTCATTCGCTTCTCGGCCAACTGTAAAACTCACACCAGCTGCCGCCAGCAAATCTCCTTCATAGGTAGCATCTATGTACATCTTGGCCCTATACACTTCTCCTGTCTCCATTCGAATCCCAATAATCCGAGCGGGACGACTTCGAGTCAGCATCACGCTTCTTCGATCTAGTCGTTGCCCGCGAATGACGGGTATTTCGTTGCGTTGCAACCAAGTTTCGTAAATCTCGAGTGCTGCATGCGGCTCGAATGTCCACATAGCGGATTCATCTCGACGAGTCACGGACTGCCCTCCAGACCGATACTCGTCGCGAGTTTGCCATTTCCATGCCGAGGGTTGAAGATAGTACTTGGCCACGTCTTCGTAGAATTCTCTAGAAATCCCGCCTATGGCAGACTTATTACCAATGTCAGTTTGCCCCAGTCCGCCGGTTGTCAATCCACCCAAGCGCGCCGAAGGTTCTACCAATAGAACTGACATACCCATGCGCCGCGCTTGCACAGCGGCAGCTATACCACCTGACGTACCGCCATATATGACCAGATCCCAGTTTTCACTCGTCAAAGGTTGGGCTGAAACTATTGGTACACTGCTGCTAGAAACACAGCACGCGCAAAAAACAAATAAAAGACTCACCGATCTCAGCATGAGCGAACTCCAATTCTCGGATACGATTCCCGAACAAACGAGAAGCCGAATACTCTACGCCGAGCAAAGTCATTTGTCCATCAGGAAGATGTCCCTAGCAGGGCCACTGCGCGACCTTGGCCATCACACTCGACTCGGTTGAATTAGAGAATCGGCGCCAGCATGCGTGCCAATCCATCTCGAAGACGAACAGCTATCGACTGTTGGGCTAGTTTCTCTTCTGTGACCTGGGTAGCACGAAAAAGCTTTTTCTCAACCATTCGATCCAACGACCGAGTCAAATTCCGATCATAACATTCAACATTGAATTCGAAATTCAGACGCAGGCTTCTTTGGTCCCAGTTGGCTGATCCAACCAGAGTCCAGTGGCCGTCAACTAACAATAATTTAGAATGGTCGAACGGCGGGGGCGTCAACCAAATTCGACACCCACGTTGAATTAACGGAAGTAGATAGGGTGTCGTTGCCCATTGGACTAAGCGCAAATTGCTTTGCTCTGGAATAAGAATATCAACTTCCACACCCCGTAAGGCAGCCAGGCTTAAGGCCGTCGATATATCCTGATCGGGCAGAAAATATGGAGTCACCAGTTTTATCGATTGCGACGCAGAACCGATGGCTGCCAGATAGGTCAACCGCAGATTATCAAGATCTTCATCTGGCCCGTCCGGAATTCCGCGGGCTATAGTTTCACCGACAGGCTGCGTTTCCATCGGATACCAGGGTTCACCTTCCAAGTACTCTCTAGTAGTGAACCACCAATCTTCCGCAAACGTGGTCTGCAATTGGCTCACAACCGGGCCTTGCACCTTAAAATGCAAATCTTGAATCGGAAACTTGCAATCGCCACCTCCGGATTGGTTATGCCGAATGTTCATGCCACCGGTGTATCCCATGGAACCATCCACCACCATGATTTTGCGATGGTTTCGAAGCTGCCAGTAGGCGAATGGAATCGGTAAAAAACGAGTCAGGAACGCAGCACGGGGTATGCGTGCAGAATCGAGACGTTTCCAAATAGTAGGGCGAGAATACATGGCTCCTACATCATCGACCAAAACGCGAACTGCTACTCCCCTTCCAACAGCCTTGCTCAATGCCGCCACAAACTCTTGGCCTGTTAGGTCGTCGTCAAAAATGTATGTAATCAATGTAATCGAGCGTTTGGCATGTCCAATGCTATGCAACATTTCAAAGTAGGCCTCACCACTTTGCAAAGGCTCTACCTTGTTTCCCCAAACCAGAGGAAAACCACTGATGGAACCGATCGCCTTGGCAATTCCAATCAAATTGCCAAAATCAGTGTTCAAGTGATTAGCCGAAACTTCGTGCGTCACAGCGGGCAAACAGTATCGAGGGTGATGAGAATGTAGTCGCAAATGCCTTGCTTTGCGCTGCAACCGATTCACACCAAACCAGAAATAGAGAACTGCCCCCAGAAATGGCATGAACCAAGTTGACACCATCCAGGTAACCGCCGATCGAGGCTCACGTTTATTAAGCGCGATGTGCACTGAAGTCAGAATGTGCACCACCAGCATCAACACCAGTAGCAGGACATGAACCCAAGACCATGCGATGACTTCTAGTGACTGCCACCAAGTCATCATGGGGCCCTTAGAAGCGATTTAGGAGACATCGTTAACTTTTCCACTACTTCATCCAATTCTACGTCGCATTGAAATCGACAAGGACGAAATGGCAGATGCCTGACGCCTGAGCCAGAGTTAAAATACAGCTGCCCTTGAAATGGTACTCCTGACAAAGGGCGGTGTGTATGCCCAAAATAGACTTCATGGATGCCCTGTTCCGCAGCCAAATTGAGCGACCTCAAATAGGCCCCCAAGCGACGCGTCACGCGACGCGGGTAATGCAACATATGCCCGGGCAATTGGTGCATGCGAAATGCAACCACTGCGTCGTAGATTCTATGCGCCAAGTCGCTACGTTCGCGATGATCCTCCGAAAACTGACTACGGTATCGATCAAGGTGAAAATGACTCGTTCCGGCATCCAAAATATCACCATGCAAGAACACGTTGTGTCCGATCGCCAACGGATGTTCACTCCAACAAAATCGGGGACACTCGATGGCTACCGTTTGTAACATACTTTGCCACAAAGTCAGGCAATCGTGATTTCCCAGCAGATAGATCAGACGTAAACTTGGGTTTTCGTCGACAGCCTGCAATAGCCAGTCTCTGGCGACCGTCACACTGGAATCTAACGGACCATGCAAACTCCAGCGAAAATCAAAAATATCACCTCCCAGCAGCAGCACATCGTAGGCGTGTAGATCCCTGCGCAGCAAATCCCAATGACGTTGACCAACTGATCGCCGACTCAACAAATGCAAATCTGAAATGAATAAGCCGCGCGCGGACATGAGGGACCAATACAATCTTCGGAACCAGCGAGACGTTTGCTCACCAACTAGTTGTTTTTTAACAAGTGCTCTCGAAAGAACTCATACATTTCCTGCTGTGGGTTGCGATCTTCGGCTTCCAAGGTATGAACATAAATATTTTCAATACCCAGTTGATTCATGCGCCCCTGAAGTTGCTTGCCAAAGTTAGGGTGGTGAATAAACTGCCCTGGTCGCGAGTCAGCCGGCGGCACAATATCCGGCTCGCTGTAGATCATGAATAACGGTGGATCATCTTTGCTAAGATGGGTTATAGCAGACGCTTCATCGTACATGGCTTGCAATGCGGCAGTCGGCTGCAAGGCCTCCTCGGCCGTTTTCAATCCATAGACTTTAAATATGGATGGATGCTCCCAGGCTCGTCCGCCAATTAGCTTTTTGATTTGAATGGGATCGTATGTACCTTGTCCGCCCATCGTCCCTATCGCGACAACTCGAGTTGATTGTTGGGCGATTGGGTCCTGACTCTCCTTTTCGGCGAGATCATCGTGAAATCCCAACCACATGCTGATTCCTGCACCTGCCGACCCCCCGTAACATACAAATCGCTTGGGATCCAGGTTCCATCTACTTGAATTATGCCGCAAGAATTGAACTGCCCTCGCACAGTCCAACTGGGGCATCGGAAATACGATGTCTTCCCCGTTAACAAATCGGTAGTGCAAGGCCGCCAAACTAATCCCATCTTGATGCGCGGAAGATATCATCGCCGCACTTACTGAGTTCTTGTCACCTCCTACAAACCCACCTCCATGAATATAGATAATCAGTGGAGTTGGTTTATCAGAATCAGCGATGTATAAATCGAGTACTTGACGCTCGTGACTCCCATAGGCAATGTCTTGGTAGGTTGGAGTGGGCCTGGCAGTCGTAGGGCTGTTGGAACGTTGCGACTGACGATTCGCTCGGAATTCCTGTGCCTCTTGTGGTGTTAGTTTTCCGTCACCATTCTTATCAGCCGCAGGAAATCGCTCGAGCAATTGTTGCAAGCGTTCCTCCGCTGTGTTGTTCTGGTCAGCTTGCTGGGCAAAAACCCAACTGCTGCACAAGATAGCAACTAGCACTGTTCCGCTAAGTTTTTGGAAAAAGTTACTCGCCATGTTCTACCTCGTTCACAAGTCGCTTGCAAAAAGGGGTTTTGGTTCGTTTGTTATCGATTGAAGTTGATCCACGGTTTGCGCTTGCCGGCCAAGTCGGGAAATTCGCGAGCTAATTGAGCTGAGAGCAGCAATTCTATCTTCCGCTAAGCACAGTTAAGATTGTAATCCTAACTAGGACAATTTGTTGGACCAAGGCGATCTTCTGTCACGATATGGACAACGTACGCATGCAAAAACGTGCTTGTGCATAGACTGCCCGTGAAAAGACATGCCCGTGAAACAAGGTTTCTCTGATCTAGGTGATCCATATGGAATATCAATGCGGATGGCGGCAATTGACTGGAGGACAGGAGTTGTTTGTCCACCGCTGGACTCCCACCCAGGTTACACAACGTTTGCTAATCATCCATGGGTTGGGCGAACATGGAGCTCGCTATCATCCATTGGCAAATGCCTTGGCTGACTACGGTATTGAGAGCTTTGCATTCGACCAGCAGGGTCACGGCCAACACCGTGGACGGCGGGGCTGCGTGCGCAATTACCGTTCGTTGTTAGATGACATCGCTACTGTGCACAGTTGGATTGAATCCGAATCTGCTTCGCAGCTGAATCTGTTTGGGCATAGCATGGGAGGCAACTTGGTTTTGAATTACGCCATGCGTGGTTACCGACAGACAAGATCCATTGTAGCCTCAAGTCCAATGATTCGAGCAATTCGCCAGCCCACAGGAATCATGGAATGGTTCGCTCGCATCTTGTCGAAAGTAGTGCCCAATTACTGCCTCAAATCAGATCTGCGACCCGAGCGATTGATGGACGACCCCAAAGAGCAACAAGAGCTTAAATGCGACAAACTGTTTCACAACTATTTGTCACTTCGACTGGGGGCGGGGCTTGTGGATAGCGGTCGCTGGTTGCTGGCTAATTCGGGTTACCTGAACACGCAAACTTTGTTGTGCCATGGCCTGCAAGACGACCTAACCTGTCCAGAAGCATCGCAGGAATTTGCGCAGAACATTCCAGAAATTTGCCAGTTAAAATTACTTCCCAAGCAGCGCCACGATCCTTTCCGAAGCTTGGAAAAAGAGAACGTAATCGAAAGCTATGCACAGTTCGTACTGGCCGGCAAGATTGCCGAGGACAATTTGATCGTTAGGTGATATGAGAATGTTGTCTACACTCAAAACGACAACGAGAATGTCCTAGCAAAGTCTGGAACCAATAAAATCAAACGCTACGCATCCGCCCAGGACTGGAACTTTCGTGACTGAAGTGCTAGTGACTGGCTTTCCAGGCGTTGGGGGCACGGCGAATGACGGACTGTGACTGCCCGGCTGGCGGGACCGCAGGCTTGGCGGAATATTCCAGCTCTTTGCTTTCCGGTAGCCTTGGCAAAGGCTGAAAAGTGCGCAGGCTTGGGGCCTGCAGTTTTAGTTCTGCCGCTTGGTCCTGAGCAGCCATGTTCGCGTTGGAATCCATAGGTGTGTTATCAAAGCTCGCCCAATGAATTTTTTTGGAATCTCCATAGGCGGCTATCGACTGATATTTCGGCGACCCTTCACCAAGGTCCGCGGTAAGGTCTTGTTCACTTAGCAAGCCAGGATTCCAACGACGCTGAGTGTCGATATCTTCGGGCGCTGTTAACGGAGCCATGGCCGGAAAGCTGGGACGAGAATCCTGAGTAGATGCCGGAGCCACTCTCTCACTGCTAGCCGATTGAGTTTCAACCGGCTCGCGGATAATGGCTCGAAGTCGTGGTTGGAGGTTTGAGGATGACGAATTGACACTTGGCAAGCCAGGTACCTCAAATGCTCTTGGATCGCTAGAAATATTGCCAGGCAAAATGGCTCCGCCAGCCCCCGGTACGCTTACTCCAGGAGATAGATTTGGAGCAGAATAGGGTGGTGACGAAATTATTCCCGAATTCGGAATCTGCGGTACGATCGAGCTCGAATATCCACCGCTACAGCCACCCGTTGTGGTTCCATAATATGGAGTGGAAGTCATCGGGACCGTGCCGAAGGCTGCTCCCGGAATTCCCGTAGTCGGCGCTGGCACGGTAGGCTGATAGACGGAATAAGGCGACATAGGCTGTAGACCGCGATAGCCCATCGAATAGGGAACGCTGGAGCCCGATGCAAGCGGAATACCCCCAGATGGCAATGAATAGGTTGGAACTGCTTGAGTAGGCACCGGGGGTGTTGCCGGCATTTGCGACAAGGCACTGTATCCCCAAGTCGGTACGCGCTGCAGTTGGTATTCGTAAGAAGTACAGGGCGCCATGCTAACGACCTGTGCACCTGTGTTCGGGTCTGTTGTTAATACTGGTCTGTAGTATGTGACCGGTGCCCGATTATAGATGGAATTGTAGTTTGGCACATACGATACGGTCGGCGGAACTTGCGCTGCGCTGATGCCTGACGGTATCGGATTGTATCCATAACCGCCATATCCTGCTCGATAAGCATTATAAGCGCCCACATATGGCATTTGAGAAGCGTATGGCCCCGCTTGCCCCAGAGCAACCGGAGGCCCCACTGGGTAGGCCGGTGCTGAATTGCTGCGACCAAATAACCAATCTATTAGCGGTCCTGCCTTGGCAAAGTCGGCAAGGCTGCAATGCAGTATGGCGGTTGCCAAGCAAAGGACGCTGAATTTGGGGTATAGCAGCATGGAGGACTCCTGTGCAGTGTTTCACGAACCAACGATCTGTTGATAGCAAACTCTGCAAACTTGGAAACAAAAGTGGTACCGGTTGTATCAGCGCAAAACTACGATATACGTGTTGATGCCAGCGCCTGGCCATTCGGTCAACGAACCTTCTATGTTCTTTAGACGATTGCTGAACAATTACGCGGCCGAGGAACGACAAGATCCGGTTGTAACGATTAGGAGGTTACCAAGTGCCGGTTGATTTTTTCGCAAGTTCCTGGCACTGAATCATAGGCCCACGAAATCAAGAGACAAGTTTTCCGACAACGATTTTTCGGAGCTAGCATCGTGCTACACCCCTCCAGGGCCGGCCTGAAAAAATAATGTTGTAGCGAGCTTCTCGCAGCCGATCAT
>JAGQOY010000114.1 GCA_020427005.1 Planctomycetales bacterium
TCTTCACCTAAGCACTCTTCACCTAAGCACTCTTCACCTAAGCACTCTTCACCTAAGCACTCTTCACCTAAGCACTCGCCACCTAAGCACTCGCCACCTAAGCACTCGCCACCTAAGCACTCGCCACCTAAGCACTCGCCACCTAAGCACTCGCCACCAGAACATTGGCTAGAGCAACAAGTTTCCTCGGCTGTCGCATTAGCCACCTCAACATTGAACAGCTGACACGAGGAGTCGCTGCAAGCCCGGCTCGCAGTTGAATCTATGTGCGAATTCAAACACTCCTAACGTCTGCGCCCTTCGATGGTGGCAATTGCTCTTGACTTCCGTACCAAGCGGTCCAATACTGGCAGCATGATAGGCAGACCAAAGAATTTTGACCAACAAGTCGCGCTTCAGGCCGCCAGGGAATTGTTCTGGCGACGAGGCTATGCAGCTACGTCGTTGGACGACTTGCTGGGCGTCATGTCGCTGTCAAAAAGCAGCTTCTACGCTGAGTTCAAAAGCAAAGAGGCCCTCTATCGTGCGTGCTTGAAGGACTACCAGCGGATGATCGTCTGCCACTTGGATCAAGTGCGTTCGGGGGCGTCATCGCTTCGCGATTTTTTAGACGCAATCTTTCAGGAGGCGATTGACGATGCGACCTCTGGTGATCCCAAAGGATGCCTGATCGTGAATTCGGCCGTCGAGTTCGGTCAGCACAAGACGCAGTTTACCGAGGACGTTCGCGACGCACTGGAAGCCATTCAAAAGGCATTCGAGTCAGCCATTCTAATGGCGGTTCGTAACGGCGAGTTTGCAACCACCAGCTCGCCGAAGTTGCTTGCCAAAGCGATCACGACCCTGATGAGCGGTGTGCGAACCATGATCAAAGGCGGAATGCCACCAAGGGACGCCAAAGCGGTCGTCCAAAAAGTGCTCGATTCGATCCTCACTTAGTACTCCTTTCTTTTCAATAACACAGTATCCGTTGGTCATGGGTTCGAGCGTGACGAGTTCATCGCGACCAATCTACAACTCGCATTACCCGGCACAGAGGTCAACTTCGTATTCACCAGACACCGTGCACATCGGTTCAACACAAGCCATTTCATCGACACCGATTAGCAGTTGCTCCGGTTCGGTCACGAGCCGAAGCTGCCGATAAAGAAGAAGGCATAATTGGAGACGGCTGAATGGACTCAGCCGAGCTGCCGTTTGATCACCTCTTCGAGCCGAGCTTTCGTTGCAGGTGGCAGAGGAACTGGGGCTACGTCGGCCTGATCCAGAAGACCCTTGGAGCCACGGACGTGTTTGCGGAGTTCGATGATGTTGGAACGGAACCGTCGGCACATGCCGCACATCATGATGTGAAGCCAGAGCTCTATGCGCTGACGAACCGATATCTTGCGTTCCAAAGAATCGGAGATCAGTTTCGTCATGTCTTTGCAGTTGAGCATTTTAGGCTTCCCCCATTGCCCACCTCGCACGAATACACTCAGCAAGGCGAAGCCTGGCTCGATACATGAGCACCCATAAGTTTGTCGAACTTACACCGAGTTCCTTACACAAATCTTCTGGATTCCGCTCATTTAGCTCGCGGCCAACGAAAACAGCAGCCTGATTCGGCGGTAGGCCCTTCAGGCAACGCTTCAGTATTCCCATGAATTCCGATTGTTCAAGTGAGTCCAGCCGAAGTGGGTCAGCTGCCCGAGCCGCCTCAGTCCAATGACCATTTTTGTCGAAAAGCGTGGCGAGGATGGGATCAACATCGCCGGTTGCCGTGTCCTCTCGAGCTGATTTACGCTGACGATCCACGACTTTTTTCTTCAAAATTCCCATCAGCCACGGGCCAACATCACTCTCTGGAGGAAAGTGGCTCAAGTTCTTCAGCCCACCAAGAAGTGCTTCTTGAACAGCATCTTCGGCCGCATCCGCATTCTTCAGTCGCGACATCGCGTATGCATATAGAGTCTCGCCATGCACGGAGACCCAATTGCTTGGATCTAGATTTGGTACTTGATCTTGCATCTTTTTCGCGACACTATCGACGATACGAATTTGACCTTTGGTGTTCTGGACTGTCCGGTCCTAATTTAACATCTTGAGTTCTGGCCAGCTAGCTGGATTGGTATCTATGTGATTTCTACCGGTGGCAAAAAGAGGACTATTACAGAGTCGGCAGGGGCGTTTATCAACTGCGGCCTTACCTTCCCGCAAATCGAGAGCCAGACAATTCTATGTGCGATGATGACTCATAAACCGCATGCGAATGTTACGCCATTTTTTGTGTGATTGAATTGATACGCCATTTCCTGCTTGGGTGAATTACGCGGTTCAGATTGATTAGGATTCAGCAGAGTTTACCAGGCAATGCCCTGGAACAACTGACGAAGCTTCCTTCCTCGGTTAGGATTTAGCATCTCGATAAAAGAAATACGTCCCAAAAGATGCGCGCGAAAGTCGCGGTGCTGCGTACGATTCTGACTCTCCGGTCCATGTTTGATGCTATTCACAAGCGTTGCCTTAAGGCGGTCATAGTCGGCTCTCGGGAAATTCGTCTTTTCGTTAACAACCAGACCGGCCAATTTTTGGCGAACGCCTTCTCTCATTATTCGAGTTTTTCTGAAATTGACGCTAAAGCCTTCGTCCATGACTACCGCACCGACATGGCATGCAAATCGCTTGACGATGCGAAAAAATTCTGGGCCGCCAGAGAACGCACAATCATCAGCGTAACGCGTGTAGACGGCTCCAGCGGAATGCGCGAGAGCTGACAATCGACAATCCAATCGATAGGCAATTAGATTGGCTAACGCGGGTGATGTCGGAGCTCCTTGCGGCAAATGTGGTTGGGAATAGAGCATGATCGATTGTCGACCCGGTCCGCTTGGGACCAGGTTTTCCCAAACGTCCAAAGGCGCACAATTGGTACAGAGCCCTGCCAGTAGATCGGAGACGGATTCATGGTAGCCAGTACTTCGAAATACAGCTCGGACTCGCGATAACGTTATAGAAGGGAAAAAATCATGCAGGTCCATGCGCAGGACTACCGATTTTCCTACGTGACAGGCAGCAAAAGTTTTTACCGACCGTTTTCTTTGAAAACCGTGGGCAGCTTCATGCGCGGGAATTTGATCAAGAAGGCCACTTAGTATTTTTCGCTGGATCTCTTTTAAGCGAGCCTTTGGTGCTTCGATAAGACGGACTGAGCCGAATCGTTTAGCTAATGGACGGTAATGATAATGGCGTAATCGGCCTCGGTTGCATTTGTATTCGAGAGAGTTCAAGTCCGCGAACCACTCCAAATGTCCCATTGTGATACCTAGCCAGTCAGCTAGTTCCGCAATGTTATTTATGATTGGCACTGTCCACGGTTGGGCTTTTTTGATCGGGGACATTTCCGTAGCCTCACCGATCAGATCGATGAGTTGGAGATTATGTTTTTCGTACGCCCTGATGAATCCGTGATCGCGTAGAATGAATTGGACGACTGACGCATGCGATGGACGCGGCCCTTTCGAGAATTTCTCAATGACGCGAATTGCCAGAGGTCGCAACCAACGCCAGCGGCGACCCAATAGTTGGGCACCGCGTTCCACTATTGCGTCACTTTCAAATTGCCCAGCAACGAATGAAGCTGCGAGATTCCGAGCAATTGAAACGTAGGAACACATAATAGTCGGCGACAGAACATCCCAACGAATCTGGTCGGGCGTGAGTGTTGATGCGTGTCAACGCATGGTTACTCACGCGACGAAATGCCAATTCCTTCAAGATCCTCTGGGGTATCCCCAGAGAGACAAAGAGTAGACTTTCCAGTCGACTTTTGCCGGCTTGGAAATGTTCTGACGCCGTAAATTCCCTGAAAGCCGTAAATTTTCTTAAATAAGGTTGACGAATCGAAAATGCTATTCTCGATGCGGCTGCGTTTAGTGTCAACTCGCTACAAATCCCCGTTTCTGGTACAGGGCGTAATAGTTTTCAACCAAGTCGAATTCGAATAGTAGACCTGGGGTGAGATCAAAAGGGGAATTAGACAGGGGAGCGTCGCCTCTTGCGATGAAAGATTCAATTGCAGGGGGCGACAGATAATGGATTGGAGAAGTTTGGACGGACACCATAATACAAGGCGTTGGAACATTTAATAACTGTGTTTAAAATGACTGGGTTTGCAAAGGGCTGCTAAATTCAAATAGTAGGCAATTAACGACTTCTCAAATTTATCGAATTCTCGTTTGGGCTGAATTGCAATGTCGGATAACGAAATGAATCAAATTCAAGAATCTTCAGAAACAGCGTCTCAGAATATGGAGCCCGCGACAGAAACTGAGGCCAGTCTGGACTCTTCTGATTCAGGTCAGCCGACTCCCGCATCGAACGCGCCCATTAGTTTGGATCGAATTCGGCAATTGAGGATGAGCCAACAGGCGGCTGCACCCCAAACGAAAAGCAGGAGTTCGCACAAGCATGGTGCAGATTCTGCCCAGCCGGAATCGAGCAAGAATCCGCAGCCTACCTCTGGCGTAGTCGGAGATCGCGGTGATTTGGCCAAAAAATATGAAACAGGCAAAATTGTAACTCCCCCTCCAGGCCCGGCTCCCAAAATTGCCGTTCCCTCTCGCAGGACTCCATTATCGCAAGATATGGAAACGGAATTGGAGGCCGCCCTAGGGAGTGGTGATTTGGATTCTTTGTTGATTGGTGACGAATTGCTTCAGGTTGGACGTGAATTGGAAGAGGGCCAGCGTATGCAGGCCGTGGTTATGAAGTCAAACGCGGAGTACGTTTTCTTCTCGTTGGGAGGAGCCAATGAAGGAGTCGTTCAAACACTACAGTTCGAGCACGCTCCCGAAGTTGGAGCTGCAATGGATGTGGTAGTCCGAGGGTACTTGCGCGAGGAAGGCCTCTATGAATTAACTGTGCCTGGAAATGCCATCAGTGTATCTGATTGGGAAGACCTAAACGAAGGCGAAGTCGTCGAGGCAACCATCACAGCTTCTAATACCGGTGGACTGGAATGCAATGTTGGAAATATTCGAGGTTTCATTCCGGCTAGCCAGGCGTCTGAATTTCGCGTTGAGGATTTATCGGAATTTGTTGGCCAAAAGGTCTTGTGCGTTGTAACCGAAGCCAATCCTCGTCGTGGCAATTTGGTTTTGTCACGTCGTGCCGTCCTTGAGCGTGAGAAGCAAGAAAAGCGTGAACAGCGACTGGCCGCGCTGGAACCGGGCTCAGCGGTTGAAGGTACGGTTCGAAAGATCATGGACTTTGGAGCGTTTGTCGATATTGGTGGCTTGGACGGACTATTACACGTCAGCCAGTTGTCATGGGAAAAGGTCAAGCACCCGAGTGACGTTCTGAGTGAAGGCCAAAAGATCCAAGTTCGCGTTGACAAAATCGATCCGCAATCGGGAAAGATCAGTCTTTCTTATCGCTCGCTACAAGAACACCCTTGGGCCAATATAGAGCAACGATTCCCTGCTGGCGGGATTGTAACGGGTACAGTGTCACGCATTGCTGAATTTGGCGCCTTTGTAAAACTTGCTACCGGAGTCGAAGGGCTTGTGCACGTAAGTGAACTGGCTCATCATCGAGTCACCAGAGTCTCAAACGTCGTTCAGGAAGGCCAAGAAGTTTCAGTGAAAATCCTGTCTGTTGAACCAGACAAACAACGGATGAGCCTTTCTATTAAACGTGCTCAAGCTGCACCTGCGGAAGCCGAAACATCGAAAGAAGAAGTTGAGGAGCCACTACGAGAAATGGCAGTTCCTAAACATCGAGGTCCATTGAAAGGCGGCGTTGGTAAGGACAGCGGAGGTGAACAATTTGGCCTGAAATGGTAATGTTTGTGCCTTTTCCATAGTCATCTTGTTCAATGCAATGTGATCGGCTGCAACTTCTCATGAGGTGATTAAGCGGATGTCATTTTCCGGATTCCCGGCTGATACTTTGGCCTTTCTCGAAGATCTTGCCACGAACAACAACCGATCTTGGTTTGAGGCCAACCGCTCCAGATACGAGAATAGCGTCCTGCTGCCGGCCATAAGCCTAATCGAAAGCATGCAAAAACCTTTGGCGAAGCTTGCCCCATGCTTATTGGCTGATCCACGCAAAGTTGGTGGGTCACTGATGCGAATTTACAAGGACACAAGATTCTCAAAAGACAAGACTCCCTACAAAACAAATATCGGAATTCAATTTCGTCATCAAGCGGGTAAAGATGTGCATGCACCTGGGATCTATGTGCACTTGCAACCAGGCGAGTGCTTTCTGGGAGCAGGAGTTTGGCGGCCTGGCCCAGCCGCCTTGCTGTCCATCAGGAGCTTTATTAGGGACGAATCAGCAAGTTGGCGGCGCGTCGTAGGTAACAAAGCATTCGGTGAAACATTTAGTTTTTACGACGATGCCCTGAAGTCCGTGCCTCGTGGTTTTGACAAATCCGATCCGATGATCGAATACCTACGTCAAAAGAGCTTTATTGCGTTAAGTCCGCTTTCCGAAAAGCAGATTAGAAAGGCCAGCTTGGTTGACGATCTGTGCGGGGGAATACGAACCGCCCGACCCTTGATGCTTCAACTCTGTCAGGCGCTAGATTTGGCCTATTGATGTCGGATGAGGTTGCAGCGAATTGTAATCCTCGAAGGCTACAAAATCGCTAAAGGCAAAATTACTGGCATCTCTTTGCTGGTAATATATTGACTTCAATCCATAGGATATGTGATACTTGGAAACCTTAGTTGGCTAGTTGCCCCTTTTTTTGTGCTAGATTTGCGTTGGAAATGGACCAATCGCTTGTCAGATTGCACTTAAGGTGGCTAACGGGTCCCTTCTAAAACAATAGGTCTACCCCCTTTTTTGGTGGCATTGGGAATGGTAGATCGTTTTGCATTAAAGTGCAAAACAAATTACAGCCCATCGTTTTCAGACTCCACGGAGAAAACCCAACACAGTGGCGATAATAGGAAAAGACCAAAAGGCGGAGCGGAATCAAACTCAAAACCAAACACGCATTAACGCACAAATCCGCGAACGCCAAGTCCGAGTCATCAGCGAAGAAGGGGAACAGCTCGGCATTCTAACCGTTGACCAAGCGATAACGCGAGCCCGCGATGTTGGCTTGGATCTTGTTGAAGTAGCTCCCAATGAAAAGCCACCCGTTTGCCGGATCATGGATTACGGCAAATTCAAGTATGACAAAAGCAAGAAACGCCATGGTCAATCCGCAGGACACCATGGCAAACTCAAAGAGATTCGCTTGCGTCCAAAAACAGGTGAGCACGACATAGGCTTTAAGGTCAAGCAGGCAGTTGGCTTTCTCAAGCACAAAGACAAAGTCCAGGTCTCGGTGATCTTTCGCGGTCGCGAAATGGCTCACATTGAGGAAGGACGTCGAGTGATGGAGAATGTGCTCAAGGAACTACTTGAGTTTGGCAAACTAGAATCCAGCCCTCAGCAACTTGGCAAGCGCATGATGTGCACGGTGGCGCCCAAATAGGGCGGCCCAAGAGGAATCGTTTTTCAACAAGCGTCTCGAGAGTTCGAAGACGCTTGGAGGGGAAACGACTCTGTTCATGTGTCTGGCTAGTTTAGGCTTCTACGCCCGAAGCCGGTGAAAGACTGGACAGATGTTTGGCGATATAAACCGGTTCGCCAAGTTTCTTTAGTAGATCCAGTTGCAACTCCAACCAAGCCAGATGCTCCTCTTCGTTCAGTAGAATTCGTTCGAAGATGGTGCGCGAACCAACATCTCCTTCCACGGTAGCAGTGGCTGCGGCAGCGGTGTAGAAGTTAATAGCTTCCCTTTCGTCCGCAGCGTCCGTGGCGAACATCTCATGCAAGGTAGTGGCCAATACGGGAGATTTTTGCAACACCATATTCGGAGTACCTTTTAGAAACATGATACGGTTGAGAAAGGCATCGGAATGTCCCAATTCCTCGGTCATTTCCTCAGCCATCTTTCCAGCAAGCAAATCCATCCCCCAATCCGCCAGCACAGCAGCGTGAAGCTGATATTGATGGGCTGCAGTAAGCTCCATAGCCAATCCGGTCTGTAGATTCTCCAGCGTCTTTGTATTTTTCATGCCCTAAATTCCCTTGAACGTCATGTCAGAGTTGCCCTCTCGCATGTCTTCGAAAGGACGAGGTAAAAATGCGCCTGCTGCAGGTCGCGTGCCTATCAAAGAAAGAGTATCCAGCAGTTTGCCAAACACGACAAGATGCACTCGACTACAAGATTGGCTATAACCTACCTAATTAGAGTCCACCAATTTAACTAAGCGACCATAATTTCTTGGCCTAGAAAACAATCTACAAACCATTCAGATCTATTGTTTACAGTGTTCATTTTTCTGCAGGATTTGAAAAATCTTTAATTGGAGGCCCGTTAACTGCCTCACGATATTTTGGCTGTTATTGACTGCACCTATTCTGTACGGACAACTCGCTGGTTCCCGAGCTGAGGCCGAATTTCAGAACATGAACGCAACTTGTTTACCCAGGCTAGACCGCGATTCAATATTAGGCTTCATGGCGATCTCTGGAAGTGCCGAAGTTCGACTACGGCCATCAGAGATGACAATTGTCATGGCAAATCACCATGGAAATCTACTGAAATGAATTTCTTGTCGGCACGGTGGGAAAACCTGCTGATGGCAAACTACATCGTTAACCCAGAATGCTTGCAACCTTACTGCCCAAAGGGAACACGGATTGATCAACTTGATGGTCGGATCTTTGTTAGTTTAGTCGCCTTTTGGTTTGAAGATGCGCGCATTATGGGTTTGCCCATTCCCGGGCATCAACGCTTTGAAGAAGTAAACCTTCGTTTCTACGTAACGCCAAACTACGATTCAAAAATCCGTGGCGTGACATTTATACAAGAAGTCGTTCCGCGCACCTCTATAGCAATTGTAGCCAATGCATTATTCAACGAACGATATGTCAAAAGGCCGATGTCCCACAAGTTTGGCAATCTCTCCTTCTCTTACAGTTGGGGGGCCAACTTGCAGAACCAGTTTTCAGCCAAGGTTTCGAAGGATAGTTCTTTGCCCTCCAAGAATTCGGTAGAAGAGTTCATAACAGAGCATTACTTCGGTTATTCGTGTGCCCGACATGGAGCACTCGAATATCGAGTCCGACACCCTCAATGGGAATGCAGACAAGTGGAAGCCTTTGACTTGTCTGTTAAGTTTGGTGAAGACTACGGTCCAGACTTTGCATTTCTCGACGATCAGTCGCCATTTAACGTACTATTTGCTGCCGGTTCTCAAGTTACGGCATCATTCCCAAGGTTGCTTAAATCAAAATAAACAATCGCCTTTGCTCTGCGATGCAATCCGCCATCCGTTGCCCGCAACAGCAAGCGCTGCGACATATCTGTTGCGATCCCAAATTTGGACAAGCCTGCAGTTCATCTATTCAGCTTGTCCCTCTAGCATAAAGGGGACTCCCAGATGATCACCGTTGGCCTGAAAGCCGTGACCGTCCACGTCAACAAAAAATGGGTTGGTTATGGCTACTGGAGGTAACTTACCGAACTGTGGTCCCATCACCGTCCCCAATGTCAGATTTTCGCCAATGGTGGCTACGATCAAGTGAGTATCGAGATCCAAAGTGGGAAGTTCAATGCTATGTTGAAAGCGAACGGTACGATCACTGAACAACTGAGGATGACTCTGTCTAGTAAAGTTCAGGGACTCGACAGGGCGACCATTCGCAAAGACTTGAACACGGTTGACATCAAACCAATTCGGACACTGCACACGTACGTTCAATCTGGCCAATGTTCCTGGCGGGATGGGGACATCTTGTCCACATATATACGAATTGATTTTTTGTTGGTGCACGGTTACCAATTCAGCTTGTAGGAAAGGGCCGGTAGTCATAACCATGTGGCCATGCTCCGCGGCATGTATCATTTCCTCAACGGAGATTTCATTTGGATTATCCGTACTACAAGCCATATAGTTTCGTAACCAGCCTGATCCATGGAAATTGTAGTGGGCATCCGTGTTCACAACGCCTGGTATCCGATAACCAAGATTTAACAATTGCATCCAAAAGAAAACGCGGTTTTCGTTTTTTGCTTCGGGTGAGACGTCTGCCGAAGGTGGCGTAAAGATCTTTTCAATCGGATGAATCTCTACTACATCCATCCAACCTAACATGGCACGGAACCCATCATCCGGTTTTCCATCCAAATCTCGATCACCCAGAATCTGTGGAATATTGGGATGATTAGTTTGCACAACCTTGGCAGCCGAGTTGTCCCACAAGGCGAGCCTTTCAATCTGTTTTACTGGATCTGCATCAGTAGTTGGCCCACCTCCATCCTGATGATGCTCGTGGCGTTGTAAGGGAAATGCATTCTGGTGGTTTATTGGTAAGGGAGATCCTGTTAGTTCCATTCCTGAACACGTTGCCAGTGTGCCGGTCGCGCCCAATAACTCTAAGTCGTCTTCGTAGGTATCGATCCGATTGTGCTCGGTGCAGGGAGCAAACTCCAAGTGTTCGGCCAACAGATTTAGCACTCGACCAGTTTGGTGTGATACGTTGTCGCCTGACGGGCTAGAATGGCTGTGAAACTCAGAGCTGATCCAACCAGAAGTATCTACTGTTCGTGTCAACACCACATTCAACTGATGCGCTTGGCCCGGCAAAACATCGATGATCTGATCACTCACATCATATTCCGGGCCGTGGCTAACCAAAACTCGGTACTTTCCCGATGCAATGGGCTGTTCGAATTTGCCTCGCGCACAATAAACAAGATTTTTAATGGCCGACACGGCTGAATCGGGACCGAAATCTGGATCTGAGGTTCCAGATTGCCCAATAAATTGGATCTTCGCTGCGATAGGTTCCTTGTTGGTATCGGTGATTGAACCGATTACACGGCTAGCTACTGGAAAGCTGAGCGATTCAGCAAATGCCTGCTGTTTCATTGGTACAGAGTGTTCACGATCTTCTCGACCAAAGGAACGGACTATCGCAACGTATTCTCCTGGCAGGAGTTCGGACCTCAGCACTCCGTCGCTGCGCGAATGCAAAACTCCCTGAGATTTTCCGTTCAGCGACAATTCAACGCGCGCGTCGACGATGGGGCCATTGGGATCCTGAAGTTTCAGCTGAAAGGGAAATGTCTTCTGTCCAGTCGCAAGTGCTTCCACTTGAGATAAAATCCCCGGTAGACCGTGAGAGCATAACAACTTGCCACTCCAGGTAGTTTTCTGTTCTGGACTCAAGGGCTGTTGTTTGGCGTCATCCGCGTATTGCAGACCAATATTCCGTCCAGTACCGACGCGACGTACGGATCCGCTATCTGGCATTACAGCATAGGCCTGCCCAAAGTACTCATCTTCCGCGTAAAAAGCTTGGCCGTTATTCACTTGTCCCGTGCGAAACAAAGTCCCATCACAGCGCAATAAGTCCTCTTTTGTAACCTGTCGGGCTTCACCACCCAGATTTTGAATTTGAACTTGATAGCCAAGGTAGTCCCAGGAATCATCCAAACTATAGGTGATTTGGCAAACGGTACCGTCTTTGGAGACGGCAGTTCCCGTTACCGCTATCTCGATCCTTTTCCCCGCAAATTGCGACGCACCTGAAAGGTCGACCTGTTGACCATCTACGAGGCACACTAGCTTTTGAGCCTCCTCAAAGACGTATCTGCCTGCGGCTGGATAGAAACAAGAAAGTTGATCACTAGGAGCATTTCGCCGCGTGTAGTCGATAATCATGCCTGAAACACCGCGAGTGGTCATGTTTGCATTTCTGCCCGCGGTTGGTTGGGCAATTACAACAATGACTTGGCGGTTTCTCAACACCAAATCTCCGTAAATGACATCAACCTCTTTACCACTTGGCGAAACTAAATCGAAATTCTCTTCACTTACTACCAGAAGCTCGCTGGCACATAAGTACGGATGACTTGTAATGAAGAGGGCTGCAAACAGGAGCAATCGCCGGCCGCTATTTCGAAAGCACATGAGAAAGTTCTCCGCGTTAGAGTCTATCGTGGTTGCATGACTGGGATTGTATCACTTGTCCGGGATCGGCGTCAGCTATTGCCAAACCATCAGCAAGGGTGAACCATTTTTTCTCGCTTAACAGGATTCCCCTAGCGCGCCGCTCGTCCCATGCAAGGGACAACGATTCAACGCATAAATGCCGAACAGATACTAATGATGTTGATCTGAGATTTCCAGTAAACGCTATTGGTGAAGTTTCAAATAAGTTGTTTGTAAAAAACAGTTGTCGAGCAGTATTCCCCGCTGGGCCACAGTGCGAAATTGGGGATTTCTCCACATTCTATCCAGCTCAAGCGTCGGTAAAGGCGTGCGGCGGAACTGTCTGTTACCGTGTCAAGTACCAGTAGTTTTCTACCATTCAATTTGGCCTCTCGTTCGATCGCAACCATGAGCTTTTCAGCAATTCCTCGATTTCTTGCACAACGATGAACTTGCAGCTTTGCAACCTCCGCTCGATGTGGTTGATTGTCAGGCATGTTCAACAAGAGCTGAACGGTTCCGACTATTTTTGGATGCTCCGAAGATTCTGCGACAAGAATTATTCTGCCACCAGAAGAGACGCTGTCGAAACAGTTTGACCAAAACTCAAGCAATCGATGCGCATCGACTCCATTCATAAATCCGATAGATGCTCCTCCCTCAACACAATCCATCGTGATATTAGCGAGGTCAGCAATGTCAGAGCGTACTGCTGGCCGAACGGTAATCTTCTGCTCCATATTGTCTTCTTGGTTAAGCAAGGCGCCTCAAAATCGTTACAGTTCCTACAGGCTGTGAGTTAACAGTACAGCACAAATTCTTGCGATAAGGGTTCCATCCTGGAAGCCCTTTTCTGAGCTAAGTTTCAGTCTCGTGGGGCAAGTCAGCTCTATCAGCGGCTGGCTTGCCTCACGCTTACCGGAAACATATTGACGACGAGCACTTTTGCTCAAATAACTAAACGGCCACTCATGTCTGATCGCATGCCAAATACCGATACCAACGGCGAAAAAACAGCTTCGGCAGTATGGCGAGCCGGTGCTCATGTTCCGCAATTAGATGGGGTGAGAGGATTGGCAATAGTTCTCGTTACGCTCTATCGGTTTTCTCGTGAAATCCCAACCGATTCCTTAATTGGTCAAGCTCTCAACTCGTTATCGAAATTGGGTACCCACGGAGTGGAATTGTTCTTTGTCTTGTCCGGGTTTTTGATTACGGGAATTTTGTTGCAAGCGAAAGGTGCTGAAAACTATTTTAGTAGTTTCTTGGCACGACGAGCACTTCGGATTTTCCCTCTCTATTTTTCTAGCTTGGCTCTTATGTTATGGGTATTTTATCCAGGGAAGGATGGGTGCTTTTTACAGGCCTCGCAGAATCAGTTTTATTTATGGACCTACCTAGTAAATTTTAAGATGGCTATAGAGAACTCTTGGTGCTTCGGGCCATTAGATCACTTCTGGTCGTTGGCAGTCGAAGAACACTTTTACATTTTCTGGCCACTGGTTGTATATTTCCTGACGCCCCTTCATGCACTCCGCTTAGCCGTTCTGCTGATCGGTGTATCTGCTATGTCGCGTATTGGATTTGCGGTTATAAGCGATAATGGCGTGGCACCAGATGTGTTGACGTTTTTCCGGTGCGATTCATTATTGATTGGTAGTGCTCTGGCCATGTTGATTCGCAGGCCAGCGGCAGTCAGCACATTACAAAAATTAGCCATTCCCCTGATGGTTGTTTCGGGCAGCCTACTCGTCGTGTTATCCATTATTGGGTTGCGAGCTTTCACCATTGGACTGACGCTGTGGCCACTTTTCTGGGTGAGCGTAATTTTTACACTCTTACAAACTACTGCAGATAGTCGCTGGGCGAAATTCTTCAACCTAAGCTGGCTGCGAACGTGTGGCAAATATAGTTATGCAATGTACGTTTTTCAGCTTCCTTTGATTCCGTTAGTGGCTGGAGTGGTGTCTGTGGCGGCCATCGATATTTGGGTGGGTAACGAACTGATCTCGAATTTGATTTATGTGGGAATCATGTTTGGACTCACCTATGGGGCTGCACTTCTAAGTTGGCACGTGCTTGAGAAACATTGCTTGGCACTCAAGAAGTACTTTCCCACGCAGGTGAGACGCCGACACGATGTTCCATTGGCCACTCTTGAAGGTGGCCGTTAGTATGCGACGATAACTCTCAACAGGTTCGGATGATCTGCTAGTTCCCCTACCTCTGTGATACGTCAGATGCTAATGCAGCCCGGACTGATTGCCTGGTGATATCTATATTCTCCAACCACATGAGCCACTGAAAACTGGACAACAGTTACGAAAACTGACATTGTAGTCAGGAGATTCTGCAATCCCCTCGCGATGCCCAGTCGGTTCGGACATAATGAATGCCCGCAATTCCATCATCTCATCGCGACACACTGTGCCATGTTCGTTTGGGTCCATTTCGACGATAGTTGATTTCGGTTTCAATCTTGCTTTGAGATAGGCAATCATATGGGATGGGAGGGAGCAACAGTACGTCCTCGAACGAGTCTTGAGTGAAATCAACCTTTTCGCCAATTCAGATCGACATCCAAGCAGGTTGCAGGATCCATTTCGGACTTATGGAACTAGCGGCGGGTGCGAGCCATCGATTCGCAGGATTGGGCCTAATGCTAGATCGTCCTTACGTCGATCTACAGGTTTCACTTGGAACTACATACGAAGGGGCAGTAGCCAATTCTTTTGACACACTTGTGCACCAACACCTGAAGGACGTTAAGCTTGAGAAGCGAGGCTGTAATGTCCAGGCAAATTTTCGAACACATTTGCCGCTGCACTTTGGGCTTGGTTCTGGAACGCAACATGCGTGTTCAATTGCAAGTGCGCTAGGCATTCTGGATTGTTCAGATCGATTGGATCTGTCAGAAGCTAACGGTAGGCCAGTCTTGAAAGTTCTTCAGCAGCTAGTTCAGGACAATGACTATGGATTCGAAACTGCAGAACAATGGCTCGTAGAGCGATCTGGGCGTTGTCGTCGATCGGCTATAGGTTTAACTGGGTTTTTGCAGGGAGGATTGATTTTTGATTTTGGGCATCAACAGCAGTCTCATTCGCAGCGGCAATTAAAAGTCTCGCGAGTAGATTTTCCTTCCATGTGGCGGATAGTACTTATCCAGCCTCCCCCAGTTCGCGCGGTTTATGGAGTTCGGGAATCCAGCCTGATGAGAACTGCCGCCCAAACTCCAAATAGGCATGTCGAGTTAATGCTGAGTTTAGCCCAAGCGTGCCAGTCGGCGGCAAGGGCCACTGACTTTTCGGTTTTTACGGCAGGGCTCGACGAGTATATGGGTCTTACTGCAAGTCTCTTTATGGCAGTCCAGGGAGGAAAGTACAATGGCCCGGAAGTAGCTTTGGCCGTCGAGATGGCCAAGACTGTCGGATTGCATGGTGTCGGGCAAAGTAGTTGGGGGCCTACGGTTTTTGGCTTTGCAAGGAGTGAAAACGACGCCCACGCTGCGGTGACTGAATTGAGTGATCGATGTGGACAGCGCGAAGTAGCCTGGCAGGTGCTCATTGCCAAACCTAAGAATGAAGGAGCAATTTTCCGCATGCGTTAGACTCTAAGAGGTCGCTCAACAAGAGTTAACAGGCTTCCATGCGGCTCGGTTTCTAGGCTTCCATAGAATCCAGCCTGTCGTTCGGCTGACTGACAGGCTAGAAGCCTATCCTACCGAAATCATGTCGACCGGTAACGGATGAATTGTGCATTCACAAAACACTAGGGTTTTGGAGGTCGGTACCAATCAGGCGTGCCAAACCATACATCCATCTCTTTTTCAAATGGGGCGACCAAGTCAAGTGGTTCGAGCACATTCCCTCGATCACCCGTTTCCACGATCCATGTATCAAGTGCTGCGCGCATGCGGTCAAGCACCTGTCTATGGGCGGGAATATCAGATTCGGCCAAATTCTCAATTTCGTATGGGTCTGCAGTTGTGTCAAACAACATCTCGATGGGAAACGGATCCCTCATAAGCCTTAGCGACGGACCAGTCAGATCGCCGGATGAAAGCATGTTTCTCATCAATGGCTTGACCAAAAAGCACTTTTCTTTGTAGCGATTGAGACTTGAAAAGCCGGCGCCTGGTGTAAAGTTACGAATGTAATGGTATCTCGCATCACGCACGCTGCGCTGACGAATCACGGTTTCGTCAATGCGATCGCGCGCGCTGAAGGCATAGTTCCTCGCAGTTTCCGATCCCGGGCCATACAAAGCCCTGCCTTGCATACCCATGGGGACATCGATGCCTGCCATCCAGAGTGTCGTTGCGGTCAGATCGATGAGGCTCACGACGCGTTCGCTGACCGATCCTGCCCTAACGCCTTCCGGAGCCGGAAAGTTCTTTGGCCAAGCGATTACCAAGGGAACATGTAGGCCACTATCGAAACACCAATGAATGCCCCGAGCCTCTAACCGACCGTTATCAGCAAAGAAAATGACGATGGTGTCGTCCGCTAGACCATCACGCTCAAGGGCCTCAAGTATCCAACCGATCCGAACGTCCATGCCCGACGCAGAATTGAGGTAGCGAGCCCATTCCTGACGTACGACTTCATGATTGGGATAGTACGGTGGTGGAACCACATTCTCAGAGTTTGCGATTTTTGGGTGCCATTCTTCTCCTACCCATGGAACTCGCTGCTTCTCGGCTGATCGACGATCATAAATGTCGTACTCTGCTTCGGGCATATTGATCTGAGCGAAGAAGGGTTGGTGTGCAACCAACTGTTGCCAGTCATCCGTCGTGTACAAGGGACCCTCATTGACAAAATTCAAATCCAATTTCCCTGTTCCCACTTCCTTTTCTGCAATACTTTTGATATTCCCTGTCGTATAACCTGCCGAATGCAACCGTTGCGTGAGCGGGCGCACACCGTCTGGCAAACGGTAGTCATCGTTGCGGTGCGAACGCATGTTGTGCGTGTCAGTAGTGGTGGCATACATGCCGGTCATAAAAGCCGAACGACTGGGCGCACATACCGGCGATGTGGAAAAACAATTCGAAAAACGAATACCACGCGCTGCCAAAGCATCCACATGGGGTGTATGGACCAATTTGGCACCATAGCATCCGAAATCAAGGTCGAAGTTCTCTCCTACGATCCAAAGAATATTTGGGCGATCTGCAGCAGTTAGTGCAGATGCTAAACATATCCACATCGCTAACCACACAGGTAACCGGTATTCAACGCTACGTTGCATGTTTTTCACCTCAAGGATGTTCGCTTTCATGTGAAGTCGCGGATATTCTAACAGGCCTTCACGCAGTGATAGAATTGCTAAAGCTATTGTTGCCAATATTATTTTCGTAGATCACATGCGAAACGAGTTCACTACTTGAGTAATTACGCGTGTGAACGTGAACTACTTCGCTACTTGAGTTCAGTCCACCGGTGACCATTATCCCGCAGTTCTTTTAGCTTCTTCAATAAACTCCGTTGGTCAGAATCTGAAAGAGTTGTCAAATGACTCAATAGTGTTCCGCACGTGGCTGCATGACTGAGCCCTTCATCCATCTTAGAGATCCAGTCCGCGCGCTGGGAGCCACTCATGTTTTCTGCTGCCAGAATCTCACGAATTGCAGCTAGAACTGCATCATGTTCAAGGGTTAGCTTCTCTGCGTAATCACTACCCTGCCTCTGGCGAACTACTGGATAGAAAAAACGTTCCTCAAATTCGATGTGTGGTCCACAATGGTGATCGAGCTCTTCAACCAACCGTTTGGCCAATAGAAAATCTCCCGCTTCTACGGCTGCTTTAACATCTCGATAACCACGCGTCATCTTTCGGTGGTCACTAACAAATTCCTGCGTAAGTTCGTCAAAAGGGTTCATGATCATTTCTCCCCTGTCTACATGAAGGGTTTTTCGCAAAATCCATTCCAAGCAGAAAGATTTGGAACACTTTGTGCGGTTCTACCCCATGGACTGCCTCTAGGATTGAGCTTATGTGCCGACTATATGCTTTTCATGCCAACGAAGAGACGAAAGTGGAATGTTCGTTAGTACACGCGCAAAACTCGTTGCTTATCCAGAGCCAGGGAGACTCCGTTGGGAGAGTTCACTCCGATGGCTGGGGAATCGGCTATTACGTAGACAATACGCCGATCCTAGAGAAAAACTTTACGGCAGCCTTCCACGGTTTGCATTTCAGCGAATCCGCTGAGCGTGTCTATGCGCGCACTGTGGTTGCTCATGTGCGATTGGCCACAGTTGGAATAAACAGCCTGGATAACTGCCACCCATTTTGCTGGGGCAATTGGGTATTTGCACACAATGGAACCGTCGTAGGCATTGATCTGCTACGAGTCGAGTTGCTGGCCGAAATGGGAGAACAAGCAACTCACATTCGTGGATCCACCGACAGCGAATGCTTGTTTCACTGGTTGGTCAGCCGTTTGCTTAGTAAAGGCGCCATCAACGAGCTGCAGATGCTCGATCAGCGCCAAGCAGTGAAGATGATAGCCTCTAGCTTGACAGAATTGGATGTTCGCTGCAGCCGTGCGGATTCGTCGAAAGAACCCAAATTGAATATTGTGTTAACTGATGGAAGTAACTTAATCGCCTGTCGACTTCGCAACACATTGTCTTGGGTCAGTAGGCGTGGAATTCACGATTGCGAAATCTGTGGCATTCCCCACATTCACCATCAGTCGACAGTTGATTATCGAGCAGTAGTAGTTGCATCAGAGCCGATTTCGTCCGAACCATGGCAAGAGATACCCGACGGGACGGTGATATGGGTTGATTCTAGTCTAGAAACGGGAATGCATTCGATGTAGTTGAGAATGTACATTGCACATCTTGCGACTTGTGCACAGGAGGATCCACAGAATGAGCCTACCTCCCATTGCCAATCACGGGACAATTGAACTCAGCCGTAAGGAACAGGAGCTGGCGTTGCAGGCGGCATCAAGCTTATCACAACGATATCCCGAAATCGTACTGCCAAGTTATCTAGTTCCATTTCAGGTGCAGCAGATTGATGCGCGTCCTACGTTACATTGCGACGACCTGACCGCGATCACGCGTCCGACGACATGCAAGTCGATCACATTCTTTCAAGAGCGAGCCCGTCTGCGGGCTATGGACGGGGACTGGGTGGTCACCTCGTTCGCCCATGACGTGGATTATGACAATTATCTTTGCGACGCCTTGCACCTGGGAGCTGTTCAGTGGCTCCATCCTACTTGCCCTATTGCTGAGAAAATCGAGGACCGTGGATTGCTGCTTGCAGAGGCATGTTGGGAAGATCGTCGGGCGCGCAGAATGCTGGTCAACGCCATCCGTCACCAGGAATTAGCATATATTCACCCTCATATCGGTACCCAGGCCATCTGGGAACTGGCCTTGCTGCTGTCCGAAGCTGCCCATCGCAAAATATTTGTAATCGCTCCCCCAGCGGGACTGGCCGCGATGGCTAATGATAAGGGCAAATTCGCGCAATTGGTTGGTGAGTTGTTTGGCAGTGCTGCATTGCCTCAAACATCTGTTGCCTGGAATACAGCACATGCAGCTCACCAACTTCGTGGTATGCTCGGTCACTCAACAGCGATTGCTATCAAGCTTCCCAGTTCTGCTGGAGGCGTAGGAAATCTGGTTTGGCCGATTAATAAGTTAAGTGGACTTTCGCTAACCGATCTGCAAGGCGTAATCAGCAGGAACCTGATCCGCATCGGCTACTGCGAGGGAGATGAGTTGGTGGTGAGCCGGTGGGAACAGCCAGTACTGAGCAGTCCCTCAGCTCAATTTTGGATTCCAGCATCGACGGCAGGCGATCCTGTCTTTGAAGGTTTTTTTGCGCAGTTGGTCGACGCAACCGAAGGTCGTTTCATCGGTAGTTCTCCAACGGTGTTGCCCGAACCGCAGGGCACACAAGCTCTGCATCGTTGCGGAGTCATTGCCCGAGCATTTCAGATTCTTGGGTATGTGGGGCGCTGCTCATTCGACATGCTCCTTGTTGGCGAGCGGATCGAAGACTCGCAACTTCTTTTTGTGGAGTGCAACGCGCGTTGGGGAGGCACTTCGCTTCCCATGACACTTGTCAACAGGCTGTTTGGATCGTACCAAACGCAGCCTTTTACTATCGCTACGCTGGCTCTGCTCCCCAACTCCCACGCGAAAGTAACTCCCTATGCGAATCTGCTCAAAACGTTCGATACCCTCTTGTACAGACCGACGTGTACCGAACGGACTTCAGCCATGCCAGTCAGTAATAAGTATGTCTACCTGGATCCTCAGAGAACTCGCGCTGCGTACGAATTGACGTACCTCTCTCTCGGCCAAAAGAGCTCCGAATCGAGTTCCACTCAGAAGGAAATACAGCACATCTTGAGCTCTTAAAACTCTTTTATCACGACATGTTGGTTTCCACCCGCAAGAGGTATTGTTTTTTCGACGGTCGGCGTATGAGGGGTTGCAAAAGCCACTTAAGGGGTAAAATTCGGCAAAAATTGTTTCCAAGGGCAACGAAAATTTGACAGAAGGGGCTCGGCCTCGATACAGTGAACTATTAAGCACTGTTTTGTGAAAAGATTGGATTTGTAGAGCAGGTTTTTGTCGCGCGATTGATTGGCACGTTTTTCCCCATGGGTACAACCCCTTGGATACTTTTCAGACTCGTCTATTCCAAAAATTTTCTATCTTTTTCCATTTGTGGCGGATGACTTTTTCGCCGCAGCGTTTTTGCATGCATTTTCCGGTGTCAGTACTTGGATTTCGCGTGTTGGAGTCCGCATATATACCGGTTCGTACTGTGTCTTTCCCATGGGTTTGGAAGAACCACCAACAGGAATGTATTAGGTTGAGGAATTACTGATGGCAAAGCCTGTATCTGTTTGGGGCATTGAGATTGGCCAAAGTGCCTTGAAAGCACTCCGTTGCCGCATGGAGGGAGATCAAGTCCTGGCGGAAGCCTTCGATTACATCGAGTATCCAAAAATCCTTTCACAACCTGAGGCCGATGCTGAAACATTGGTGCATGAAGCCTTGGAGACGTTTGTTAAGAGGAACGACCTCAAGAAATGCAAAGTGGCCATGAGCGTGGCTGGCCAAAATGGCCTGGCCAAGTTCTTTAAGCCACCACCAGTGGAGCTGAAGAAGTTGGCCGATTTGGTCAAGTTCGAGGCTCGCCAACAGATCCCATTCGACTTGAAAGACGTGATTTGGGATTACCAATTGATGGCCGGAAGCAACTTAGCCGATGGCCATGCGCTGGAAGCGGAAGTTGGACTGTTTGCTATGAAGCGCGAGGCAGTCTTGCGCTCGTTAAAACCTATTCAGGTTGCTGATATCGAAGTGGACTTGCTTCAACTTGCTCCCATCAGCATTTACAACATGGTGACCTTTGATCGGGAGCTTGCCGACGGTGAGGAGTACAATTCCGACCATCCGCCAAAGTCCACAGTCGTCCTGGCGATGGGAACAGACTCCACGGATTTGATTGTTACCAACGGTTATCGTATGTGGCAGCGAAGCATGCCGTTGGGTGGTAATCACTTTACTCGGCAGTTAACCAAGGATCTTAAGCTGACCTTTGCCAAAGCGGAGCATCTGAAGCGCAACGCTATGGAAGCAGATGATCCAAAGTTGATTTTCCAGGCAATGCGACCGGTGTTCAACGACCTAGTCACCGAGGTGCAACGGTCGATAGGCTTTTTCCGGAATCAAAACAAGAAAGCCGACATCGGCTCCATTTTGTTGCTAGGTAATTCCACGAAACTGCCAGGCTTATCTGCGTACTTGAGTAAGAACCTGGGAATGGACGTTGAAGTCCTGGATTCATTTACCCGCATGACAGGTTCCGATGTAACTGGCTCACCTGCTTTTAAGGATCACATCACAGCCTTTGGTCCAGTTTACGGATTGTGCTTGCAAACCTTGGGATTAGGTCCAGCCAAAACGAACCTGATTCCTCAAGAACTTCTGAAAGAACGATTGATTCGTTCCAAAAAACCTTGGGCGGTTGCTGCTGCTGCAACACTGTTAATGGGGTTCGCTGGCAATCTTATGTTTGCTGGAGCCAACTGGTCGAAAATTCATCCAGATGTTTGGCAGGCTGCGTCTAGTGCCGCTGAAACGATGAAGAAGAACAGCGACAACGAAATTTCCGTTGATAACACTCAAAAGAATCAAGTGGAGCTGCTAAACGTCATAGGAAAAGAGGTTAGCGGTAGCGGAGATCGACGGCTACTGTGGTTGGAGTTGATGCATGCTCTGTCCAATGCCCTGGAGAAGAATCTAGAATTCGACCCGCGTACACCTCCTTCTCCCGAGGAGGTACCGTATAAGGAACGCAAGGATATTCACGTTTCGGTCATCGAAACGGAATATTTCGCCGACATCTCGA
>JAGQOY010000115.1 GCA_020427005.1 Planctomycetales bacterium
AGCGAAAGTCTGTTTGCGACGAATTTCAAGCTCGCGTTACGGCTATGTAAGATCGACAAGAATGCTGTGCCACATTCGTTGCGTCACAGTTTTGCTACTCATTTGTTGACCTCCGGTACTGACATCCAGACCGTACAAGAACTGATGGGGCACAAAGATGTAGCGACCACCATGAAGTATATCCATGTCATGAATAAACCTGGGCTGAATTTGAAGAGCCCCATAGATCGCCTAGTTTCGAATTCGACTTCCAGCTAAACGCATTTTCGAACGACTAATAACCAAGTTTTAAGATATACTAGGCTGTCCCCGCTGCCCTTGGAATTAAGCAGCAGCCTACAATCCATACGGAAGCTTGGTGTGATGTTGCGAGAATGCGTTCTATTCATATGTCGGCATGAAATTCGACTGGGGCGGGCTCATCTTTGGTCGCCCGTCTTGTTCTGCTTGTTGATTGGCGGCGCTTATGCGGAAGATGTAGTCGAGCTCATAACTGGAGCTAGATTGACAGGAACCGTGACTGCGATTCGAACCACTGAAAAGACCTTTGATTTTGAATCCAAGATCGGTCAACAGACGGTTGCTCGTACCTTTCAATTTAGCGAAGTGCATGCTGTTACCTTGAAAGGTAAACGACATGTCTTGACTCCCCTGCGTGAAGATTCAGAAACCTCGGATCCGCCCAAACGCACAGCAGCAGAGGTGAGAGCGAGTATTTTGGCTGCGGCCGGGGTTCCCGATTGGTATGAGTCTACTGAGTCGGCAGCTCCTGCGACACTGGATCTCAGTTGGCCAATCAAACCACCTCCGCCCTGGAACAATCAAAAAAACGTTGGGCAGTATATTTGGGATGTAATCAACCCAAATCCTGGTCGTTGGCGATCAGGAATCAAGCTGGTTCATCAAATAGCTGAGACCCACCAACAAGACCCCGTGTTGCTCAAACGCGATTTACAAACTTTGGGACGGATGTATTTCGAACTTGAACGTGACTATGCCCGCGCAGCCTATTGGATTGAAAAGGCTCAAGTGGGGACTGCTGAGGGGTTGAATATCAAGCTGGCAGAATGTTACTGGCAATTGGGTAGCCGAGATTTGGCAATGGAGATCCTATCGGCTCGTAGCTTGCCAGTCACGGCCATCAAGTTATTGGGTGAACTAGGAGAAGAGGAAAAAGCATTGCGACTGGCAAACGCATTTCGAGGAACGGCAGTAGAAAACGATGCGGATCTGCTGGCGGGCGATTTATTGCGATCGCTCGGACGGTACAAAGACGCTTTGGAACATTATCAGCGGGTAATAGCATCCGATTCATTTCGCAATCCAGAATATGAGCAACGGGGGAAAATGCGTGCGCAAGAAAGCATGGAAGCGATTGAGTTGTTCGATTTGACCGACCCATCTCAAATAGTTGACGGCCACTACACAGCGGATAGCACTGGTTACAACGGCAAGCTGGTGGTGGGAGTGGATGTGAAGCAAGGACGTATTGAATCGATCCAAGTCATCTCGCACAACGAAAAACAGTTTTACTCGGCTCTCGAAGATACTCCAGCCAAGATCATTCAGCAGCAAAGCGTGCGCGATATTGACGGTTTTAGTGGTGCGACGATCACTTCCGCGGCCATCGTGAATGCCACAGCTAAAGCGTTGGCTCAGGGGCATAATCGAAAATAGTCTTCGGCATCATTTTTCCAAGCGAAAGGGAACGCCCGATTGTGCTTCCGACTTGTGGCCACGATGGATCCGGTGTGGTCAATAATTTCAATCGTCGCCTTGGTGTTGCTCGGCGGCTTGCTGTTTTGGGGATTCGTGAGTCGATTTTTTCTGACCACCAGACGTGACCGATTGGTCTGGAATTGGTTTCTCCCAACACTCCGGCGCTCTAGTCGCGGACCGATGGGCTATGGTCCTATTGGGTCCCTGGTACATGGCAAGCTTCCCAATCACTGGATCTCCAACCGCGATACAAAGAAGCGTGGAGCAATTCGTTGGTTGCTAAGAAAGTTAGGGGCTAGTTGGTTGGCCTCGCCAGTTCGTCGCGGGATTCAGGCGGTCTGTTGGCTGACTTTCTTGTTGCTCTTTTTGGTAACTTGCTGGCCCTATTCGGCTCGCCCTGTGAGCAGGCAAGCATTGGTCAGGATTTCTCAGTTTAAAGAGGTAGTCCCCGGCACTGGTGAGTTCGTTTTTGAAGTGCTGGATGAAATTGGGACGCAGGCGTTCCCGTCGATTGTCTACTTGTGTTTTTATTCCAATGGCAAGGATGAAGTAGAGGCCGTATTTCAATCGCGAATAACGAAATTCGAATCTCGCCGCGTACACATGGAGGTGGACGGATCCGCGGGAGAATTGCTTGAAAAAGTCTTAACAGCTACACGAGGTACATGGAATCTATATGCTCACGATCCGCAAGAGTGGCCCACGCATTACGCGGTCGATCTTGAGCGAAAAGAATGGCTGCCGGCCGAGTTTTTTCTGGCCATCGATCCATTGGTCAGCCTGTCAACATCGCTTGCTGCCCGGCAGTGGGTTTGGTCAATCTCTTGTGCCGGTCTGATTCTTGCAGTTTGTGTTTTTATACCGCGCGCCTTCTGCGGCTATTTTTGCCCTTTAGGAACAACCATCGATCTTTTTGATTGGTTGATTAGTCAAAGGATAAAGCGATTTCGTATTAGCGGATCGGGTTGGTGGGTCCATATCAAGTATTATTTGTTGGCAGGAGTATTGATTGCAGCGGTTAGGGGTGTCTTGCTCAGTGGATATGTGTCCGCGATTCCAGTCGTGACCAGAGCTGCATTGCTTGTTCTTGAGCCATTGCAGAGTGGCTTGTTGAGAGGTTGGCGCCTGGTGCCTGGTATACAATTTGAGCATCTGATTTCGCTAATCCTATTCATGGTAGTTCTTGGATTGGGTCTGTTACAGCCACGTTTTTGGTGCAAGTATGTGTGTCCCAGTGGAGCTGTATTTTCCGTTTTCAACGTATTTCGCCTGACCCACCGGCACGTAGAGAAGTCATGCATTCATTGCAATAAATGTGTTGAAGTCTGTCCTTTTGATGCTATCAAATCGGACTTCACGACACGTGGCACCGATTGTACATTTTGTCAAACTTGTGCCGGCGTTTGCCCAACTCAGGCCATTAAGTTTGTGGAGCGTGGCAACCGTATTGAATTAAAGGTACTGAATGAACCTCCGACGGAAGAAGGACGACTGGGTAGACGTGGATTTCTATCTTTGGCCGGTGGATCCAGTCTGGCAGTTGCCGGTGGCCTGAGTGTATCGAGCTTGATCCGTCCGGCTGATGATTTAAAGTCGGTCCCAGTCCGACCTCCGGGAAGTGTTCCTGAATCAGAGTTTTTGCAGTTGTGCATTCGTTGTGGCGAGTGTTTTAAAGCTTGTCCCAACAATGTTCTGCAGCTGCAGGGATTGGAACATGGCCTGAGTGGACTCTGGTCTCCACATGTAAATGCCGATTGGGCAGGTTGTGAGTCGAGCTGCAACGCCTGTGGTCAAGTATGCCCAACAGGCGCCATTCGTTCCCTCCCAATGGAAGAGAAGTCGGTCACTCGCATGGGATTGGCCATTGTAGATCCTGAAACTTGTTTGCCGTTTGTCGGCCGTGAAGCATGCGATCTATGTGTTCAAGAGTGTCAGACGGCCGGTTATCATGCCATCGAATATATACAGGTTGGAACCCAAACAGATAGGCAGGGTCAACCCATGGAAGGAACGGGATTCTTAGCACCTGTGGTGTTGGAAGACAAATGCGTTGGCTGTGGTTTGTGTCAGACGCGATGCTTTGGGATCAATGTGAAAGATCGTCATTTGCTGGGGGCTTCTGCGATCGTTATCCAAGCAGGTGAGAACCGAGAAGATCGACTACCATTTGGTCAGCATCTGCCCGAAAAGCGTTGGAGAAGAAATTCATTTTTACATCGGGACGAAAATCGCCAACGATGGTTACCGGTTGATGAACCAGAAACGCAATCAGCTGAAGTGCCTGCTGAATTGGATTTTGGCGAGAACCCGTTTGGACTCTAAACTTTGTTTCCATATGGACCCTGCAGATGCTGAGATTTACGGTAATCCTTGGCAACTCTAGTGCGTTTTGCCTCGGTCGAAGTGCGAGCCACTGAGCCACTGCGGCCCAAGAAAAAGTGCGAAGCTTTCTGACACGTGGCACTTACGCGGGAGTACAATTGTCAGTCGGTCGACGTATCTAGGGTGACGTTGAGGAGATGGAAATGAAAACGGCTGTTATCTGGGTGGTGTTTTTCTTTCTTGCTTGGGGCACATGGCAGCCTATTTCACTTGTAGCGCAAACCCAAACTATAAAAGCACCGGACTTGATATTGCATCACGGTCGAATCGTGACGGTCAATAGTCAGTTCGAAATTGTAGAGGCATTGGCGATCCAGGGAGATCGCATCCAAGCCGCCGGCAGCAATGAGCAGATCTTGGCACTTGCAACGGAGAGTACGCAGCAGATTGATCTGCAGAACAGAATGGTTCTGCCTGGGCTAATCGATTCACATGTGCATGCAAGCGGCGCGGCCACTTACGAATACGATCACGTTGTGCCCGATGTACAAACGGTCGAAGATGTCTTGGAGTACATCGCACAAAGAGCCGACGCATTAGAGGATGGACAGTGGATTCGCGTACAACAAATGTTCATTACACGTTTGGCAGAACGCCGTTTTCCGACACGCGACGAGCTAGATAAGGTGGCGCCCAAGAATCCCGTCGTTTTTCGAACTGGGCCAGACATGGCAGTAAATTCGTTGGCGCTTCAACAAAGTGGAGTCAATGAACAAACTCCGCTTCCGCCAGGTTCATCGGGACGCATCGAACGAGATGCAAATGGGCGATTGACCGGCATCATTCGCGGTGAAAGCTCATTAATCAAATTCTCGGAAAGCCAGAAGAGGCCCACGCAAAGCGAACAATTGGAACTTCTGCAACAGTTGCTGCAAGACTATAACTCGGTAGGCATAACCAGTATCTCCGATCGGAACGCTAGCGACCGAGACTTGGAGTTGTTTGATGAACTTCGTTCTCAAGGCAAGTTAACAGTAAGAGTGTTTATCTATTATGGGATTAATCCTGATGCTGAGCCGGCTGAAATTACCAAACGTATAGAACAATTGGCAGCTCATCCGCTACATACCTACAATAATTTTTTGTGGTTGCGCGGAATCAAGGTATTTCTCGACGGAGGTATGTTGACTGGCAGTGCTTACATGCGCCAGCCTTGGGGAGTAAGTCAAATTTACTCCATTATTGATCCCGAATATCGTGGAACCTTAAAGATTGCACCTGAGCGTTTATTTCAGATTTCGAGACTGGCGCTATCCCATGACTTGCAAATGACGGCTCATTCAGTCGGAGATGGAGCCGTCCACAATCTGATTGATGCCTATGAGCGGTGTGCAGAAGAATTGGATGTAGCTGCGGCTCGTCCTTGCATAACGCACTGTAACTTCATGAGTGCGGAAGCCATCGCGCGTATGCAAAAACTTGGAATTGTTGCGGACCTGCAGCCGGCCTGGTTGTATCTGGATGCCGTGACACTTGAAAAACAGTTTGGCAATCAACGTCTGGCGTATTTTCAACCGTATAAATCACTTTTTGAGGCAGGAGTCAAAGTGGGTGGTGGTTCCGATCACATGCAAAAAGTGGGTAGTTTTCGAAGTATTAATCCGTACAACCCATTTCTCGGGATGTCCATAGCGGTAACACGGCTGCCCCGTGGCGCGAGCCAACCATTGCATCCCGAGCAATGTATTTCCAGGGAGGATGCCATCCGTTTGTATACGATAAATAACGCCTATCTATCCTTTGAAGAGCGAGAAAAAGGCTCCTTGGAGCCCGGGAAACTGGCAGACTTTATCATCCTGGATCGCGACTTGCTACTTTGCCCTGACCAGGATATTGCCACGACAAGAGTATTGGCGACTTATGTGGGAGGTCGCAGGGTTTTTGAACAATAGGTCGCGTGATGGTTGGCTAGTCAATCGTGAAGTGTGCGGCAGCGTGATAGGTGCTGATTGTTATAGCTCGCCAACCCTCCCCGGAAAAGGAATCGTCGGCGCGACGATTCACCTTTTCCGACCCCAAGCTTGGGAGGGTTAGTTTATTGAAATCCGGTCTACGCATAGTTGTACTGCAAATCAGAAAATGGTTGCGCTGCAAGTTAACAGATGTAGCGCTGCAAGTTAGCACGAGGTTGCCCTGCAAGTTAACAGATGTTGCCCTGCAAGTTAACAGATGTTGCGATGTAAGTTAGCACGAGGTTACGCTGTGTTCGATTCATGTTGCACTGTGTTCGACGCAAGTTGCACTGCAAAAAGTAGTTTGCCACTCGAATACTTCCCGCTGAGAATCAGGCATCACGAAGGACACGAAGAGTACGAGGATGGAGTTCGACGAACTCTCGAACAGTGTGATCGGCCATGCCATCGAAGTGCATCGGCAACTTGGGCCGAGGTTGCTTGAATCTGCGTATAAACAATGCCTCGCCCACGAACTGAATCACACGGAATCAAATTCCAACTCCAGTATCCGCAACCGGTGCAATACTAAGACATCCGGCTCGATTGTGGATACCAAATTGACATTCTCGTTGAAAGCAAATTCAATCGTCGAACTCAGTTGTGTTGACGAGATCAAGGGGATTCATCAAGTCCAACTGTTGACGTACATGAATTTGTCGGGTACGAAGATCGGATTGCTGATCAATTTCAATGTGGCAAAACTCAAGGGACCGCATCAAACGGTTGTTCTCTGATATCCTTCGTGTCCTTCGTGGTCGTCAAGCGAGGCTGGACGTGAGTGTCGGCACCGACTCGAATGGCCATGCTGTTGTGGTCGAGCCCGCATAGGTGCGCCTACCGCCACGCCAGCGACGGCGTCGAACAGAAGAGTGCACCGGATGGGCCAGTCCGGTCGAAAAAATGGATGCGTCATTGGCGGTAACCCGGTGACGCGAAACGAAATACATGTCAGCGGGTCGCAATGGGTTGGCTTCGATGTCGAATTCAGAAACGAAGGGAATTGGCGATATGAGCAAGTTGGCTAGAGTTAGACTGGTCTATTTGTTGTGGCTTTGCGCAGCCGTGTCTCCATTCCAAAACATAAATGCACAGGACAAAGGCCATTCGCGGCCAAACATTCTATTCATACTGACGGATGATCAAGGTTGGACCTCGTTATCCAGTTACGGGAACAGGCTTGTCGCGACAGAGCATCTGGATCGTCTTGCCAGCGAAGGGGTTCGCTTTACGAACGCATATGTAATGCCGCAATGTACACCGACTAGAGCAGCACTGCTGACAGGGATGCATACGGCCCGCAATGGCATGTGGCATGTAATCGCTTGGTATGGATCACCATGGGCTCGGGTCGCTGAGCCTCCGTTCGTGGAGCAATTGCCGCCGCAGCAATGCCGGCTGACGCATTCCTTACGGGCGGCTGGTTACAAGACGGGTATGGCTGGGAAATGGCATCTGACAAACAGTGACTATGGGCATTATGCCAATTTGACGGAAACTGGCGCTGAAGTTTTCGGATTTGACTTCGTTGCACCTCCGGGTCCGGGAAGCCAAAACGAGGGAGATAAATGGGTAGATCATTTGACCGATGCAGCTTGTCGCTTTATGGAACAACATCGTGATCATCCGTGGTTCTTCTATCTGGCGCACCATACGTTGCATGGTACCGTGTCAGCGCCGCAAAACCTGATTCAGAAATACGAACAAATGGGAGCTCCGCGCGTCGGACTCAACAACGCCACGTACCTGGCAGCTATCGAGCATTTGGATTCATCGATTGGTCGACTCATGCAAAAGTTAGATGACTTGGGTCTGAGCGAAAACACATTGGTAGTGTTTCTGAGTGATAACGGTGGACTCGATACAAGCTATGCTGTGCCCGACACACCGCTTGGATTGTCCGGGCAATCAGCACTCCGAGTAAGGCTGCAGGAGTTTCCCAATGATCCATTGCGGGACGGGAAAGGTTCACCGTATGAAGGTGGGATTCGCGTGCCCTGCATTGTTCGCTGGCCCGAGCGGATTCCCAATGGCAGGATAGAAGATACACCCATTCACGTAGTGGATTGGTATCCGACCTTGCTCGAAGCCGCCGGAACACCGTCTATCGATTTGCAGGATGGAGTTAGCTTAGTTTCCTTATTGTGCAAGCAGATTCCGCTTGAGCGGACTTTGTACTGGTACATGCCGCTATATGACTTGCGCTGGGCAGCCACTCCGGTTGCTGTGGTGCGCAAAGGCCCTTGGAAGTTGATTTACTATTTTGGTGACTGGTTTGATAGGAACCAGGTCTATCATGCCGGTAGTCACGTTGAGTTGTTCAACCTGGAGACAGATATTTCTGAACAGATTGAGTGTTCGACAGAACATCCAGAGTTAGTGCAGACTTTACAGCAGGACTTAGTGCGTTGGATCAAGTCTACGGGGGCGGTAGTTCCCGATGCGAACCCGCATTTTGATGCCGAGCGCCAACTTCTTGAAACCAAACAAAAGCAAGCTTGGAATCCGTAATTTGGCGATTGCCACATGAACGGTCTGTTCATTGGGAGCGAAGGTTCTGCTCTAGTTGCTGGCCGAGGTCTCGAGAATCTCTTCAAGCAGCGGTTCTAGACCTTGGCGATAGTTCGGAAACAGAAAATCGTATTGCAGTTCCTGAACGAGCCTAGCAGGGTCAATTCGTTTACTTGTAGCCCGTTTTGATAAGGACACCGAATCGGAGGGGGCTGCAAAGCTAACGGCATCTAGGTTCAGTTTCGAGGCAATGTATTGATATAAGTCTGCTCGCAATACGGGTTGTCCATCGGACAGCACATAAACAGGATGTTGCACCTGAGATATTTGGCTCATTTGGAAGATGATGTTAGCGATATCGGCAACATGGATCAAATTAAGATAACTTTGTGGCGGAACGGCTAATGGTTCACCCAATTGGAGCTGTCTCAAATGTGGAATTCTTTGAGGTCCGTAGATTCCTGCCAGTCTCAAACAGACGAGCTTGGGTGATTCAATGCGCTCCAGTAGCCAACGTTCGGATTCGTGGGCAATTTGCGGACCGATTCGAGTGGGATGGACAGGTGTGTCTTCATTTACTGGTTCAGCATGATCATCACCATAGACGCCTGTCGTACTACAATAAAATAACCGAGACCAGTCTGGAGGTATTGTTTGCAGTAAATTCTCAAGCCCCGTGACATGAGTCAATTCGTTAGATCGCGACCGGAAATAGCAATGTTTTTCGTTGATGTTCTCGGTTTCCGGTTCGTCAGCTTCTGGTGGTCGGTGTGGCACAGACACTAGGATGAAATCGACTTGGGGGAGTTTTGTATGGCAGAATCCGGGCTCTAGCCAATCGCCAACTATCGGTTGAGCCCCGATCGACTCGAGTTCACTACATCGGTCAGAGCTACGAGTTAAGGCGTAGATAATTGCATTGGGCGTTTGACTGCGAATGCGCTCAACCAACTGCTTACCAACATACCCACAGCCTACAATCAACCATCTGTCATTGTCCGGAGTTTCATGTGTCATGGTCGTTATTCGGCCTTAGCCTGCAATTGGAACTGTAAGTGCTCAAGGACCAATAGTAATTGAGGGTCGGCAGCACACGGAGGCGCTGGCGGCCTTTCTACGGTGTTTGTAAGTCGGGGATCGCTACGTAGTTGCCAGCGTCGCGCTAGAAATAGGTCGTGCAAGTCGCTTAGTTTTAACTCCAACTCTGGACTTGGGCGGATACCCCATTCATCATCAATGGACATAGATTTGGAGCGATGAATATTCATGCCGCTGGGGCGATAAAACCGGGCGGTCGTAAATTTTAATGCGGTTTGATCATTGCCCAGTTCGAAGATGCGCTGAACGGTGCCTTTTCCATAACTACGAGAACCCGCGATCTCTGCACGGCCAAGATCCTGGAGGCAGCCAGCCATGATTTCACTGGCACTGGCCGATTGATCGTTCACCATCACGACCATTGGTATATCTTCCGAGATCACCGTACCGGGGCTGGCTTTGGCGATGGTATCCGTTTGCCCATTGCGGCCACGTGTGCTAACGATCACGCCTTGGCTGACGAGCATGTCGCACATGTCGACAGCTGTCTTGAGGATTCCGCCGGGATTGTATCGCAAGTCAATAATAATTGCCGACGCGGATCCTTTGACTTTCTCGAGTGCTGCGGCGAACTCTTGGTCGGTCTTTTCTCCGAAGAGTGTTACGCGAATATAGGCGATACGCGGATCCTCTTCGAGAAAGAAATTCCAATACGAATCGGCTTGGATTCGGTCACCAAAAACGGAATCTATGGGAATGTCTGCGCGGGTGATCTTAACGTCAAAGTTAGCGGCCAAGCCATCTCTTCTGAGGGTCAGGGTAACAGGTTTTCCCAGAGGCCCACGCATGAGCTTGGTAGCGTCGCTGGCCAGCATTTCGTTAGTAGCTACACCATCGATTGCTTGGATGAAGTCCCCTGGCTGTAGGCCTGCCGCAAAGGCGGGTGTACCCGGGATAGGCGCTACCACGGTTAACTGTCTTACGGCAGGTGGACCTTCTACTAAGATGCCCAAGCCCCCAAACTTTTGCTCGATGACCGACTGAAATTCTTCGTATTTCGAAGGAGGGATAAACTCCGAGAATTGATCCAGCTGAGATACGAGACCGTTCATCGCACCATGGTAGAGCTTGTCGCTATCGACTGGTTCTACGTAGTTATTCTCAATTAGCTCGATGGCAGCCCCGATACGGCCTCCGTACCGAGAGCGCTCGGCTTGATAATAGCAGGCGCCGCACACGATGAGCGCCAAGATCAAGATTTGCAGGTTGCGAATAGGCACGGGTTGGTTCCAAACGAAAGTTAGCTCTAGCGAGCCCTTGATGAATTGGTACTTCCAACTTCACGACAAAATGATGACTTACACACGCAGGCGACGCAACAGCAAGATTGTCCTGGGTCCACGCAGTTATTAACGTGGCACAATCCTCCAGCTTGCGAATCCGCGCGATTCTCTATTATTACGGAAGGATTCATATCCCACGTAGCATCCTAGGTCCCCGGCAAATTGCAACCGCGTTTTTTTCATTGAAATAAAGTTCTTATCGGGCGAAATCGTAGTCCAAGTTAGCGGTTTGGAGGGTCATTAAGACCGCATAGAACGGAGTTTTCAATGCGGTGATCATTTTCCGCTACTAGATAGTCAATTCGGCGTCAATAATTTCCGCATTTTGAGCGGATTTTTCTTGCAAAGCGTTTTTACGACGTTCTAATCATCCGTAATGAGGGGGGCACTCGCCATCCACAAGGAGTTGAACCTTGGACAGTATGAAAAGCTCAAAGCTCAAAGCTCAAAGCTCAAAGCTCAAAGCTCAAAGCTCAAAGCTCAAAGCCTTACTCGCAAGTTCTTTGCTTTGTTCTGCGATATTCTGCGATTTCGATAGTGACATTGGGTTTGGCAGGTTGCGAAGCCAATTATCCGGTTGCCGCCTCTAGTCCAAATCGTGTCGATACTCTAACAATGATGGTTCGGCACATCACTATCGACGCAGGCGTCGTTCTGGCAGATCGAGACGGCTATCTCTGTATAAGTCTCAACCAAATTGGATTGCCTCCCGAGACGCGGATATCCTGATCAGCTTCATCTTGCGAATGTATTCAACCGAGCGTTGTCGACTATCGATTAGCCGATGGAACGACGGCTCAGGGAGTCTTGTTGCGATTTGCGGCCGATTCATCGAGATCGATCGATGAGTCCGCGTCTGGCAATGAGGAAATTACTCCAGTTAGTTTGGGCGTACAAGTTGATTTGACGTTAGCGGAGGGAGCAACGCATCGGTTTACGGTTAATCTACTGCATACTTCTCTAATACAGGAGAAGGAACCGTGAGCCGCCTACTCTCTTCAACTCCGCATAGCAATACTTCGACGGTTTACACACGAAACCTGTTGCTCTGAAAACCAAAACTTAGGGTGTGCCTTGATCGTAACGAGTTCGATTACGCGCATAATGGTTTGTTGTAAAGGTACATAGGCTCTGGTATCGGAATTCGCGTAACATGAAAAGCGGTTTGGTTATTTTTGTTTTTGCAATTATTGGGTTTATGTCATGGAGAGTCACCCGTGACGCTTATGTACCAAATAGGGAAAGTGTTCAAGTCACAGAAGTCTCGGTGACTCCTTCGCCAGTGAGGCAGGGGAAGAAGGCCAAAGTAAAGATGCGGATTGAGAATCATTCGAGCGAACCAATGAAGCTGTTTGAGGTACGGCAAAGTTGTTCTTGTTTAGAATTGGAAAGCCATGGTTCGGATGTAATCTTATCGGGACACATATTGGATATATTCGGAACGATTCGCGCAAACTCTCCACGCGAAATCGCCAGCAGTAACGTAGTGATTACATTGCAATCGACGAGGGAGAATCGGGAACCGATTTTTTTGAGGAGCGCCGTATCAGTTCCAGTCATCGCGAATGTGGAAGTTGAACCTTTAGCTCTTGACTTCGGCGAAATCGAGAAAGGGAAAAACTCGCGCCGAAAAATAGTATTTCAGTTTGCGGAAACTTCGGCTGAACCCAAACTTCTTGACATGAACGACGAATCAGGCATCGTCCCTTTTCGATTTAGTGTTCCTGTACAAACAGGCCCCAACCGTATTGAAGTCGAAGTAATTTTTGATAGCAACGAAATTTCCGAAAAGCAGTCGTCATATGCTATGGTAGCAAGATTTTCGGCGGTGAGCGATTCAACCGACCAGATCTCGATACCGATTAGGGCCTACGTCAAGACTAACGTAGTCTTTCGACCAAATCGAATTTTCTTGTCAGATGCAAGCCCCGTCCAAACACTAATGCTTCAATATTCGAATCCTTCGCAACAGTTACCTGACTTTTTATTCGACCCAACAGAGTTGTCAGTTATTAGAGCTGTGTGTTCGGCGCCGGGTGTATTTGAGATCACCATTGGCAGGCCGCAGAATAGTACCTCAGGTGAGTTCTCGTTGACCTGCAGCGTGCTTGGTCAGGACTCGCTTGTCATTCCTGTGATAGTGGAGCGTTAGTTATGAAACGGAGTCTACGGAATGCGATGCTTGCTGCATTCGCGGGTTTTATTGTTGGGGGATTGGTGGATGCATGCGATAATGTCGGCGCCTCGTCGTCAATTGGAGCGTGCACCGAGAATGTGCCGACCTGCTCAGGTTTGACAGATTCAACATCATGTGCTCGATACCAAAACTATGGGACGAAGGAAGTTAAAGAGGACTTTCCCGTGTCTTGTGTCACTAAACAAGATTACAACTGCAACTCGCCCTTAGAAAATTGCTATCGAGGTGCAAAGTGCCAGTGGGATGGAAGTGCCTGCGTCAATGACCCAAACAACAATAATGTCTGGACAGACATGGCGAAGCGAAAAAGCGAACTCTGTGGAGAGGGCGATCCTGGCGAAATGTGACATTAGGATCGTCCAGGAGAATAACAAGGTGCTCGTGCTCCAAGAGGGAAACACGAGCGCCGAACGCCAGAGCGAGCAATAACCATATGCGAACTATTTCTATCTATGCCTTAATAATTCCAAATTTCTTTGGAGCATGTCTCGCCTATTCACAAGAAATACAGGTTGTACTTGAAAAGATTGAAGCGAGACGCGAATCGCTTCCACCATGCAGGTTTGTTATGACGGAACGCGGTGAGTTGCAGCAAACCGATGGACAGAAATCTCCGATTACAAGGAAATACGAGATTCAAACTAGTTTTGAGGAGACGTTGTTCAGGAGCATCGAGATTATGGATAACGAAGGTGCTGGCAGGGGCAAGCGATCCGCCATCTTACGCCCTCACGAAGTAGTCTATTACGATGGTGCATCCGTAATTATTCAAGGGCTTGGGGAAAGTAGCGGTGCCTATGTGTTTGACCCACGCACTTTGGGAATTTCCCTTGGCCCGTTTGAAAATACCGATCTCTCCCATGCTCTTCGTCTAACCCCAGATCTTCGTGCGGCGGCTAGCACTTCAAAAGAGTCTATTGGTAATCTTGCTTGTAGCAAAATTCAAATAGATGATCCCAAGAATGTAAAGACTACGTTTTGGGTCGACGGAACGTATAATGTTGTCAGGTTTGAGTATTTGATTCCTGACATATTGAGCGAAACAACGATATCGGAATATAGTCGCTCCTTTGCATCCGGCATCATCCCTCTAAAAACAGTTACAACATTTAAGAATTTTGTGTCATCGGAAGGCTTTGAGTTAATTCGAGAATTCAGAGATTATGAAAGAATTTCGCCGAAGAGTTTTGGATACGAGGATATGAATTTGAATCTCTGGGTTCCCGCGTCTGATTTGCGTATCAAGCAGCGGCTGGGCTATTGGGATGGAGAAAAACTTACGGAGGAGCCAACGGGAAGCCAACCTGACAGAAAAATGATGGCACCACCCAATAATTATTCGTCGGCATTTATCGTCTTCCTGTGCTTGTTCGGAGTTTTGGTATTATGGTCGCTGGCTCGTGGCTTTGCTCGACGTACGTGAATGTGAAGCAAACTGCATTCACTGAACTGTTAGTAGTTTCGTCTATCATATCCGTACTTTCTGCATTACTGTTGGTGGGTGTTCAATCCGCGCGAGAATCGTCGCGGCGGATTTCTTGCCAGAACAACATTCGGCAAGTTCAATTTGGCATAGCAAGATTCGAATCTGCATGGAATCGCTTACCACCGGGAACGTCAGGTCACAAACATGCAATTCCGTGGGAAGAATTTCGAAACAATCCGAATTCGCCTGTGTATTGGAAGAAATACCAGCACACGTCATTTGTTGCATTCGTTCTTCCGTTCCTCGAACAACGTCCAATCTACGACGCGGTAGACCCAATTTTTTTTGATCTCAAAAGAAAAGTGGATAATTCAAAAATCCAGTGGTTCGGCGTGATCCCTGGATTTTCATCGGCATCCAAGAATTTTCTAGAGGTAGTGTTGTGCCCAAGCGACGACCTGCGTTCGAACGATCATGATTTTGCAGGTGGTAGTCAACCAGTGCTTAATCCCTCAGCCAATACTTTTGCATTGAGTTATGTCGAGTATTTGAATGACGCGGTAGAATTGCAGGTATTAGCGGGAACGAATTACTTGGGATGCGGTGGTGCAGCAACGGGCGGAATTCACCCAGATCCCGAACGGAACCGCCACAAGGGCGCAATGTCGAGTGGAGAAGTTGTTCGGTTTGCAAATGTGTCAGACGGGTTGTCTAATACGATTTTTTTAGGAGAGACACTCGGAGAAATAGCGAACGGTCAACGGATATTTGTCCAGCCATGGATCGTTGGCGGACTTGCGAGAGGTCAAGGAAACGTACCATGGAAAGCAACTCCGATGATTGGTGAGAGTTTGCTGGGAACTTGGTACAACAGCAATGGGTTCGGTTTCGGTGGGAAACACGCGTCAGTCAACTTCGTGTTTGGAGATGGTGCTACTCGGTCGCTGGCCTATTCGATCGATTGGAGAACAATGTATGCACTCTGTGGAATCGCCGATGGAGACAGTCGCACGAATGTTGATTAAAGCGTTTTACCTAAGCTCGTAGAGGTTTCGTTTGCAAGAATCACCTCCCGACGGCGCCAGAGATTAGCAAGATCGCTAGCCAACGTCGACCAATTGCAAACATTTTCCATAACGGGCCAACGTTTGGCGTTTTATGCCGCTATATTCAGCTTTTTCTAGTTCAGGATCCTCAACTAAAAGTTGTTGGGCTGTGTCTCGAGCCAGAACGACTAGGTCGCCATCGGTTGCCAGGTTGGCTACTCTCAGGGGCGGCAACCCACTTTGATTGGTGCCTAATAGGTCACCGGGGCCCCGAAGCTGAAGATCGCGTTCGGCAAGTGCGAACCCATCGTCGCTCGATTCAAAAGCCAGCAAACGTTCGTTTTCTTGCGGGTTGCAGTCCGTTGAAGCCACTGCGCAAACGAATCCAGGATGCGTACCTCGTGAAACTCGGCCGCGCAATTGATGTAATTGTGACAGCCCCAAACGCTCAGCATCTAGTATCGTCATGACCGTGGCATTGGCCACGTCGATGCCAACTTCCACTACGGTCGTCGATACCAGAATGTCAATTTCTCCACTGGCAAACAGGGTGAGTGTTTCCTCTTTTGCATCGGCGCTCAAACGACCATGCAGCAAACCAACTCGGCGTTGAGCGAAAGGGCCGCTTTGCAGCTGGTTGGCGACCTGTTCGGCACTAAAAGTATCTTCGTTTTGTCCGGAAGAAATGCGCGGTGTAATGACATAAGCCTGCCGGCCAGCTTCCAATTGCTTATTAACGAAAGACCACCAAGCAGGTAATTGGTCGGTGGTGGTAATGTACGTATGCAGTGCGCTTCTGCCGGGTGGTTTTTGACGAATCGTGGAAACATCCAAGTCGCCAAAAATAGTCATGGCGATGGTACGTGGGATGGGCGTCGCGCTTAGCACTAAATAATGGGGTTGATAGGTACCAATTCTTAACTGTGCTCTTTGCTGTACGCCAAACTTGTGTTGTTCATCGACTATTACTAATGCGAGCTTGGCAAACTGAATGTCATTTGCTAGTAAGGCATGGGTACCAATGATCAAGTCAATTTCACCGGCGGCTAGTTGCTCTAGCAACAACGTTCGTTCCTTTTTGGCTAGGCTGCCGGTTAGCTTGCCAACGCGCACGCGACTGCTACTGAGGCTTTTCGTAAATGTGGCCGCGTGCTGGTGTGCGAGAACTTCCGTAGGGGCCATTAGAGCCGCTTGATAGCCGTGGGCCACACACAGTAGCATGGCATATTGAGCTACCAGAGTCTTACCGCTTCCCACATCTCCCTGCAGCAGTCGATTCATGGGGAGTGGCGTACTCATGTCATGGCTTATTTCGGCGACGGCCTGCAACTGATCCGCTGTCAGCTGGTAAGGTAGTCGGTTGAGAATACGGGCGTGGATCTTTGCGGATGCTTCACAAACCAGTGCTTGCGATTCGCGTTCTCGGCGTCTGCGTTGTAACGTGATGGCAAGTTGCAGGACCAGCAGTTCTTGGATTTTGAAACGACGTTGTGCTTGCCTTACCTCGTCCATACTTTTTGGCAAATGTATTGCTGTTAGGGCTTCATGAATGGGCATAACCTGCAGGCAGTCTCTGAGGGAACTAGGCAGGACCTCTTCGATCTGGCCAATAAGGGGTGGAAGCATCCTGGCCATGAATCTCCGCATGACCGCTTGTTTGAGTCCTTCGGTTAATGGGTAGATGGGTTTTGGGCATTCCTCATTTGGAGTTGTATCAGAATCGACGAAGCTGGTTTGCGGCTGGACAATCTCCCAATTCAGGCCTGTGGATTTGATGTTTCCGGAGGCCACAATTTGCTTCCCGAGAAAAAGCTGCGACTTACGGAAACGCTGGTTGAACCAAATTAACCTAATCGCGACTCCCTGGTGTGTATCTAATAAGACACCCAAGATGTGTGTACCACTTTGACTGACCCGCTCGTCGATTTCACGTATGGTTCCCAAGACTGAAATTCGAGAGTCTTCCTCAAATTGCGTGCCGTAATTTATCGGAGGGAGTTCTTCGTAGTCACGCGGGAAAAGAAAGAGCAAGTCCACAGTGCGGTGGACCCCCATTTTGTGGAGTTGATTGGCAAGCTCGGCCCCTAAGGTTGGCATTGACTCAATTGGCGCGGTCAAGCGAGGAGTCAACTCGGTCTCCTTGAGTTGAGAATTAAGGAAATAGGCTTGTGCGCTGGGCGGAGTGGAGCCGTGAAACTCCTGCAAACGGGTCCGAAGTGTGTTGTATGCAGTCTCAGAAAATCCTAAGCATACCGGCAAATCTACTTTTCGGGGCAAATCTACACTTTGGGGATTTCTGGGTAAATCTACTCTTGGGGGAATTTTACCGTTCGTAGAAGTCTGATTCTTAGTAGTTTGCCTATGAAAAGACCGCAACTTTTTAATTCCAAAGTTGGGAAAAATCGAAACTTTTGCAGTCTCAAGTGTTTTAATGATGGGTTAGTTTCTGGACACTACCACAGTGGTAGAACGACAATCCGTGAGTCCAGGTGCGTATGCGGACGCAATCCTCTTTTCTAGTTCCGCTGTGATTTTTGTGATGAAGGAGCCCTCCATGAAATTACGTTTGGTTAGTTTGATGACTCTTCTACTGGCGGTTTGCCTGTCTTCAGCTGCTATGGCCCAGCGAGGTCAAGGTGGTCCCGGCGGTGCAGGTGGACGTGGCCAGGGTGGTCCGGGAGGCCCAGGTGGCTTTCGCGGAGGCCGTATGTCCTTTGGGCCAGCACTTGAGTTGATTGGCTTGTTGCGCGACGAGAAGGTGCGTGCCGAAGTCAAGATGGACGGTGATACATATGAGGCGGTACAGAAAGCAACTGAAATGGATTTCGCGGCCATGCGAGATCTAAGCAGTGACGAGCGGGATGCCAAGCTCAAGGAACTAAACACCAAGGCTCAGGAAGTCATGGATGAAGTTCTCGATCCGGCTGGACAAAAGCGATTGATGGGTTTGTTGCTGCAGCAACGAGGGAATCAAGCCGTAACGAATGCGCTGATTGCCAAGACGGTCGGCGTTAGCGATGGCGATCTGAAGAAGATTGAAGATGCCATTAGTGAAGTTCGATCTGAAATGTTCGCCAATGCTCGACCGGGGCAAGGTGGTCAGGGTGGAGAACGTCCTGATTTTCGAGCGATAATGGAAGATATGCGAAAGAAGGGTGACGAAGCAGTCAACAAGATCCTAACAGATGAGCAAGAGAAAGCGATCGAAGAGCTGAAAGGCGCGAAGTTTGAATTCTCTGAAAATGCAGGCGGCTTTGGTGGCGGCTTTGGTGGCGGTCGTGGAGGACCCGGTGGAGGTCCTGGTGGACCTGGCGGTGGCCGCGGTCAAGGTGGTGGACGCGGACGTCCAGGCAGCGATAACTAAGTTTTTGTCGCTAGTTGCTTTTTAGCTGTATATAGAGGTAGATCGCGTCCGTTGAATCCAGAGGGTTCCTCGGACGCGGATACGATGGAGAAGGTATTTGCCATGTTTCCGCGGATGTTGATTGCATGCTGGGCGGTTTTGCTTATCAGCCTGAATTCTGTCAATGCTCAACCCCCGGAGCGAGGTAATCCCTTTTTTGATGCTCTGCGCGAATCTAGCCGTGATGGTAGGCGCGAGATTATTGAATTACTTAACAACGATGGGGTTAAAAGTGAGGTCGTCGTTAGTGACGAACTCTTGGATAAGATCCGTGATCAAGGAGGAAAGGTATTCTCCAATCTGAACTCATTAAAGGAAAAAGTTAAGGGCAAGTCCAAGACTGAGATTATTCAGCTGATCAAAGATGCTCGCCGACCATACGAAGAAGAGGTCAGGCAATGGCTGGGAAACGAGAGTTGGCAACGATTGCGCGAAATCTATGTGCAACATCGCCAGACTCGAGCGGTACTCAATGATGACATTGCGGTTGAATTGAAGATCTCACCCGAGAGATTGGAGCTTCTACGAGAATTCAGAGATCGTACGTGGCGTGAATTGATGCACCAACAACGATTTGCCATTGAGCGCAAAGTTCGCCACGGAGAATCGGTTCGAGAAATTTTTAAGAGCTGTGAGACGACGCTCAATTCTGAGCTCGAAAAGCAGCTTACTGAAACTGAAAAGGCAGATCTGAAATTACTGCAAGGAACGCCTTTCGACACATCTGAGATTGACGAATTTTCGTTTTCTCGGACCATGCGTCGTGGTGGCGAACGACGTAAGGAACCGCATCCTGACGACGATTGTCCTCCACCACCTCCCGGTGAAAGGGGACCACCCAGAGGTGAACCTGGATTTCCTCCGCCACCTCTAGGGCCGCGACCAAAGCCGTAGCTTCTATTACGCGGTCTTCTGTTACGCCTGGCTCCTATTTCCTTAAATAGCGGAGGATCAGAGGAGGCAGGCTACATACAATTCCTATCGCAGCCATAGGCCAGAGAGTGCCAATATGATTTGGCTCATAGGACCAGTCGATGGCGGCCCCAATTGCCGGTGCCAGGATCAAAGTCAACAACCTATGGGATTGGCTTTCAATCGATAATACGGTGGCTCCCCATTGAGCGTCACATAGGCTGTCAATGCGTGCTACTAGAATGGGACGCCAGATGTTTTGCAGCATGTTCAGCAGGACGAAGGCAAGTACAACTCCCAGGTAAAACGAACCCAGGTCACAGCCTCCGAGTCCTGCCAGGACAATCACGTAACCGGTCCATAACCAAGTTGCGGTGCGTTCCTCGTTGCCGATGCGTCTTACCAGCCGGTGGGCAGTGCGACTCGAAAGGCCGCTTAGCAAAGAAAGTATTGTGTACACGGTAGCGATAGCCCACACGATTCGCAGGTCTTGATGCGAGTTGACGATAGCGTCTGAGGTCGAGTTAGGCACAAACCATAGAACGAATGCCAATACAATTGCAGGTTGAATGTAATCCTTGATGGCCGAAAACAATCCTTCCCAGGTCATGGACTCTACTACCAGCCGTCTCAGTTTCTTGTTTTGCCACATGCGTTGTAAAGAGCCAGCAAGTTCGCGCCACCAGGGCGTCGATAACTCATTGGACATTGGGGTCGATATGTTTGCTTCGAGAGCATTGTGTCGGTCAAGCACTTTGGGATAGGTAAGTACGTTGACAATATTGGCCAGATAAGGGATGCAGGCCCACCAGAATACAAGTTGGTAGCTTCCACTAAGAGAAACAAGTATTGCCGAAATAAAAGCCGAAACGGCGGATCCGTATTTGCTCCAACTGCGAGTCAAGCCATACACTTGCGTGCGTTGATCTTCCATACCGTTCAAGCGTAGCCACTCAAAGATCATGGCTTTGTGAGTGCCGGTACGAAAGGAATCGCCGATTCCATAAAGTACAGCAGCAGGGAACAGCCACCACAGGTTTGCGGCCAACGCAAAGGTTGCAAAACTAGCCACATAGGCCGAAAACGACGCCACCATGCATCGGCGCCGTCCCCAACGGTCGGCAAGAATTCCAGACGGTACTTCGAGAACATTGAGCGTCAGCGATTGGCAAGCAAGTAGCAGGCCAATATGAAAGTAGTCGGCTCCCAGCGAGAGAATAGCCAACATGAAGTAGGGTTCGAAATATCGTTGGTTTTTCAGGAAACCATAAAGGCAAAAGCGTGTTAGCATAAGCGTCGCTGTCCTAGCGCGCAGTCCATCCACCATCAACGGTCAACATGCTCCCCGTAGTGTAGCTGGCCGCAGGGCTTGCCAGATAGATAGCCGAGCCTTGAATTTCGGCTAACTCTCCCCAGCGATTCAAAGCTACGGCACCCACGATGAATTTCTTGGCCTCTTCGCTGTCCGCGATCGGGATATTCATTTCCGTAAGAAACGGTCCTGGACAAATTGCATTGCATGTGATGCCGAATGGGGCAAGTTCCAGACCCAAAGCGCGCGTCATTTGCACAACGGCGCCTTTGCTAGATGCATAGGGAGTGCGATTGGCTAGACCTACCAGACCGAGTGTGCTGGCAAGGTTGACTATCCTGCCATACCCGGCGCCTTTCATGGCCGGTACGATGCTTCGGCACGCATTCCACGTTCCTCGAACATTGATGTTCATGACCTGATCGAATTGCTCTGCTGACAATTCGTCAATAGGCCCGCGAATATTTATGCCGGCACTATTGACCAGAATCTGTACTTGTGTCCAACGATCGACTGCAGCAGCCACCATTTTTTGGCAGGCATCCAGACAGGTAACGTCGGCCTCATGACCGAATGTATCTACTGAGAATTGCTCCCGTATCAAGTTGGCTGCTGATTCAGCCTCCGCCAAGTGCCGGCTAACCAACATGACGCGACAACCGGCAGAGGCGAGACCAGAAGCAATTGCAAATCCTAGTCCCTTGGAACCCCCAGTCACAATGGCAGCCTGGTTAGTCAGATCAAAAAGCCGGATTCCTGGTAGCTTATCCGCGGTCATAGCAAACCTCAGTTGGTAAAAAGTGTGATATGGAGACACTGTAGCTGAATGCCCGCCAATGCGAAACGCAACTCATACTCCCAGCGAAAGCTACGTCGCTCAGTCGTTGATTTGGGAAATCGGATGGCTTGCGAGGGGGGAGAGCAATTCCAATTTCGCTCGCATTGCTCGAGGTACTTGGCACGGTGAATGTGAAACTTACTGGAGCATCGCGAGAAGGGTTGGTAGGTGGATTATAGGCCTGCGAAGGGCTTAGATGAAGCTTGGTGTTGTTAGTCGGACGAACAGAGTTGCCCAAATATTGACTCGGTTGGTAACGAGACTAGCAGGCTGCTGAGAAAGTAACCCGAAGCGTCA
>JAGQOY010000116.1 GCA_020427005.1 Planctomycetales bacterium
ATGCGTTTAATGAGCCGATGATAAGCGTACAGAACTTTGAATAGATGGCCAAAGGCTAACCAATACCCATTAGGGTTTTCATTAACCTTCCAAGCCTGATTCCACTGCTTTTGATTTTCCTCGTCGTTCCAAAATCGTACGCTCATGACATCTGCCAAATTCGAATGGATCTCCTGTCGAGGATGATCAGCGGGTCTAAAATCTGGTACTGGCTCCTCGATGTGAGCTTGATGTCCAAGGTGGCCAGCCTTGGAAAGCTCTGGATAGCCCAACGATTCCAAGGTCATCAACGCTTCTGTATGAGTTGTCATATGAGTAAAGTTCGGACGCCTTACGGTTGGGTATCCGAGTAATGGCTCAAATCGTGCCAAGCTGTCAAACAGCGCCTCAACCATGGCCTTCGTATCTTTATATTCAACTGGGGTTCGAGGGGCCGTCGGAGTCTTCCTGGCGATTTCCGCGTTATGATCACAAATGAGCTTAATCAAACGTGGATCTGCCATGTACGGAACTTCGCCGAGTGCGCGAATCGCGAGAGATGTATAAATGACTCCATGACCATGAGCCCTTAAGCCGCCATCCACTACTGGTTTTAACGATTGTGGAATACTCGAGATCGAATTGGCATCAGCCTTCAGATTCTCAAAGGGTTTGAACTGACTATCGTAAGTGCGAATGAGTGCATCCAATTGTCGCCGGATACTCTCGACGAGTTCATCACTGAGCCGGTTTTCCTGACAAAGATAGTAACCTGCAATTACAGCAGCTCCCAAATGGGCATTGAACCAACCCTGGGATCGGGCCATCCCCACTAAGCCTTTCTCTAAATAGGACACATCCAAAGTCAAGGCAGACACTTTCTGTTGTTCTTCAGCCCTTACATGGGGAGTCAAAAACCCTGGAATTCCCAAACCGCTTATAAGTCCAGCTGAAAGTCTAACTAATTCACGTCGCAACAAACCATTGCTTTCATTCATTGGTTCGACTCCAGAATGGAATTAGAGTAAGCCCAAGCCGTGATACAATATTCAACATACCCAATTTTTCTTTAGACGACGACTTTGAGACCGCCGAGCGACAAAGTTTTCCGACATGCGAGTGTGGCAGTTCAGCGTGCAACATCTATTTCTTGCAACGGTACCACTTGCCGTCGCGAGTTCACTATTTAGCGTTGCCTATCATAGCTGGCCGCAACCGCCAGCCAAAATGTGCTACTTTCTAGGCGTACTGTTTTTCGCTCTCGGTATCCGGTATTTACTCTCGTTTACCTCAAAAGAAATATCGAACAACACAACTTCCAGCGAGGTGCTTCCCAAAACGCAAGGGCAGGACAAGCCAACAGATTTTTATCAGCAACCCTCAACCGCCCCCAAAGGAAGGAACGGATCAGCTCCTGAACACCCCAAAATCCGGTGAGTCACAACTTTTTCGAGCTAGAGTTGAGACTGACATATCACTGGCGTTCGAATGCGAGCAAGTGGTAACGGAAGTACTTTCGATAAAGTCCAAGTGCGATCGTATATGCAGAAGCCGTCAAATGCTTCCATTGCCAGGCCGCGACCTTTCGTTGCCACAAGAGTCGCAGCCCGTGTAGTGCTGACAGATGAGCTGCATGCAAAGCGCTGGGCCCCAGCCGCCAACCGCATTCGTAGTCATCGATTAATCGAAGTCGAGAATCACAATTCCAGCGCCGCGCTAATTCGATTTCGTGAAACATGGGGACGGCCCAATTGTGGGCGACGGATTTTACGACGTGCTGAAAAAGCCTGGAGGTCTTATCTAGGGGTCGCGTGATAAAACCGTCTGTCAACACGATTCTTCCACCTGGCCGGAGCACGCGTACTGTCTCAGCAAGAGCGGCTTCTGGATCCTGACTATGACAGAGACTCTCAAGGTAGAATGCGCGATCAGCTGACTCGTCGGAAAACGGTAGTGAATGATAATCGCCGCAGTAGTACGTCACCTGTTCGCTACGATGACGGCGTCTGGCATCGGCCACTTGCCCTGGCGAAATGGTCATGGCGCAGAATTCAAGTTGAGGGAAAAGACGGCTGCCAAATCGCGAAACCGCCCCTACGCCACACCCCAGATCCAATACTTTGCCACTGGATAACGTATCCAACCCAAGTCGGCTGAAAACCAGGCGGTTCATTTCTTCCAACATGGGTTGGCGCCGAAGTGGATTCAACCACGGGCGCCAGTATCCAAAATGAAGATACCCCTCGCGACTCCATACGTCATAGTCGACCAATGTCTCGTTGTAATAGTCGGAAATCGGACGGCGGTCGTCAGGCGGATCCCCCATTGTATTTGACAACAAATCTACTCGCTGGCAGGACTGGCACGATCCAGGGAGCAATTGCCCCTAAGCTAAGCCGTTCGATTGAATGATGGTCACTGCACCGGGAGTTAACTTGCGCAGTTTTTCGACGATAAGTGACTTGTCTGCGTGGCTGCCTTTGGCGGCACGTTTGAGGAGCTTGGAAACTTGCTTGCGGCGGTGGCGACGGCGGCGAAGTTCGCGAGTGCGTTCAGTACCCATAGTTTGTCGATTGCGGAATTAGAGATGTGTGGTTGGTTGAAATGGAACGACTTCGAGGGCCTCTAGGTTATAGTGCGCAGCAAGATTGGTCAATTCGAGGAAACGCCCTGATGATCTAACTGACCTGATAGTTTGGCTAAATTCCACCCAAGAACAGGGTTGGAATTCGGCGGCGCAAAATTTCGAGATGGGGCCAACTTTTTCTTGCATGATACATGATTCTTGAAATCTGCCGGGCGCAAAGTGCTCAGGCCTCTTGTCTAACTGTTCTGATTCTTGTTTTGCTTGGACCGACACCCCTAGAAATTGGACTCTAGGTCTGGCAAGATATCCCTCCCGGTTCGTCGGGATATGGCTAATCTGGCTGTGTTAAAAATTTTGGCGAGCCAGCGCAGTTGTTTATCGGGAGACCTCGATGTCGGAGACAGTAGCAGTAGTATTGGCTGCAGGACGCGGCACGCGAATGAAGAGTGATCTACCCAAGGTCCTTTTTCCGGTCTTGGGGCGTCCCATGATTCATTGGGTGCTCGACGCGCTAGAGAAAGCAGGCGTGAATCGAACAATTGCGGTAGTTGGTTACCGAGCAGAACTTGTTCAGGAGTCGCTGGTCGATAGGCAAAACATTGATTTTGCGATGCAAACTGAACAGTTGGGCACTGGCCACGCCGTACAAATGTGTGTGGATTGTTTGACATCACACGTTGGTCCGGTGTTGGTTGTCGCAGGAGACTCGCCGATGATCCAGCCGTCGAGCATTTCAAGGTTGCTAAGCGATTTCCAGGAAGGCCAATGGGACTGCCTTTTAGGCACTTTGCTGAAGGATGACCCAAGTGGCCTTGGACGCATCGTGCGTGGTGCAGACGGCCAATTTGAGCGGATTATCGAAGAGAAAGATGCCAGTGACGAGCAAAAGCTGATCCGCGAAGTGAACATGAGCACCTATTTGTTTGATTCTCAGCAGCTGCTTTGGGCGCTAAGCCAACTCAAAAACGCGAATTCTCAAGGCGAGTACTACTTGACCGATTGCCCGGAGATCCTGCGCAATGGCGGGCGTCAAGTGGATGCGAGGCCAGTCCTACAGCCCTGCGAGGCGTTGAGTATCAACACGATTGATGAATTAGGCTTGGTTGAAGAAAAACTGCGTGAAATTCTAGAACGCACGTAAAAGAACGCGTGTCGCCCCGGTAGGTCAGTTTCACAATACCGCAGTATGTCAGTGTCACCAGTATCTCAGTTTCAATTGCATGTCAGTATCAATGGCATTAGGTAGCTTCATGCGAGAACTAAAAATCTTGAGCGGCCGAGCAAATATGGAATTAGCTCGAGAAATCTGCGACTCGCTTCATTTGAACCTGGGTTCGATTTCGCTAGGCAAATTTCCGGACGGTGAGAATTTCTGCAAAATCGATGACGATGTACGAGGACGAGACGTCTTTTTGATTCAACCCACAAGCCCACCGGTCAACGACAACCTGATGGAATTGTTGATCATGATCGACAGTTGCAAACGGGCAAGTGCATCGAGAGTAACCGCAGTCATTCCATACTTCGGTTATGCTCGCCAAGATCGAAAAGACGAAGGTCGCGTCCCCATTACAGCCAAATTGGTCGCCAACATGATCGCCCGAGCAGGTGCAGATCGAGTCCTAACGATGGACTTGCACGCGCCGCAAATTCAGGGCTTTTTCGATGTACCCGTCGACCACCTGTATGCTGCTCCGGTCCTCAACAAGTATTTTGAAGACATGGGCTACGACCCAGATGAAATTGTCGTTGTTAGCCCTGATGAAGGCAGCATTAAGAGAGCGATTGGACATTCAAAGCGGCTTGGAGGACGGCTTGCGATCGTCGATAAGCGGAGGGACAACGCCTTTGAAACGACTCAGAAAAACATTATCGGTGGACCTGTGGAAGACAAGATCTGCCTGATGTTTGACGACATGATTAGCACGGCGAGTTCCATCTGCGGAGCAGCCAGTTTGGTGCATTGTGCAGGCGCTCGCGAAATTCACTTAGCGGCTACGCACGGCGTACTGTGCGCCGATGCGGTTGAAAAAATTGCCAATTCTCCCATCAAATCGTTATGCATCACAAACACAGTCCCGCTGCCTCATGAAAAACGACTTGACCGCATAAAGGTTGTATCTGTGGCCCCCTTACTGGCTGAAGCAATCCGTAGGATTCACCATCACAAATCGATTAGCGAGCTATTTCGCCCTCCAACTGATCCTAATGATCGCTAATCGCTTAATCTTCGGGCGGTTTCTCTTTTCGAAAAACGGCCACGATATCGTCCACCGGGACGACGAACAATTGATTGTCGGGTTCGAAATCAACGGGAATTGCGTTTTTGGGGTGAAACAAGATCTTGTCGTACTGTCGCAACGGAACGTCTTCATCGTGTAAGACAAGCTTGCTAACTGTCACAATGCGTCCGGTAATTGTCGGAATCTCGGCTGCATCGGGCAGTGCTATCCCCCCCTTGGTTTCACGCTTGGGTTCATCCTTTAGAACCAAAACTCGAGCTCCAATGGGTTCGATATATTGCAGTGAGGGTGCTTTTTTTGCCATTTATTTTTAGCAGCAATATAGAAAGGAAGAGCGTGTTGAAACACGCCACAATAGCCGGCGGGAGGCAATCTGACGATTGAGAAATTACTGGAGGATCTCGCTAGGAGCAAGCCGTGGCCCGTATACAAGGAAGAGATATTCCCAAATTGCAATCCGTTTTTTGCCACCCGCAGTTCTGTCTAGGTACTTTGGCCTTGAAAGTCTCCCGGGTTTTGAGATACTTGCCCGCTTGTCCCTCCGCGAGTCCGAAAAACGATGGTGACCCGCGAGAAGATTGAAAACAAATCTCCAAACCGGCCTACTGGTCGCGACACCCCCTTCGGGTGCGATTTTTACCGTTAAGGTTGCCAAATGAGTAGCGAAACGATTGATGTTAAGAAACGAGACGCGTTGGGATCGCGAGCTTGCTGCAAACTCCGTCAAACCGGGCGAGTGCCGGCCAATCTATACGGTCACGGAGAGCAAAATTTGAATCTTTCGGTATGCCGCGATGCGATTGGCAACATCATCAAGCATGGCACCAAGCTGTTAAATCTGACAGGGGATGTTTCCGATACCGCCATACTACGTGAAGTCCAGTGGGACACGTTTGGGGTGGATGTTATTCACGTCGATTTTGCTCGCGTGTCAACATCCGAAGCGGTTGAGGTTACCTTGCCAATTCACCTGCATGGCGAAGCGCCGGGGACATCCGAAGGTGGCCAGCTGGCCTTTAATGCCCATGAAATAACAATCCGCTGTCCCGCCGCAAATATCCCTGAGCATATTGATGTTAATGTTGGTAGCCTTCATCTGGGCCAAGCCATCCACGCCAACGAGGTTCCGCTCCCAGCGGGTGCAACAGTCGTCACGGCGGGTTCTACAGTCGTCGTACAATGCGTCAAACCAGTAGACACAGAAGATATGGGTGGTGCATCAGGTGCTTCAGAACCAGAGCTGATCCGCAAGGAAAAAGCTGCTGGGGACGAGGGCTAAGCAAAGTGAATTAGCCGCATTGATGGTGTGGTGCGTTAGGCAGCTGTTAGGTTATTTGATTGATGACAGTTGTGATCAACGGGAAATGGAAAACGCCAAGTTAGTTGTTGGTTTGGGTAATCCAGGTCCCAAGTACGAACAAACTCGACACAACGTGGGTTTTTCCGTCCTGAATGCCTTGGCGCAGCGGTTTGGAGGTGTGCCCAAATCGAGATTTGATGGCCAATTCACCTGTTTGAAGCTCGATGATGGGCCATTGATCCTGGTTTGGCCGTTAACGTATATGAATTTAAGTGGCAGGTGTGTTGCACCATTTGTGAATTTTTACAAGATTCCTGTGCAAACTCACTTGCTGGTTGTGTGTGATGATTTAAGCCTGCCCCTAGGCAAATTGCGGCTGCGTCCCAAGGGATCTGCCGGCGGCCAAAAAGGTTTGGCGGACATCCTGCGATCCTTAGGGACTCAGGAAGTACCACGGTTGCGTATCGGCATCAACCCCACACCCCCTGGGTGGGACACGGCCGATTATGTACTCAGCAGATTTACTAAGCCCGAATCCGAAATCATTGCCTCCTCCACAACAAATGCTGTGGATGGGATACTTCAATGGCATCGGGACGGCATCGATAAATGTATGAATACGATCAATCAATAGATACACGAGATTGGATTTAGTTCGGGAGTAAGAAACTTGGCTACTCATTGCTACGATTGTTTTTTTCTGTTTGACAGCAACAAGTACAATCGTGATCCGGGCGGTGTTTCCGCTGCGGCTCAAAAGATAATCGAAGATTTGGGGGGAGAGATCCTAGCTAGTCGTTTTTGGGAAGAGCGTAAGCTGGCCTACCCAATTAACGGGCACGTAAAAGGAACGTATTGGATCACTTACTTCAACTTGGATTCGCTGCGGGTACCGGAATTCAACAGAGCTTGCCAGCTAAATGAGTCGATCCTGCGATTCTTGTTGACTCGAGTCGACCCAAGATTGACCGAAACACTGGTAGCCCACGCCCTGGGCAAGGTTTCCGCACCTGCTGAAGAAAAAGCAACCGTGGCTGTGGCTGCGGACGCGGATGACGATGATGATGAAATTGAAGACGACGAATAGCCCATTCAGCACTGAAGCGTAACCTTTACGCAGAACTCCCATTTTGATTTAGATCCGAATGTGGATAATGGGACGGTTTCACCTGCATCCTTGCTAGCAACAGACCTGTTTGCTTGGATTGCACGACATATGATTCCGGAGTGATACGATGGCCAGCTACAATCGAGTCATTTTGATGGGAAATCTCACACGAGATGTACAACTACGGTACACTCCGGGTGGAACACCTGTCACTGAAGTTGGGTTAGCCGTTAACGATCGGCGCAAAAACCAGAATGGAGAATGGATTGACGAAACGACCTTTGTGGATGTGACCTTTTGGGGACGTACTGCAGAGGTGGCTGCCGAGTACTTGAGTAAAGGTTCCCCGGTTTTTGTTGAGGGGCGGCTCAAGCTTGATTCGTGGGAGAAGGAAGGGCAAAAGAACTACAAATTACGAGTCGTATGCGATCGTATGCAGTTGTTGGGTGGACGTGGGGAAGCCGGAGCTCGCTCCAGTTCCTCAAGTCATGATGAGTATGTTGAATCCAGAGACGCGCATCGCGACGAACCGACAGGTATCGGCTCAGACGAGATTCCGTTTTAAAAAATATAGAGGTAGGTCCTAGCACCTACTGAATTTTACAAATTTCTGAAGATAGAAGTGAGCTTGTCAAATGGCTACGGCTAAAACTCGTGCACGACGCCAAACCTTCAAACGACTGCCTAAGGGCCCGAATGGAGGCATAGAGCTGTTGCTGGTGCAAAATGTCGACAACGTTGGGAAGCAGGGCGAAGTCGTCGAGGTTCGTCCAGGTCATGCCAACAATTATCTTCTGCCCCAGGGCTTAGCGATCTTCGCGACTCCTCATCACAAGCGGATGGTCGAAAAGCACAAAGCGAAATTAAAGGAAATTGAACGTACGCGTTTAAGCGGGCTACAAGCCTTGGCAAACAAGATTGCCGAACAGTCGATCACTATCGAGGCCAATGCAAACGACGAAGGCCATTTATACGGCAGCGTGGGAGCTCACGAAATCGTATTGGCACTCAAAGCTAACGATATTGTTGTCACGGACGACCAAATTCGACTACAGGGTCCGCTCAAGGAGCTTGGACTCTACACTGTCAAAGTACACTTGCATCAAGAAATAGAGTGTGACCTGAAAGTGTGGGTTGTTCCTACCTCCAACGTCTAGTCTAACTAGCCGATCCTGAACTTAATTGCAAACTGGGTTTCTGGTTTGATTGCAATATTCCCTTCACGTGGACCCTAATGGGTCCACAGTGAATTCTTTGGCAAGTATCCAACTTTTCCGCTCTAGAATGGCCCAACCTCTCTCTATAGAAAGGGCCAGCCTTTCCTTTAAGATCGGGTGCATTAGAGAACTTGAACTTTTTCTTGTTTTTCCGCGCCAGGCTAAAGTTTTCCAACCGGCATTGACGAATGTACCAGTAGTGCCATGGGGGGTACTTGTAAACGCTCAGCGTTTCGAAGTTGGCGAACTGAGTTTCTATATTGCTCGGCTCGCAGATGAAGGATTCCGGAGTGCCAGCTACCGGCCCCATACCATACTACAAGTTCCTTCGAAGCAAGTTTCAACATCTATTATTGTTGTGTCTCGCATCACTTCTGCTTCCAGGATGCAGTCTATTTCCGGACATTCGGCACAAACCTCAATACATCAATCCGTTTCCGCAGCTTCAATCGATTGCGATACTGCCCTTCAATAATCAAAGTGAGGAGCCGACGTTGAGCGGTCAGCGAGTTACGCTGGCCTATTATGATGAATTGCAAGCAATTCCAGGATTCGAGGTACTACCACTAGGAGTTATTCGCCAAAGATTGGATGCTTATATGCAAGTTCATCCTGAGCCCTTTGATTATCAAGCCTTCGCCAGGGAGTTGGGGGTAGATGCGGTAATTATTGGATCAATAACGGATTATGAAGCCTATTACCCTCCACGAATGACATTGGCCGTTCACTGGTATGCGGCAAATCCTGGTTTCCATCCAATACTCCCAGGTTATGGTTTGCCCTGGGGCACGGAAGGCGAAAAGGAAATTCCTCAGTGGGTTCATTATGAGGCTCAACGTAGTTTGGCGGCCGCACAACTTGAGTCTCAAACGCCTGAACTTCCTGCTGATGTTTCACCAACGTTGGTTCAACATGCAAGTGCAGCAACTCCCTTAATGCCAGAAGATCGCTTGGCACTGGACCCTCATACTTATGATATTCCCAGCGAATCTCAAGCGGAAACTAGCTTGCTTTCTGAGGACGGAAAATGGCTAATGCAAGCTCAAAGGTTGCCGCCTAACTGGCCAGATGCTCGAGGGTTTCTTCCCGATGAACCAGCTGCAGAACCTCCACAATCGATACCACAGTCAGAGCCCATTATTTCGCACATGCGGAACTATAACGGTTCTGACGAAGATTTCACGGAACAGCTCGAGGATTTTTTTTACTTCCGCGACGATGCTCGCTTTGGAGGATGGCAAGCCTATCTTCAACGCAGCGAAGACTTTATACGATTCTGCTGCCATTTACATATCACCGAAACGCTGGTAGCACGCGGCGGACAAGACAAAAGCCGCTTGATCTTGCGATGGCCAATCGACCGATACACTCGCTAGTCAGCAGGAATTTGAATTAGGCACTCATTCAGATTCCTGTCGATGGTCGCTAGGCAGCCCACCACGCTGAAGCATGCACTTATGCAATGCTCCCGAACTCGGTGGCGCCCTAGTGTTATCTATAGTTTCACCAGAATGGTCGACTTTCCCGCAGCGACAATTCATGGGTGACACACTGTCCAATTGCATGAAGTCGCACTACATGCCACTTCGATAGCTGGACGGATACCGCACGGAGGCAATCAGGTCATGAAGCGCGACATACACATTTTGGCCTTAGTAAAAGGTGAAGAACGCTACATCTTCCTCTATGACGAGTCCCAACGCGTGGAGACGCTAAGGATGCTCGGGCGTTATGCAGCCAATCCGGAGCTAAGTTTCAGCTGGCACGATGCAGCAACTCTTAGCAAGCGCATTCGCGAAATTTCGGTTGATGACCAGACCGAACGTAATCTCAGTACGCGTACGCCACACAAAGCTTCGCCACGGTTTTCATTCCGGGAAAGCTAACTGGCTCCGCAGGGCATGCGTCCAAAGGTGACCAATATGCACACAGAGATTGGCCAGTTTCTGCGCTACCTAAGCCTTGAACGAAATGCCTCCGAACTTACGATCAAATCCTATCGCGAGGACCTGATTGATCTAGCGGATTATCTGGTGGAACAATTGGGAGCCCAAGTTCAGGCCAAACTCGTAACACCCCGCGATTTACGTGGCTATCTTGCTGCCTTGCATGAAGCGGGTTACTCACGAGCCAGCATCGCCCGCAAGTTGGCTTCGCTACGAAGCTTTTACCGATTCGCTCAACGTCAGGGCTTATCGGACTCAAGTCCGGCCAAACCACTGCGCAATCCTCGCGGTATGAGGAAGTTACCTCACTTCCTCTCCAGCGACGAAATCAACCGACTGCTAAGCGCACCTAGCAAGAAAACTGTATTGGGATCCCGGGATCGTGCCATACTCGAAACCATGTACTCAGCTGGATTGCGAGTTAGCGAAGTTGTCGGCCTCAATGACGGAGACCTCGATTTTGAGCAGTCCATTGCCCGAGTTCGAGGAAAAGGGCGCAAAGAGCGCTTGAGTCCGTTGGGGCGCTACGCGTTGGACGCTCTACATGGCTATCTTGCACAACGACACCTATCGCCTAAGGAAGCACAAGGTCGATTAGCACCCGTATTTGTTAACCGGTTCGGCAAACGATTGACCACGAGGTCAGTTGGACGGATGCTAGAGAAGTACATACGAGAGGTTGGTATCGACAATCGCACTTCACCCCACACGCTGCGCCATAGCTTTGCCACTCACTTATTGAACAACGGAGCCGATATTCGGAGCGTACAAGAACTTTTGGGCCATAAGAGTTTGGTAACGACTCAGATCTATACTCACTTGTCCACCGCCAACTTGCGAGAGGTCTATCTCCGCGCACACCCTCGGGCCCAAGATTAGCGAGAACTCCTAATTCATCAAATAGAATCGCTTCAAAAACAATGTCTAGCACCTGTTTGCTGGCGCCAACACGACCCCAAGTTTGGTCCGGTATACTGTCGAGCTGAAGGACCATGGCTCTGGGATTCTCAGGGCAACCGTTACCTCGATTTTGTGTGCGGTTATTCAGTTACTAATTTCGGACACGTTTTCCCACCGTTCGTAGAGGCTGCGCAAAAGCAACTAACCCAACTGACTCATGTAACTGGGGAACTGCACAGTAAACAACTGGAGCTTGCTTCCAGTTTGCTCAGTTTTCTTGGTTTCGAGCAGGGCTCCCATAAAGTCATCTTCAATTCGACGGGAGCAAGAGCTATTGAAAGCGCTTGGAAGGTCGCAACTGCCTTCCGCCCCGGGCGCGTCCTGGCGTTCCGGTCGGGATTTCACGGTCGCTCCCTAGCGACTACTGCGCTGCAGGGGGAATCCTCATTACAGATCATAGACTTGACCGGCAAAGCAGTTGAGACGCGATGCCAAACAGAATATCCCTATTGCTTGCGTTGTCCACTCGAGCAGCAATTCCCTGCCTGCGAAATCAATTGTGCCAAGCCTTTATTTCATCAGCTTGAAAGATACGACAAAGGTATTGCCGCCATCATTGTTGAGCCCATGTTGGGAGTCGGAGGATATGTCGCACCACCGGACGACTTCTTTCAAAAACTCCGCTCAGTTACGCAGAAGCTGGGGATTTTGCTAATTGCTGATGAGATTCAAACCGGACTGGGCCGTTGCGGTTCCAAACTGCTTTCTGCCGCCCAGGGCTGGGAACCAGACTTGATAGTTCTGGGTAAGTCACTAGGTGGTGGTATAGCTCCCCTGAGTTGCGTTATAGGAGCTGCCCCACTGCTGAGCAACTTGCCACCCGGCAGCGAATCCGAAACGTTTGCAGCCTCGCCGATGGCCTGTGCAGTAGGATTGGAAGTTCTTCAACAGTTGGAACTTGGACCTTGGTTGGAGCGAGGACGGCAGCTTGGATCGATTCTTCGAACTAGGCTCCAACAGTTGTTTAACAACAGGCAAAGCCATAAAACGATCGCCATCACGGGCATTGGTCCGAATGCAATTCTAGAATTTGGTTGTGATAGCCCACTGGTTGCAGCTAGCAATTTGAGGGACGAACAACACTCAACATGGGAGGCCACCCGACTGGCCCGAGAGTTCGCAACAGCTTGCTTTAGAAACCAGCTGCTGGTCCATCTGACTGGCCCAGACAGAACGCGCGTAGCTCTACTGCCGCCACTCAATTTAGCTGACGAGGATCTCGAATTCGCCATGCAAAAAATCCAAGAATCCACCCCCCCATAAATGCTATTCGAAGCAAGTTGACTTCAAACAGCTTGCTCACGAATGCTATCAAACTACACTATAGCAGGTCCCGGTTCAGCTCGTTTCCAATTGGCAACGTATTTCTGGGGTAGCCTAATCCACGATCTCTTACGAGATATACTTCTACGTAGATTCTTTGTGATGCCGTTCGCCTGGAAATTCATCTTTACATTTATGTTGTCACTGGCTGCGTTCCAACCAGCCAGCGCTGACCAGTCCGTAGAGCTTTCGCCTGGCGATATGGTATCGATCGTTCGGGATACGATTGTGTCCCGCTCCGAAGAAATTGAACCAAATCAGTTGCCTTTGCGCAAGGGCGAACAGTGCAGTGTTATACGCGTAGACCCGGATGCCCAAGTTGTTTTGTGTTCATTTGGAGATCAGCCCAATCAACAACTAGAGGGATGGATACCCATTCATGACACTAAGCTAATAATCAAAGATGCGACATCTGGAAAATTGATCGCCAGTAGAGTTCTGGTGGTCACCATTCACGTGCTGGTCATCGGGACAATTATCGCCATGTTGTTAACGCTGATAGCCGTTATCAACGAGCCGATGGATAACTTGGAGATCGCTGTTCGAGCGATGGGCTTGGCGGGTGGATTATTGGTCTATGCCGTCGTTCGTGCAATGGGAATGTCCATACCCGAGTCCATCACTACCCTATTGGCCCCTCCCACACCTTTGCGCACGTTGTTTATTGGCATCGTGTTTCCCGCCGGTGTCGGAGCTGGGGCTGCTTATGCATTTAAGACAATACTTGGTTGGGCACACCAAAAAGCAATTCGATTTACTATCCTGGTGGCCACCCTGGTTACTGCGTTGTTCGCCGACCTGTACGCACATGTCTTTAGCGAAATTAATAACATGGAGTTTAGCTTTGCCTATCCAAACACCATGTTCGCGCTGGGAATGATCGTTTTCCTAATGATGACCGTGAACTCTACCGCTAGCTCGGATGAGTAATTGACTAACGATCATTCAATCCATAGCTAACGGCGACTTGCCACTCGGCTGCCACTGCGAACATATACTTTCGGGTCATCTATCACCCAAGGTGTTGTCCAGGATTTTCCGTTGTCTCCATTGACGACATTATAGAAGAATGATCGAAATTTCTCACATCGATAACCATATGGCATCTGGGAAGTGATGTAGTCTTCGGAAGTAAGGTCATCAACGCCTGGTTTTGCATAATAGTGTATTAAGCCATCGCCGGTGATACTCATCCCTAATGTCCACCATCCCGTCGTCGTAATTTGTGGACCCTTGAAATCCCCTCCCTGCTGATTGGCTCGGACCCGAAAATATGCATAGTCGTGTTCTGCGCGAGTCTGATATTTGCTATCTAAACAAATGAATAGCCCTGGCCAATAAACGTCATCCTCTTCTTTGGTAGTAGAAAACAGCAACACTTGCTTGCGAGTCACCTTGGTTGTCTCGAGGGCCACGCGAAACGCGAAGTGTGGACCACTGCGATGTTCCCATTGATCGATTGGCGGCAAGTACACTCGTGTGACTACGCTTGGTGACTCACTTACGTCAATGGGTCCACCTAACCGGTATTGCACATTTCCAATAAAGTCCTCTTGATGCATCGTGTTGCTGGGGCGATTTGGAATACCTGTGTACAGCGATTGCAGAAGTAGCGCCCCTTGACTGCCCGGTAGTCCACCCGGTGGAGTCTCTACGCGACGCACGATATCCGGGTGCCCTCGCTTCACACCCTCGTACCAACGACCGTTGGTAGATTTACCAATCGGTTGGTTTTGCTGCTCGTTGATGTCCTCGGTGCTTTTGGGATTGTTTGGAACATAGTTCCAATCCGGATCCTCAAAATCATCCCCCACCTGCAATAGTTCCGTACCGGTCCCCGGCACAAAGGCTCGATATTGTGCAAATATCGGTACATTTCCGATTAATTGGGTGGCCAGCATGGCGGCCACCAGGTGAGCGCAAAATCGCATAGAACACTCCATTGTCCACGGGGTAACCTGAATCCCCCAATACCTGCCAGGATCCGATTCGATGCCCAATGCTTGGAAGCAGTGGCGCCGATTTTTGTTTCAACTAGCCACGCAAATTTCAGGACCAATTTGCATTTGTTAATCGACAATCCACGAGCACCATGAACCGGGGACGGCGCAAGCTGCTGTGTATAATCGCTTTTATCGGTCAAAGTTTCCCAACAGGTTAGCATTATCTTGTTCTCAATTTGCCGTGCCCTTCAAACTCGACTCCTCTTGCCCAATCTACGGCATTCGTGCTACAAGAGTTTCAAGCTACTAATTCGATTTAGCAATCCAGGAAGGCTAGGCAATGTTCAAAGTTAACGAGATTCTCATGCTGCACCAGTCGACGGTCGCGATATGGCATCGGCAGTCCATCGAAAACACATATTCCGGTCCGCTGGAAACCGTGTGTCAACAACACATTTTTAACTTTGAACTTTGGCACCAGGAGGATATTGCCCGCAGCCCAACAGTAAGCGACAGCGAGATTGCCAACGTCAAACGGGCCATCGACAAGTTGAACCAAGCTCGCAACGACTACATCGAAAAACTCGACGATTTACTCACCGAGTTTCTTTTTGATAGTGGCATCCGAGCCATGGACTTGGCGCGACAGAATACGGAAACACCAGGTAGCGTAATCGATCGACTCAGCATCATGTCGCTAAGATTATTCCATTACCAAGAACAGCTGGAACGAGATGATGCCGAGCAGGCTCATATTGAGAAGGTTGCACAGCGTATAGAATTGTGCCAGCGCCAGAAAAAGGACCTCAGTCAGTCACTAGATGAGTTACTGGACGACATATTATCGGGCAAGAAAATTCATCGCACATATCGACAGATGAAGATGTACAACGATCCGACGCTGAATCCGTACCTTTACCAGCGATCACCTAGCGAAAAAGTACGGTGCTAGAGTAGGCCGAACAAGCGTACAGCGTGTATATGTAATGAATATCAAGGGTTTACTCTGCCAATAAATCCGCTGCAACACGGCTGGTTGCCAATAACATGCTTGGCCTAAGATCCGATAGCGCAACAGCCCCGACCATTGCCATCGCACTCTTTAAACAGTCTTCAAGCTCTCTAACTCGGCTTGTTACCCCGGACAGATCTCTGCGCGTAGAGGCGACTGCCTCGATACTCGCCAACAAGGAAGTTGACGAGGATATACGGGGTTCCAAAAGAGTACTTGCCAGCAGTCGGTCTACGCACAATGCCGAAGCCCCAAGGGCGATAGCCTTGGGTACATCAACACAATTCTCTATATCAGCGTCGACCAGTAGATTTACCTCGGGTCGTCCCGCTTCACAGCAGGCTTTGCGAGCTTTGGCGATTGCGAAAAGATTGGCGAATGAATTCAATTCCGGTTGCAACGGGCCAGACCTCAACGTAATAAAGTCCACGCCAGCCGAAAGACTCTTTTGCAGGTCAGCCTGATGGACATGCACCGGCAATCGTACGCCAATCGGAGCCTGGAAATCTGTTGCAATCCTGCATAACTCAATAAAATTCCGAAGATCCTCGTTCGACTGCAATTCACTCGACCAGGTCCAGCGTTGCTGACGTTCGTTCCAGCAATCGATTTCTATCGCGTCCGCAGATTCGACTCCCCGAATATCCAGATTCTGATTACAACCGTGAACATGAATTCGCCGAGGTACCTGATTCAGGGCCAAAGTGGAAAGTGCATCGACGGAAGAAAATGTTGGAATTCCTGACTCGCAAAGTTGCTTGCAGAATAGTGACCATGTCTCGAGGCCGAATTGCTCTGGACCAACTTTCCGCACATACACCGGAAGCTTGCAAGTCAATCCATTTTTACTTCTCCCGGCCACAACCTTCCATTGAGTATCTAATGACAGCAATAACTCGGCAAGTTCTGCGGGCATGGGGGCCGGTCGCCAGACCATCTCATTTAAAGGAGATATCACTTGACACCCCCGACCGGACGATAGCCTGTAAATTCCACGCCCGTGGCTTTTATGCCAGCCCGAGCAAGAAGTAAGCTCGTTTTTAGATTATCGGCATCCTTAAGACGCACTTTTTTCACATCGGGTGCGATTGATTCTGCCTGTCCTCGAATCAAGATCAAACCACCGGTCATTCCCAGGCCCAAGTTTTTTCCCGCACCGCGTCCCAAAACGAGCACGCCATCGGACATGCCGCAAGCGGCATCATCACCTACGTCGCCTCGCACAACCATTTCGGCCCCTGAATTTCCAAGGCCACAGCGGTCACCAGCTTTTCCAAGCACAGCAACATACCCGCCGGTAGCAAAGGCGGCTAAATAAGCTCCCGCGTTGCCTCTGACCAACAAGGAACCGGACGCAATCGAGTGCGCGCATGATTTCCCAACATCTCCTGCAACTCGAACGTCGGCCATAGTACCAGCGAAAAACACAAAATCCCCGAGATCGAATTCGCATTCCAGTAACAGGTTGGAACGCAAAAATGCTCCTACACCATGAATCAACTCCACCGACGGGCCAGAGTTTGTCAATCGAATTCTGGATATTGCGTCTGATTTTGCTGACTCTTGGTCCCGCAAACGACGCAACAATTTGTTGGAATCCAGACCACTAACATCAATAACCGTTTCTGGTTCCTCAGCTTGGCTCATGCTAGTCTCAAACGGCTGAAAACAATCTTAAGAATTTGCACTGCAGCAGATTCTTGTAATAGCAGTAAAACTCCAAAATAACTTACCGCTCCCGTAGGAGCAGCAATCCAAGTCTTTCCCCATCCCCAAGAATAGACCCCATAACAGACAGCGCAGGCAGCAAGTGCAGCAACAACCGATTTTGCAGATGTTGTTACCATTCCCTGGTAGACACCCGCCCCAAGTTGCCTACCTAATACAATTGCCATGATTGCGGCAGAAATCAAGAAATACGCTGATACACCTAAACCGATTCCATAGACTCCCCACGGCTCGATCGTTATGACCATTCCTATCATGGCTACCGTAAGTGACAAGACACCAATAATGGTCGGAGATCGAGTATCGCCAAGCACATAATGACCACGGGCTAACAATTCACCATAACTGGCTCCAACGAACATTCCCATGGAGGCTAGTATCAAATTGCCAACCACTCGAGAATCGTCGAGTGTAAATGCGCCTCGCTGGAGCAAGTCGCGGACAATCCAGGTTGCAAATACGCCGACTCCCAAACTGACTGGAATTACCAACACAGTCAGGCGACGACAGGCCAGGGCGAAATGCTCGGCAAAACCGGATTTTCCCTGAGTTGCCAAGCGTTCAGCTAGCTGAGGAAAGGCAATAAGCGACAGTCCACTTGTGCCGATCGAAACCAGCGCTACGAGAATCCTCTGGGCGTCGTGAAGATGGGCAACCGCACGTTTGCTAATCTCTTCCAGTGAACCACCAGCGACGTGCTCGGCAAGCACTCGGTCTACTACAGGTTCAACTCTTAAGAAAGCCGCACCGAGCATCAGCGGCCAATAAAGTGCAAACAAGGCCGCCAATCTTCCGCGGTCCACACTGGGCCAGCAGAGATTACGAATTACCGGTGATAGATGCACAATGACACTGACGAGCGAACCTAGATTGATGGCCGTAGCAATGGCCATGATGTTTCCAGAATCACGGCCCTCGGCAGCTTGAACATTGACAAATGCCCAAGCAAGTGTCGTCAACGTACCCATGACGCCTCCCAACGCTGGGGCAAGAAAACGCTGGCGCCCATGGTGCAGAGCTTGTAGCCAGCTAATTAGACCATTGAACAGCACTTGGACACTGAGCATTCGCAGTAGCAAACTGCACAATTGCAACTGTTCTTCGCGAAACAGCGATTGGCAGATAGGACGCGCCAGGGCATACAAAAGGAACCAACCGATGCAACTCAATACAACCGTCAAGAGCCCGATATAGCTGGCTAGCTGCCAACCCTCTCGATCTTGCTGCCTACTGAACTTGGCCTGTAACTCAGGTATTAAGACGTAGCCTATGGACCCAGTAACAACAGCCGCAACAAACGTTGGAAGTGCCAGGACGCTTGCAAAAGCCTGTTTTTGTTCCAGCGCCCCAAATTGGCTGGCGATAAAGGCTTGGATCAGGAACTGAACAACTAATTGCACCAAAGAGGCTACGTAGACGATGCCCAGGTTTTGTACAGTTCTACTAGATTGGTTCAAATTCGCGAACCTCCATGTCCAGTTTTTCCTATAGCTTCACGAAAACACTGCTGCATCGTTTCCAGCCAAGCGTCCAGATTATGGTGTGCCATGATATAGTCGAAAGCATCTTTTGTTCGTTTTCTACATTGCTCCCCATGGGTGTAGCACTTCAGAACCTGTTGCGCGAAAGCCTTGACATCTCCTATCGGAACAATAACCCCTCGAGATTGATCACCAAGCAACTGACGCAAACCACTGCTGCATTCCGTTGCAACCACGGGAGTTTTTAAGCACATCGCCTCTAACGCCACATTGGGCAGTCCCTCATAAATACTTGGGATGCAAAGACAATGGGCCGAGGACATCCAAGTATATGGGTTCACTACGAATCCGTGAAAACTGACACAATCTGAGATTCCCAACCGTTGAGCCGTCAACTCGCATTCACTTCGCAACGGTCCGTCCCCAAGTATGTCCACTTGAATCTTTGCAGGGCCATCAGATGCTTCATTTGCCAAGCGTCTAAGCTCCCGTACGACTTCCAGCATGAACAAGTGTCCCTTTTCCGCTGATAGACGCCCCACCACAAGTATCCTAAACACGCCAGGATCTTGATGCTTTCCAATTGAGTCTGATTCGGCAGCCGCCGAATTCACCAACTGAAAATCGACCGGGCTGGGAATAACTCGAATCGTTTCAACTGGTAAACGATAGAAGGTTGCTGCATCGCGAGCAACATTGTCGCTGACTGCGATGGTGACAGCTGCTGTCGCATAAGCCGATCGTAACAATTTCTTCTTTATCCACTTGAATCGTTCGCGCCCGCCAGCAAAATCGCGGCTTGGTGGACTAACAATGGTCGAAATACGAGGAACTTTCGATCGACTGGCCGCAGGATAAGTAATCAACGACATGTGATAAGTTCGATCGTAAAGTAGCGAAATCCGGCGTCTAGAAAGTATGTCGACCAGTTCTCGGACCTGATGACGATGAATTTCCCCAGGCAACCAACGCCTTGACTCTCGTTGCGCATTCCAAAACGCGTGAATCGATACGTCCTCAGGAATTTGTTCCAAAAACACGCCGCGCCGATAGAGTAAAAACAACTCAGGATGAAATGCTCGCCGGTCAACACGAGTCACGAGTTGTGTCATCTGACGTTCACTGCCACCACCATCCAGTGAACCAGTGCAGCACAAGATCACAGGGGAATCTCGGCCTGCCATCAAAACACGCTGTAAATAAACGGAGCAACTTGAGGAGTGGCAATTACGGCCACCGCAATTAACAACAAGCCAAGGATTAGCGGTATCATCCACCAATGCGGCTGCGACCAGCAAAACAGCCACAATTCGCTGAAAAAGCCTAATTGCTCGGTTTCGAGTTGCTGCAGTTTCTGTTCCACATCATTTCGATCTGGATCTGGCATGTGCTGTTTATCATTCACTTTTCGTCTCCGCCGACATGCGATCCTGGATACGCATCACTTGTGCCTTAGCCCAAGGCTTGTCGCCATACAGTACTAAGAGCTGGTGGTAGTAATCGTCCAGCGTCTGGCCACTCAACGATTTTTCGGCCGCCTGTATGAGCCCATCCAGTTGTTGAATTGCCGGACTATCTTGAGCAGGCGTTGCATCCAAGGATTGAAGTGCGAAATCTGCCAGTTCTAACAATTTAATTTCATTGGGAGCAAGTTTTTCAAGTGGGCCATATACGTTAACAATCGCCTGCAATTTGGCTGTAGCGAGTTGCATGTCCTGACTGCGAGCACGCATGGCATCTAGAAACGCTTGCTCTAACGCCCCGAGCTCATGATCGCCTCCTTCACGGGAAGCTCGCCGCAAGAGAATTCTCGTCCAGCGTGTCAGTTCGGCGTCGTTGGCCAGAGCACGAACTTCGCTAGCTCGCTCGTCTTGTGGAAAGCGTGTCAAGAATTCCTCGATGTCGGCTTGAGCTGCAACGACTTCGTTCTCATCGCCCGAATCGACTCTGGTCATGATCTCGGCATACAACCTACTAGCCGAAGTGGGGCGAAGCATCCATGCACCGAGGCCCAAGCTCGCCAGGAGAGTCATGATAATTCCTATCACAGAAAACCAATGCACCCAATCTGACTTGGGCGACGCCTCCGGAGATTGTCCCAAAGTAAACGGCCGATCCGGCAATTCGCTTACTTCAGTGTAATGGGAGGGGCCCCCCAATGAGATACGACTAGCATCAGGATCCGAAGCAACGACGCTACCGGGGCCAAGTTCTTCAGCTTGGGAAAACTGAATATCTTGTTTTTTGGGATCGTCCTTTTTGTCTTCCCTGGGTTTGGCTTGGGGGCTAATTTGCCAACCCGCGGGTGCGATCATGGTCGGCTGCTCGCGGGTCCCCAAGCCAGTTTCAGGAGCCTTGGTTGCAGAGACTTCAGACGGCAGAGTCCCGGGTTCAAGTCCCAATTCAGAGATATCCGCTCCCGTCAATCGCAACTCATCATCATCGACTTCGGAAAGATCCAGCGAGGTTAATTGCTTGGCGACTTCCGGCTCCCGGTGTACTTCCTGCAATGGGGATTCGGTATTCGATTGTCGAGTTCCCTGATATCGAAGGCCTTGCTGAATTGCCTTCATGCGATTGCCAACAACTAGCGCTGTTGGAGGACGCTTTAGAGGATCCTTCTGCAACAATTCACCAATAATCTGCACCAATTCTGCCGGAGTCTCAGGTGCGCTATCCAGGATATTCGGTACCGGATTGTAGCGTACCGCATACAAAGCCTCTGGAATGCTCCGACCAGTAAAAGGTGGTTTGCCGACTAACAAGGCGAATAAGACTGCGCCTAAGCTGTACAAATCGCTGCGAATGGTGACAGGCTTGCCCTCGGCTTGCTCAGGCGGCATGAAGTCGGCCGTGCCGATGACAGCACCTGCGGCGGTCATATCTGACGAACCGAACAACTTGGCGATTCCGAAATCTGTCAGTTTGACATGACCATCGGCATCCAACATCAAATTGGCCGGTTTGAGATCTCGGTGAATAATTCCTAAATCATGGGCATGTTTGAGTGCGCCACAGACCTCGATCCCCACTTGAACGACATCCACCCACTCCAAACGCGTTTCTTGCCGCAAGTGATCATGCAGCGAATAGCCGTTCACGAACTCCATCGAGTAAAACAACAGTCCCTGCTCCTCACCATGTCCAATCAATTGCACAATGTGAGGATGCTTGAGCCTTTTCAAGGTTTCAATTTCAGCGGCAAAACGACGGCGAAAGCGACTTTGATCAGCGACTGCCGTAGCGATCACCTTGATGGCCACCAGTTGCCCACTTCGAACATGGATTCCCTTATAAACA
>JAGQOY010000117.1 GCA_020427005.1 Planctomycetales bacterium
GATAAGGGCCCAAAGCCTTGGCTTAATTAAAAGAAATAAGGACTGTCAGGTGTAGATTGCGAAGGATAGTGGAGAACTTCCCCCAATGCCTGTCACTGCTAGGCCAATTCGAGCCCGCGCATCGATCCGGTTGACGTGGCAAACTGACTTACTTCCAACCCTAAGCGCTGTAACATCGATACAAACAGATTGGGGAGGGGATAGTTATCTTCTGTGTTAAAGGCTAGGTGTTGCCCATGGCGAAAGCCGCCTCCGGCAAAAATCACTGGCAAATTCGTGGTGACGTGAGTGTTTGCATTTCCCAAATTGCTTCCGTACATGATCATCGTGCGATCCAACAGATTGTCTTCCTGTTCTGGGGTCCCCTTCAATCCAGTAAACAATTCATCTAATAGCCGCATGTGCCATTGATCAATAGCTTCTAATTGAGACAGCTTGTCCTCGTTTTTGCCATGATGTGACAAATTGTGGTAACCGTCAGTGATTTCGACACCCTCGATTTCGATGGCAGGCGAATTCACACTATCGAGGAGTATGGTAATGGCGCGAGTGGAATCTGTTTCAATGGCCAGCCGTGCCATGTCGTATATTAGGCGAACTTTCTCCATGTATTGCTTGGGATCACTTAGATCGAGAGGTGCAGTGGACCGGGGGATTGGTTTTGGTACTAATTCCCATTGCTCGGAAGCGACCAACCTTTGCTCAAGGTCTCGTACGCCGGTCAAGTATTGATCTAGTCGAGTCCTATCCTCAGTTCCTAAGTTCCGTGCCAAGCGCAGAGTTTGATCTGCCACGGCATCCATAATGCTCTGACCGACCTGCAGTTTGCGAATTTGATCTGCGGTTTCGTCAGGCGAGCCCTGTAGAAACAGCTGCTCATACACTCGCGCCGGGCTTTCCTCGCAAGGAATTAACACTCCCGCACCGGTCCAAGATAAACTTCGTGTTCCCTGTTGCACGTTGACACCCAAAGTCATCGACGGGAAGCGAGTAAGGTGCCCCACACGTTCCGAAATATACTGATCAAGAGAAATAGTATTGCGGAAGCCGCCACTTCCAGGATGCGGTGCGGCCGTGAGAAAGCAGATATCAGCAGGGTGCCCGCCGTCTACGTCAGGATGCCAAACCCCACTAAAAACCGTATAGTCTTGACGATGATGATTTATGGTTTCCAGATACGGCGATGCCTTGTAATCGCGCCCAGGAGCTTGCGGAAAAAACTTTTCAGGCAATAGACCAAGGTTGTTGCAAATTCCCAGCATCCTTCGAATCGGTTTTGATTCTTTGGATCGCTCTGTCGCGCTTAAGACCGCGGGACGCATAGCCTCCAAAAATGGTAGGGCTAGTCCCACGCCTGCGGCTCGAAGCATTGTGCGACGAGGGAGTTGATGATTCTTTAGAAAAACAGGCATCAACATAACTCCTGATATGGGAGGTGTTTGGCCGGGGGATTCGAGGCAATTAGACTCTCTATGATACCCCCTGACGGAGAATGAAACAAATCGGTATGTGCCATGTTTTGCGCTTAGGTAGTGTGGGTAGACTAGGTCTAGCTTGCAGTCCTGAGAAACGGAATCAAAGAAATGAACCGCAGCGGTTCGATCCTGATACAAGCTTTTCGCCATATACTGCAGGATGCAGCATGGCAGAACAATCGAAATTGCTTGCATTCGCAGAAGGATCGATGAAGCATGCGCCACAAGCTACTTTTGAGTCTCAGCATTCTCGCAAGCGCAATTTGTGGAGGCCAGACCTTTGGTCAACAGTGCACGCAAGCCAATTGCGAAGAGCCCAGTATGTGGCATTACATCTACTATCGTAACACGCGGTGGCCAGAACCCTTCCGTGCTCAGGATACGATGGCTGTACTTCAGATGTTTGAAGCCCAACGCAACAACGGTTGGAAGCTGCAGAATACCATTGGCCAGGCCATGTTTGACGCTCGTACGTGTCAGCTAACGGATGCCGGAGAGGCCCACATTCGATGGATTCTTACTCAGGCTCCGTTGGATCGGCGATCGGTGTTCGTTTTTCAAGCTGACGATCAAGCCACTACAGCGAAACGCGTAGAAGCTGTGCAGCTAGTCATCTCCAAAATGATACCGGTGGGGCAACTTCCACCAGTCTATTTGACAGATCGGGATGCCCCAACCTCACCAGGAAGCTATCAGACTACATTGCAAAGAGCACTTAGCAATTCAATCCCAAGTCCACGATTGACATCTCAAGGGAGCAGTGGTTCCAGTGGAAGTGGGTCGGGATCGTCCTCTCCCTGATTACAGTCGCAATGGTTCATTCTCTTTGCCTAAACAGAACAGGCGATTTGCAAAAACGGATTTCGCGTAAGGTATCTGAAAAATACTTGCCAAATTGCCCGTCGCTGATCTAGAAGTCGTTCAACAAAATATTGAAAGATTATCAGTAGGATAGGCTGCGAATGCTTCCAGCTGCTGCTAGTGGGCAGCGATGGAATTCGATCGGTCGTCGCATCTAATTATCCGCGAGCAAATAGCCTGTTTACTTCCTTCTCCGGACTCTGAAGAGCAGCCCAAACGCAAGCAGTAAAATTCCGTTGGGCTCGGGAACAGCATTGATGTTGATAAAGTTTGTTATAAAGCTGGCTTGATTTCCCGTGTAGTTAATGCCACTGAAAGAACTATCATCCGCAATAAAAGCGTTAGTTCCAAGTAAGACCAAGCTTCCGTTTTGCTCGACAAATGTTGGCCCCCCAGAATCCCCCCCCTGAAACAGTGCTTCGAAAAGCACATGGTCTGGCGACCCCAAAGCGTCACGAATCATCAGCAGTGAATCGTTATCCGCGTCGGTAAATGGAATGTTCTCCACATAGCCACTGATTAAGTTCCGCCCCACAGCCTGATCGTTGAAGGCAAAACGAGCATCGCCGTTGATTGTTTCGTCGAATGGAGACCGGCCAAACATGAAAGAATTCAAGCCTTGATATATTCCGGCGTTCTCAAGAAAAAAGTTGTTGCCGTTGGGAGGTGTACCGGAAAGAGGTGTTGTTGCAAAAGCGAACTCGGAGATACTGCCAGGAAGATTTTGGTTTAAGACGCCAACCCAAAGATCTGTTGCTCCAACTTTCGTTCCAGAAACAATCGTGCGCTGTACAGGTATTGAGTTAGGATTATTATCGGGAAAGAAAAAGACCGTTCCGGAAGGTTGGAAGTGGTTGGCAGATATGATGACATTGCGACTGATTGCAGTAGCCCATCTGCCGGAGGCGTCCTGTCCAACACCACTGAGGTCGGATCCATTTAAGACAAAGGTAGGCGAATCCGTGAAGCGATCATTGGTAGCATGTGTGTAACCATCAATCACTATCGCCGCATAAAGGCTAGTTGTGCCTTCAAATGCCAGCAAGCACGATACAAGTATCAATGTTAAGAGTCTCATTGCATTACCTAAAGTTACCAGTGGCATCGAGTTTGGCGTGACGTCAGACCCCCAAAATTCCTTCTCAGAGTCAGTTTGGGACTCTACCTGCTGCGAAACCTGATGGACGTTTGTCTTCCAAACTCTTGAGCGACATTTCGTGGGACAACTGCTTCACCGAATTGTGGAGCTATCCTTGGGGCCGAGATACTCATCATTATTGTGGTTAGTCTTTGACATTTTCGCAAACAAGTGCGAGTCGCAACGACCATTAGCGAGCTCTTTTAAGGAATTCATTCATAAATGGGCGAGTTCCGACACCAGGAAGGGTGCTAAAGAGGGGGTGTTAGAATGGCCAATAGCTTGGTAAGCAGATTGCAAACTCGGCTTCCCTCACGGGGATGTCACTTCCATGTATCTCCAGCCCTTTATAAACGCTATTAGGTCCGCCATTTGTTGCAAGTCGATTTGGGCTTCCAGCCCCTCTGGCATTAATGATACGCCTGTGGCTCGCATGCCTTGAACTCGATTTCTTGCTACCATCGTTCGCTGACCGGCAGAACCAACGAAAATAAGATTATCGTCGCTTTCCTCGGCGATTACTCCGTCCACTACTTCATCGCTGTCGAGTAGAACGACAAATCGCAAATAGTTATTGTCGATTGCTAAATTGGGATCGAGAATGGATGTCAAGATCTGAATGGGTTGTAATGTTCGCGAATCGGATATGTCTGGTCCAACCTGGGTTCCTATGTTATCAATGCGATGGCAAGCCGCGCAATGTGTACGGAAAACCTCTCGTCCGTTCGGTTTGTTCGTCGCAAGACTAAGGCACTCACGATATTTTTCAAGGACTGCATTTCGATTAGTATTTACCATTTGATCGATCTGATTCTCAAGGCGACGTTTGGATTCGCCTTGGGCTCGGGTCACCAAATTTCTCAGATCGGTAATGCCAACCTGCTTGGCATTCACTTGTCCTGATTCCATTGCCGTTAACAGTTTCTCAATGCCTTGTGGCGACGTCGCTAGCAAGCGAATCGCGGTGGCATGAACCGGGATTGGCGAATTCCCAATTAATGTGAGAAGGTGGTCGTCACATTTATCTTTGTCGAGTCGGTGCCATGCGGTGAACAGGCTCGTGCGCAGGTCGGCTGTTTGATCGTCAGCCATGGCGAGGCTCTCAATCAACGACAAATCTTGGTCGCGAGGTGACATGGCTAGCGCATTTGCGGCAGCTTGCCTCAGCGGAGCCTCGTCGGATGACTGAACAATGGTAACCACGCTAGGCCAAACATCGTTCGTTTGGTTTGGAAATTTTGGTGCAAGCACGACAAGCGATGAAAGAGCGGCCAAGGTGGCGGAAGAATGGTTGGGAGACCTGAGTATCGCCTCAATTGTCTTTAAGATACTTATTACTTCGGTTGAGTTCGCGGAGGCTGATGACAGGGCCATTGCAATATTCCGAACATGTGCGGCGGACGCAACTACCGCATGACTTTCTGATTGTGTGCTAAGTTCGATCAACCAATGCTTGAGGATTAGTTCTGGAGTATGTCGCAAAGCAACTGCCAATGCCATAAACATCACAGGGTCGGAGTGAATTAATAATTCAGGACTTGAATTCAGCAACTGGCTTTCCCAATTCGGGTTAATTGCGAGTAGCTGTTTGGAGCTCTCCGCATCCAGTTTTCCGAGGGTCAATAAGGCTTCAAATTGGGCAGCGGGTTTCAAAGCACTCTGTGCAATATCAAAAATCTTGGGTGCTAAATGTTGCAATACTGCCTGTCTATTGATTTGTCGCAGGCTTCGCATCACACAGGCAGTTAATAGCTCTGGAGTATCCTGATGGAGGAGGCTGTCCCACAATGAGTTTTCGTCGTCTGCAACGACATTGAGTAATTGAACTGCATTGCAGCGGGCCAGCAGAGAGACGCTTGGGTCGATCGCAATCTGTGATAAATGTTCTACGACATCGCGAGTAGAAAGGTTGTCAGCAATATTTCTTTCTAGGATCAACCGCCCGGCAGTTGTACGCAGCCAGGAGTTTGCATGCCCCATCAGCTGTGCTAACTCCAAATCGGTACGTCCTCGCAGAGGGTGCGATCGAATTTGTTTGAGAACATTTGCTAGTTCGCCTTGGCTGGTGGACGGCCCTGCCCAATAGATTCTGCCAGCATTATTCCCCCAACGTTCATCTGGCCGTTGTTTCAGTTCGGTAGGTACCCATTGCGGATGTTCAATCACTGCACGATGCATGTCTACAATCACGACTTGACCGTCTGGAGCCTGGGCAACATTGACGGCGCGAAACCATGGATCGCGACTGGCCAACCAATCGTGTGATTTTTCCCACGGTCTTGTTGTGGGCACACAAGTGTATCCATCCAGTTGTAGTTGAGTTCTTTTGACCAAGTTACCGGTTGGTTCGCAGGCAAAGAGCTCGCCTAAGCTTGACGGATCTTCATGACTGAGCGTCTCGTTAGGAGATACGAAGACTCCGCAAGCTGCCGTGAATTGTCCTGCATGTAAATTGCTGGTTGTCCAAGCTGCAGTTAATGGGAATACTTGCGAAGCCTCTCCCGCCGGCAATACGTCCGTCACAGAAGAAATCAGGCCATCCAGTGGATTGGACCTCAGGTCAGCTTGTTCAAAAACTACCTGTATGGCAGGATTCCTATTGCTGCACACGTACCGTCGACCGAGGGAATCAAAAGTTAGTCCGAATTGTCCAGGGCCGGTGATCAGCTCCAGTTCGTTCGTTTGCGGGTCAAAACAAATGTCTCGGCTTCCAATCTTAATAGCTGCATCTGGCGGATTGTTATTCTGGAATGATGCCACCTGCAAATCGCCTCCTCGCAAGCCACTGGCGATATACCATTTGCCATCGGGACCGAGCCGCGGGTGGTTTGCCCGAAGCTGTTCGTTTTGCTGAGAAAAACCCGTTAACCAAATGGTCTGTTTGTCTGCATGAAGGTCATTATCAAGGTCTTCAAAAAATGTCATTTCACCGGCCAGCGTTACGACTGCACCAGATCGCCACAGGGCTAAGCCAGTTGGCATTTTAAGCCTATCAGCAAATACTTGACTGTGATCATAAATTCCATCGCCATTGCTATCCGAGAGAATAGTGATCCGTCCCTCTGGCATGTCTCCAATTTGGAATGGATAGTCGCGCATTTCGACCACCCACATTCGTCCCATGTCGTCAAAGGCGACGTCGATTGGGTCAATGATCAAAGGTTCGGCAGCCATCAAACTAACGGAATACCCCGGTTCAATTTCCAGACGAGATAAGGATTCGCCAGTTGATAAAGGCTGTGATCGAGTATCCTGCGGAAGCTGAAAAAGCCCTTGTTCTTGGCAGTGCGAAAATGTGTAAGGGAATATTGCGCTGACGAATTGCAGAACATAACTAGTTAACAGCTTTCGACACCTAGTGAAATTCAATGTGGCTATCATCATTGGGCAAATCCGCGAAACTAAACAATCTTTGTTGAACAACCGACGATGAGGGCATGGTGGCCAGTACACCGTGAAGGCAAGCTGATCCTCTGGGTGATCGTCCGAGACTCAATTGTTTGGTTGTGTTGTAATCTGACGCACAAACTTGAGTAACAGTGGGTGTGCAGGAACAGCCATTCCTCCGTGGTCATAGCCCTCCAATTCGAACAGTTCAGTATGTTGATGTCCGGCCTCGAGCATCATACGCCACATGTATGCATTCTCCTCGTAACGCCCAAGCATTTCCATATCGCGATCTCCAGTAATCAGCAGAAGAGGAGGGGCATTTTCTCGGACGTGAAACAATGGCGCTAGATCGTCGACAATCGGTTGAGTACCACTTATTCCACGCTCTTCCCGGACGGTGAAGTGCGTAATGCAATGACCGGAATAGGGTATGAGGCCAGCAATGGAGTTGCAATCAATTTCGTGCGCTCGTAGCCAGCGAGAATCCAACCCGATCATGCTTGTTAGGTAACCTCCAGCAGAGTGACCACTAACAAAAATGCGATTAGGGTCGCCGCCTAGCCGTTCAATGTTTTTAAAGGTCCAGGCAACCGCGGCCGCCGCATCTTCGATGTACGTGGGAGCGGTCACATTGGGATGCAAACGGTAGTTGGCTGCCACGATGGCTATTCCGCGTCCTTTCAAATCTGTTGGAATGGACTTTTCACCACCACGTAGGCCGCCGCCGTGAAACCAAACCACTGTCGGAAATCCGGCCATGTTTTGAGGGTAATATAGATCTAGCCTACAACGTAACTTGGCGTAGTCGTTTAGCTCTGGCTCATTACGGTAAAGGATATCTTTCTGCTCGAAATATTGTGCAGTTTGGGCAGCATTTGGTTCCTGCCCTAAGGACTGACTAGAAGTGAGGTTAGAAACCAATTGCAGTCCCAAGAATAGGAGGCTACAGACAGTAGCGCGTAGTTGAGACATTGACCAATACTCCTACAACAAGTAAGCAATTTGTGCGATTCGATCGTGGTAAATATCGAGCGAGCTGACCACCGTGAATTCCTTGAATCGGTATCTTGCAGCAATATAACGTATGGTAAAGCCAGATGCTGGATGGATCATATGGAACTCGCTACTCTGAAGCATCAGGTGGTGATAAATCCCGGCTTTTGGGAGTACTTCCTTAACAAATGCAAGAAGTCGCGTCTCTCAAAAACGTATGCTGGATAATAATTCGCTGGAAATTTGGCTCTAGAAAGTAAGTATTCTGTCAGCAGGCAGAGTGGCATTGGTTAGTAAGCGTTCGAGTGTCCAATAAGTTGTAACCGTCCAAGACACAATGCCTCCAGCGATTTGATTTTCGTTTTCCGATAGTAAATCACTAGCATTTCTAGCGGGGTTTCTCCTAGAATGACGCTTATACTTTTCAGGGCATCGCTACCAAAGATGGTGATCAGCCATCGATGAACGGAAGCATCGTCACTTTGGCGCTATGCTTATCGGCTCCGCATCTCTTTCTCGGCGCAGATAACTAGCAAGGCGATTTGGAGAAACAATGGCAAGCACCTTTCAAAAGAACCTAACAGTTTCTAATCACGCTCGACTAGTCCATTCCCCAAACGCTCAAGGACGATTATCGAAAGGGCGGCTGATGGGACATTTAGGTGAACTGGAGCGTCACGCGGTAGGGCAACAAATCCCTGAACATGCTCGACGCAAAATGTGGTACGACATTGGCCAGTCGGTATTGACCAGTTCACGAACTATGGATTCTCAGAACTTCACATCGGTGGGCTCGGCGGAATTGCATGCCATGGCTCGGCTTTACGATAAGTGCTTTTTTGGAGGACATTGTCTAGCGGTTGCCAACCATTATGGCATCCAGTTTCGTTGGTCGAAACGCATGACCAGTACTGGTGGTAAAACTGTACGAACAATTCACGTTGATCGAAGCACTGGAGCCCAGCATACACGCTACGAAATCGTACTTTCTTCGACCCTACTGTTTCAAACTTTCAACGATCTGCAACGTCCCATCCGAGTCACGGGATTGCTTTGTACAAACCGCCTGCAGGCAATGCAGCGTATCCTCGAACATGAAATGATTCACCTCGTGGAAATGTTAGTTTGGAAAGATAGTTGTTGCGCAGCACCGAGGTTTCAGGCGATAGCTCAAAACCTATTTGGACATACCGAGCACAAGCACGATCTGATAACACAGCAGGAGCGGGCGGCGCAGAAATTCAATATTCGAGTAGGTTCGCGAGTAGGTTTTTGTTTCGACGGGAAGAAGCTGTTTGGAATCGTGAACCGAATTACTCGGCGGGCAACGGTCTTGGTTCTAGACCCTAGTGGACAACTCTACAGTGATGGCTCGCGCTACCGCAAGTATTATGTTCCACTGAGCCACCTGCAGAAATCATAAAAATGGTTAATCTGGAGATTGTTTGGGATACGGATCGGCAAAGGCCCCAAATGCACCTAGTCCACCGTCAACCTGCAAATCGGTAGCCGTAATGAATGAAGCAGCTGGGCTGCAAAGCCATAACACGGCAGCTGCGACTTCCTCGGGATTTCCGATTCTCCCCAATGGATGACGATTGGCCAATTCCATTTCGCCACCCTGTTGTTGGAGGCTGGCTTCTACGAGGGGTGTTCGAATAGCGCCAGGTGATACAGAAACCACTCGAATCCCATTTCGAGCGTATTCCACACCCCACTGCATGGCCTGCAAGATGTTGGCGGCTTTGATTGGTCCGTAACAGGGAACTCCACGCGCCGTACGGTGTGCTTGACCACTGGACATGTTGACGACAACGCCTGACCCTTGTCGAAGCATGTGAGCAATTGCGTGTTTGGCCAGCCACGTATATCCAGAAAAGTTAATTTCAACCATACGCTGCCAGCTAGCTTGGGTCGACTGATGGACAGGAACGTAGGAATCAGGAGGTTGAATCGCAGCATTGTTGACGAGGATGTCAAGTCCGCCGAACGCAGACACGGTCTGCAGAACCGCTCGCTGACAATCGTCTTCGCTCGAAGTATCTCCCTGCAGACAAAGGAAATTCTCAGCAGGATTGCCGCAAAATGAGTTGATATCAATGGATGCGACATGAGCTCCACTTGCCAAGAACGCCTGGCAGACAGCCATGCCTATACCTTGCGAGCCACCACTGACCAATGCCACTCGGCCACGGTTGTCGTAGCTTACCGTTCCCTCAGGACGACTCATCGAAGTATTCCAGTCACGGGCAGAAGTTGAGTTTTGTTATTTAGATACCTAATTAAACACATGCTAGCGAAACCTCTTTGTTCTGTTGGGGAGTAAGGGTCAATTCCTGAAATCCAGACAGTTTGTCCTAATTGTGGGAAATTGCCCTGGTTCAAGTATACGTGTTTTGATAGGGTCCAGCGGTTCACGCCAGTTACTTTGATTGTAACGCTAGCAAAGACTATCCAACTCCAGGAGAGGCCCTAGTTGCAGATGAAGCGACGCAACACAAACTCCCGAAATAGCAGAGGAATTTGGGCGACAATAGGAATTTGGTCCGCTGGTATCTTGTTATTGCCCGGATGCATGGATGGTCCATTCTATGCGATGAAACGGATTAATCCATACTTCGTATCCCAGTGGCAAAAGGACCGAGATCTGGGGCCAACTTACGAAGATCGAATCGCAGAGTTGGAATTGCTTTCAAGTCAAATCGCGTCGATGCCCGCGGCGCGTCAAGAAGAGTGGGCACAGAACCTACAGTATTTGGTATCCAATGATCCAAGTGCCTCTTTGCGGGCTCAAGCAGCTAGGGTTGCAGGCAAAATAAGTAGTGATACCGCTACCCGCGTTCTTAATAGAGCCTCAAGTGATGAATCCATGCTAGTGCGCATGGCAGCTTGCGAAGCCTGGAAGTTGAGGCCCGATCAGGCTGCCCAAGACATGCTGCTGAGCATGGCATTGACGGATGAAGATTCAAGCGTCCGTCAGGCCGCGATTGAAAGCCTAAGTGCATTTGACAATCCGGGAGTCTTGTCGACTCTGGAGAAGCTGTTGGATGATTCCAGCCCTGCAATTCAGTTTCAAACAGTTCAAACGCTTCGCCAGATGACAGGTCGTGACTATGCTGGCGATTTCGATAGCTGGAAGAAGTTCTTAGCCGGTGAAGATGTTCCAGAGCCCAGCGTATCCGTCACTGCCGCATTCTGGAATGCACTGCCAAAGTTATATTAAATGCAGCGCTATGACCAGCGTTTAGGTAGTGATTGGCTAACATTCCTCTGGTAATTGGTTTTGTCATGTGAGAAGAAGAATACTTTGGCATGTACGTTGCCGGCGGCAGAGTACTCTGGGTCGGCCTCTAGTTGCAATGCTCTTCTCGTGGTTCTAGGCACTCCCAGGTGATCGAACATAGCTCCTGGAAGCAAATCCATAACGGAACATGCGATCTCATGATTCAGTTTTCCATTTGAAGATCGCCAGTCAATTTGAGTATGTGTAGCTAGCCAAAGAGATTCGCCGAGTAGATTAGTTAGTAAATTGCGATGAGCCAAGTTGTTTGACAAAGCTCCCAATTCAGTTTGCATTTGGTCGACGCAAATTGAGTCAAATGCAAAATTGTCTATGCGCGGAATTGGCTGCATCAGAGCGAGTAAGTGATCCGTATAGTATTCCAAATTTCTTCGCAGTCGATTCAGATGGACTGCGCTCTCAACCGGCATAGCTTGCCCGAAGACAATCAGATGTAGGCATCGATGGCGGGCTTCGCGTTGCGTTGTCAGCATACTTGTGCAAAGCGGAATCAACTCTTCGTCCAGTCCAAGATGTTCGTGAACAGAGGCTTGATAGGCCAGGCAACGCACTAAAGGCTCAGCTAGGAGAATTTCCTCCAACAAAGGTATTAAACTGTTCCACTGGCGACGTCGGCTGCTGGCGCTGGGGTTTTGCAATTCGGCACGGTGCGTCGAAATTCTATCCATCCAATTTTCAAATCGAAAGCGGTGCGCAAGCCACAAGCTATTCATGCCGTTCGTTCGAAAACTGGCTTTGACGAGCGTTATTGAATTGGCGCTCGTCACAAACGTGCTGGCAAGCTCAGCAAGATCGATCGCGTGCATTCAGTGTGTCCTACGAAATGTTATTGGAGGACCCGTCAAAACATCTAGCTCTTCGCAGAAATTGCTCTGGACAGGCTGCCTACTAAAGTCGGTAAGCCGCCACATGCTTTGGGGCTGCCGCGCTCAACCTGCTCATGCAATGGTCGCGCCAAAAAGAACCGACTAGTTAAAACGATTCTTAAATGCTGATCACAAAAGAGTTTAGGTTATCACTGGGTTGACTAGGCCCGTTAGCTGAGGAGTTTATGTTGCCAAAAAGAAACAGGGACTAAGGTCGCCTGTTGATAAAATGCCTCACATATACATGCCTGTGAACCTGAGCCTGCGTTTGCAGTGGTAAGTAACGGGAGATGTAAGACGTCGTTACGGCAGAGCTGATGTAAGAAAGTTCAAAAAGTTCTGGTGGGCAATTCGTTGAAGCGATTCTTCTGTAAAACCTCGTTGCTTTAGAATGGGGTAAATTCCTGAAACGTCCGCAATCGTGTTGACATCCATGGGTGTCTGTTCGAATCCGTATGCCCCATCTAGATCGGATCCTATCCCGCAGTGCAAGTCGTTACCGGCGATCTGGCATATGCGATCGATGTGGTCGACCACATTAGCCAATGTGACTTGGTGTTTTTCAGGGGTTGAAACGCGACGTACCCAGTTGGGTGTCAGCATCCAAGCGTCCAGAGCGACCCCCAGGACACCACCGCGGTTTACCAGTGCTTGAATTTGTTGATCGCTAAACTGTCGGTTATGTGGAACCAATGATCGGCAATTCTGATGGCTTGCCCAAATTGGACCCGAGTAAACGTCAAGGGCCTCCCAATAACATTGGTCACACAAATGGGTAACATCTAGGATCATGCCTAGTTCGTCCATTTTCTTCAATAGTTCTCGCCCGCTAGCACCTAAGCTTCCGTCCGAGTCCGTGCCAAACGCGTAACGGCCTGGACCATAATGTGCAGGCCCGATGGCTCTGACTCCCATCTCATGCAAACGATCGACATAATCGAGTTCTACAATCGAGTCAGCTCCTTCCAGACTAAGTACAAAAGCGATGGGAAAGGTCGAGGGGCCACGCCCCTCCCGGTTGGCTTGTAGATTAACTGCAAAACTCTCGAGGTGGCTACGGCTGGCAATTAACTGCATTTCCTGTTTTTCTTCCATGCAGCGATACCATGCACGTTGAGCTTGAGTTATTGCCCACGCTTGTTCGGGTGACCGCCAGCCCGCCACAGGACTATACGCATTGTGTTCGACCCGAGCAATCAAAGTTGCGACGCAACCAAAGACATGACCGCGGCGCATTTCTGGAAGTGTAACTGTGCCGTGTCCACGGTCGCGCTTGTCAGTGAGAGGTTTCTCGGAGGTACGTACGGCCTCAATGGTTTGAGTCAAATCGCGATTCCATTCGACCGCGTTCATCGACAAATCTAAATGAGCGTCAAAAGTCCACATTCTTATATTGCCCAGTCCAGGATGACCAAAATTGCCAGTGCAACTAGCGACATTACAGTTTCAAGTACTGTCCAGGTTCTTAGGGTTTGCTCGACAGACAAGCCAAAATATTCTTTGACAAACCAAAATCCTCCGTCGTTAACATGTGACAATGTTAATGAGCCAGATCCCAACGCCAACACCATAAAATTGGGATCGATAGATGGATCTTTTTCTAACCATGAGGCTACGATTCCGCAGGCCGCAGTCAATGCTGTGGTAGCACTACCAGTTGCGATGCGGAAGGCAGCGGCGATCAACCACCCGAGCACCATGGGAGGTAAGGGTACGTTGGAGATGAGATTTGCTAATATTTCTCCTACTCCGGATTGTATTAGCACACGCGAAAATCCTGCCCCTGCTCCCACAACCAACAGAACATTTGCGACAGGCAGTAAACTGCGCTCAGTGATTTTCGCCAAGTCATGCTTTGAAAGGCCCATGCACGTTCCCAGGCAATAATATGCTAGAAGAACTCCCACAAGCATCGCCACTGTCGGACTGCAGATGCCAACTATTGTTGATATTGCAAGTCTTAGCCAAGTAAAACTCTCCACTACATCTTGCGGCGCGGAAGCACCAATCAGTCTATCGCCGAGTAGCTCGGCAATCTCGTTTTGGAAATTGGACACCGTACTTCCGATCAGCATAAGGGCGATGGGAAGAACCAACACGAGCGCAGCACGCCAAAGGCCCGCCTCCTGTTTCTCCTGGGGTTGAGACGAGTCATTTTGAGCAGGCCAATCGACGAATTTTTCACAGTATCTCCAGAAAATAGGTCCCGAAATTAGGGCTGCAACCGAGCCTACTCCTAAGCTCCATACGATTACCTGTCCAAGATCGGCATGGAGGATCTGAATTCCAACCAATGGACCCGGGTGGGGCGGAGCCAGCCCATGCATAGCTGACAGTCCGGCAAGCATTGACATAGCTGGTACGAGTAGTCTTATTCCAGCTGTGCGCGCGAACGTCATCACTACCGGTACCAATAGCACGAGTCCTACAGTAAACCAGACACCTACTCCAACCAATAGACCGACCAGTAGCATGGTCCAATGTGCGCGTTCCGCTCCAAAACGGCGGAGTAAGAAGTGTGCAATAGCGGCGGCTCCACCAGAGGATTCCAGCAAGCCGCCAATGATGGCACCCAAACCGATGATCATGGCAGTTGAGCCCAACACGCCACCCAAACCAGAAGAAAAACCAGTCAATGCCTCATCCAAATTGACTGGTCCGATGACAGCTAGCCCGAGCGTGGCGACGAGTAAAGCGATGAAGGGAGGGAGTTGGTAGCGCACGATTAGCACTATCAACAGCGCAACGGCTACAAGAAAACCGATCAGCAATCGCAGTTCGATTGAACTCATAAACTTCTCTGTACGATGCAGCTACGGTCTCTATGGCCGGGCTATCGCCCTTCCTCCTGAATCAAGGAACTGCCCTACAAACCGGGGCGTCATTCTCTTAGCAACTGTTCAATTTTCTCTTCTAGCGCAGCAGCGTTTGCTTCTCCCGAACCGACTCGTACCATTTGCACGTTGCCTTGTTTGTCGATAAGTACGGCCTGTGGAATGCCCGTTACGCAGTACTCTTTGCTCAAGTCTGTCTCGCCGGTTTTCACAATAAACCCATGGTGGAGGCCGTAGGATTCACGGAATTTGGTGAGCATCTGCAATTCATCTTCCTCAGGTACTTTTTCCGTACTGCGAGCGGCTTTGCCGGTGTCGTCGTTCCAGGCGTAGTTGTAGAACCGTGTTGAGCCAATGATTACCAATCCATCCTCAGAGAATTGCTCATGCCATTGCTTAAGGTGAGGAAAAGTGGCGATGCATGGTCCACACCAAACCGCCCAAAAATCGAGCAAGACTACCTTGCCTTTTAAGTCTGAAATTGTTGTTGGTTCCATGCCAACAAATTGGAAATCATCTACTGCAAAATCTGGCGCGACTGACCCGATAAGGGCTGCACGTCGCAGTTCGGATTCAATCTGTTGCTTAAGTTGATCGAGAGATCGTTCCCAACGTTGTGCAGCGGTGTCTTCGTCTTTCTTTAGCTTCTCCACCACACCTAGAGCTTGTTGCAGGATATCATTGGCAGCGACTGCATCAGATCTTGAAAAACTGCTGGCCGATCGAATCATGTAGTTGAAGTAGTTGCTATAGTCCTGAGCCGATGGACTCTCCTTAGCAACTAGCTCATTGGCAATCTTCAAAGCTTCTGCTTGGACTTCTTTGCAGGCGTCACTGTCATATGAACCAAGTAGCCCTACATAGTTCGCTGCCATTTGCAGATAGCTCCCGCCATCATCGCGCAACTTCTCCAACGTTTCATCCATAATAGATTTTGCGTCTTCAATCCGGTCATTTGAAATCAGCATACGAGCATGCAGTAAATCGAGTTGCTGCGTAGATAAGTTTTGGCTTTTAAGCATGCTTTTTGCTTGTAGAAGTTTGTCCAAGCTCTTTTCAAAATCCTTGCTGGCCATTTCAAAATAGGTGAGCGTTTGTGCCAAGAGAGGGGAAGATAGGCGACCTAGTTCTGGCTTGGAAAGAAGATAATCCAACTGTGCCTCGAGCCGTGCGGTAGCAGCCTCACCGTCGGTACGTAACAAATATCCGGCAAGCAGTGTGTTCGCGGAGAGAGCCTGGATGTTATCCGCTTCGGCCTCAAGTGCTTGGTCAACAAGGTCTATTGCTTCGTCTATTTTTCCAACCCGCAATAGCTGACTGACTGTCGTCGCCGAGAAAGGTTTTTTTTCTTCCTCCGATTGTTCTTTGGCAGCTGGCGGATCATCTTGAGCCCAAAGGGGTGCCTTAATAAATGGAACCAAGCAAGTGGAGGCAATCGTCATCGCAATAACGCGCCCCGAAACTCGTGGCTGAAGGATCGAATAACGATATAGTTGGCGGCAAATTTGATTTGGCATAAGGGTCACCATGTAAAAAACTTAGTCCACTTTGGAAATCAGTGCTCGTTCTTTTGACGATCGGTTCCACGCGCTGCCAGTAAATTGTGCGTCATGGCTATTGGTGGGCTCTCCGAGGCTACTAGACTGATTATAGCGTGATGAAGGGATTCAAGTTGTGGCGATCAAGAGAGTGTTAGAATGGGCAGGTTTTTGAGAAGGAGATCCCTACCAACGTAGGTTCGAGGAGCGAGGTCCGTACTGCAGACGTTTTATTAGCGCATCGTTTGGCGGCAGAAATGAGTAAATCTAGGCGGTACCCAATGCGATGGAGTTCGTTTTGTTACGGGGATATAACTCCAAGTTCCAATTGACCGGTTGTGATTATCTCCGCTTGCCAACCTTCCTCTTCCAAACTGCTTGCAACACTTGGCTCAGCCACAAATATTTGAGCTTGATGCATTGCGTGGTATGTGCCTGACTGAGGATTAGGCCAAAAAGGAGTCCAGTACTGTTGGTTGGGACGAGGGTTTGAGCCCAATCCGATGTTCAAGTACAACGGGCCAAAAGTTTCTCCTGGATCGAGCAAGCTACGATATTTAGCACGCGTTCCTAGAAGTTTTTGAGCCTCCATTTTCGGTTCAAATTCGCTTTTTGGGTCAAAGACCTTCACAGGGTTTCCAAACATATCTGGAGAAAAGGCAATTTGCAGCTGATGATCGGAAACATTCCTTAAGAAGGCTACCATCGGGATACGCTCACCGATTTGGAATTCGGTTTTCTCGACTGTTCGAGCGATACCGTATTCGAGGCCTAGTTGTTCATCGCCCCAAACGGGTTTCCAACGGTCTGCCAGGGCCTGAGCACTTTTGCCTCTTGAGTGTGTGTTCTCCTCTACGCGGTCTACACGCAGGAATATTCGGGGAGGAGCTACTAAGGCTTGTGTGGATGACAAGTCAGGCCAAACCGAAAGTGCTTCATTGAAGTCTGCATAGCCGATTGCCAACTGGCCATGATCTGAAAAGCGAAGTAAATGCGCAGAGGCCTTCAATTCGTATTGTTGCTGGCCAGATTCTGTAGACCAAATCGAAACTACGGGAGTGGATTGTTTTTGCTTTCGAGCGCCATAGCGCGCGAGCAAATTTCCATCATGTGAAAACTCAATGTTTGCACTACCATTGCCAAAGGGAGCGTCGATCGTGCGAACGAGGCTACCATTATCTATTTTGATAAGTCTTATGCCATAGGTGCTGGCCACGGCGAGGGTGGTCCCGTCTGGCTTGACCGCCAGATCCGTGAGCAGCAGATTCCTGATAATTGCAGGATCCGGATTTTTCCAATCAGACAGCGCGGCAGAAAAGTCACGGAGTAGATTGCCTGTGCTCGTATCCCACATTAATAATTGCTGACTTTGACTGAGTGTCAAATACCGGCTGCCATCGTTGAGCATGCAAATCTTAGTAATGTCGCCTCCTAAGGGGCTAGTGAATTGGCAGAGTACTGCACCGGAGACCGTATTCCATGCAATACCGTAGCTGTGAGAGACTAAGGCACTTGTGCGGCTGGATCCCAACCCGGCAACAACGAGTGAACCATCTGGTGAGCAGGCAAGGCACGTTACGCGATCGATATCCAATTTTTTTTGCGGCACCTCTAACTTTCGCAACAATTCACCGGTTTGGGAATCCCACACACCAACATATGCGTCCGTCGCACCTACTACTCTCTTAGAATCGGCCGATAGTCTTGCAGTCCCTTGTCGGTAGTGGCGACCATGCTGATCGGCGGTAAGCTTAATTTCGCTGACCATAGTTCGATCCGAGATATTCCAGCGACGCACATCCACACCACCTTGTAAACAAACGGTGACTAGTTGTTTATCGTCTTGCGTCCATTGCATGTCATCTACGATCCAGTGTTCCGGCAAGCGAAAAGGCAAATGTTCAGATAGGCCCTCGTCAGATGCGGGAGTTACGGGATTCGCACTGGAAGGAAAGTCGGAAGCTGTAGATACAATTGGAAAGGCTAACGCAAGCAGCTCCCTCTGTGTATTGATAATGAGCATGTCTTGGATGGCTGCAGGCGTCCCGCAGACCACATTACCGACATTGGATTCGTGAAGAAAATCCTTTTTAAGAGAGCAACCAAATACTGCCACATCACCATCTTCATCGCATACATATACTTTGCTATCAGCTACTACTGGTGTTGACCAAACGAACGCATAAAGGTCGTGTGTCCAGTACCGGTGTCCAGTGTTTGCATCAAGGCAGTGGAGAATACCTGAGTAGTCTGCTAAAAACAATAGTCCATTATGAATCGTGGGAGCAGCGCACGAACGGTGAATGGTTTCCTCAAATTCCAATTCTCCGTTGCCGTTGGAATCCTGGGAAGTGAGTTTCCAAATGACCCCTGAATTTGGATTCGGTCTCGTAAAATCTCCTTTCTCAGGTTCGCAAGCCTGGATTCGCTTATGAGGGATCACTTGGTTGGGAGCTGCTTGATTGTAAACCAGTTCTTCGCTCAAGTCGCCACGTTTTGTGGGATCGATGCACCACAAGACGCCTGGCCCTTCTCCGCGTTCCGGGTTAGTTCCTGTAGCAAGATAAACCTTTTGATCATTGACGATCGCAGCCGACATGACGACGTTGCGATTACCTTGGCTGCCTACCGCATACTTGGCAGTCTTGGCATTGACGTCGAATTTCCACAACAATTCTGATTTGCCGGCCTGAATAGCTGAGATATCAAAGGCGTAAATCCAACCGTCCGCCGCACTGAAGATAGCTTGAAACGAGTCGTCGATTTTCGCCACACTTGGAATGGATGACGGACATTGATTGCCAAGCAGATTATGGCCTGGCGATGCGTCTTGCCATATGAGGCTGCCAGAGCGTTTGTCCAAAGCTATAAAACTGGGAGCTTCCGGAGATGGGATGTTCTGTTGCGATTCATCGGGGCTGTTCGAAGTGTTTGCCAATACTAAGTTCTCGATAACTAGTGGTGAACTGCAGCTCTGATATAGGGGCGAGACATCCAATTGATTGATCATGTCAAACCGCCACACCACATCAGCTTCTTTCGGGTCGGTCGATACTTCATCCGTTACCGGACCGTCATTCTCACCATCGAGGAATCCGTTCAGGTCCAAGCAAACTATTTCGCATCGATTCGTTGTCAACCAAATCCGATCTCCCTCAACGCAAGGCGTACTACATAATCCCACTTGAGGCCAGTCCTGAACTCGACCAGTAGGTAACTTTTCGCTGGAGAATTGCCACAGAAAATCACCTGTCGCCTGATCAAAACACTGCAGGCAGGCAAGATCGGTTGGTGTAGGATAACGTGCAATTTTTCCCGAATTGTTCGTTCCAATCAAAATTTTTCCACTGGCAACAATGGGCGATGAATAACTTGCCGTTCCCAGTTTGGTCGACCATCGTAGATTTACTCCGTTCTCAATATTCCATTGTGTAGGCAAATTGGTCGCAATCGAGGAATTGTTCCGACTGGCTGAACCTCCCCACATCGCCCATTGTGTTGATGTTTGATCCGTAAGCTGTTCCGCACGCGATTCTTGTATAGGGGCCTTGGCCATGGCCCAGACGTTCCAGAAAACCAACAAGACGACTAGTCCAGTGATGGAGAATGTACCGATAGAAAAACTAGCCCTGTCCTGTGGCAGTCCAAGAATCCGTTGAATTCGAGCGAGCAATACGCCGTCGCGTGCACTCAATGCCAAACTAGCATGGTTGCCTCGACATTCTTCAATGGCTAGAAGAGCACGACCGTACTGTATGGGGTCACCAGTCAAGCTCACGGCAATGTCGTCGCAGCAATGTTCGCGTTCTTGCCGCAATTGGTTTGAAAGCCACCACACTGCGGGATGATAAAAGAAAAACGTCTCAACCAGGAGTTGTACGATGTTAACAAAGTAATCGTACCTCTGAACATGTGCCAGTTCGTGAGCCAAGATGGCTTCTAGTTGCTGGGGAGGCAGGTTGGTCGTAAGAGTGGCAGGTAGCAAAATCAGACTGCGTATGCCGCCTACCATCAGAGGAGCGCTTACGAGTTCAGACTGCATCATCTGAACCGGCCTTGTCAGTCGCATGCGAGTGCTCAACTTGGCAAGGATACTTGCAATGTCTTCGGTCAGCGGCAGTAGACCGGAAGTACGTAATCGCCAAACATGGACCCAACCCAATAGCGGGCGGAGTGAAAATACGAAAACACCAGTGAACCAAATGCAAACCAAGGTTGGTAACCAGGGAGCAAGGGTGCTATGGGCTGCGCTTAAACGGTCTCGCCTGGATTCATGGTGAAGTTTGACTGTCGCATTGACATTGGTTTTAGCGGTTGGCACTTCCAGTTGAGGATTTGGCGGAATACCGGGCTGAATCAAATCCATTTCGGAAGCTGAGGTCGGATTACCGAGGTTTCGGTCACCGGTATTGGTGGGTAGGACAATCGTGTTTGGACTATTTGGTAGGTCAAGTGTGGCTCTACTCTTTGAATGCGTTGGCGGAACATGACCCCACGTGAGAATAGGAACTACGATCACTAGCAGGAACGATGATAACAGCGCGTAATAACGAGTTTTCGCAGATTGCCGACGCAAGCTCGCTGAAAGAACAACTCCAGCAAAACCTATCATGGCAAATTGCCACAACGAGTGTATGAGGACCCAACCTAGACGTTGAATCACGATGGGCGATTCAAAGGGGAAGAGAGTTTCAAAGCCAAGGGTCATGCTTTACCCTCCATTTCATCGAGTAATCGACGTACCTTAGCAAGTTCGTCTGGCGAAGCTTGGGTTGTTTCCAGAGCATGCAAAACCAAGCTCATCGATGCGCCTGCATAGACCTTTTCTATCAAGTCACGGACAAATCGCTTTCCTGCCAATTCTCGCGACACTGCCGCCGCATAAACCTGGGGGGATAGATGCTCATTTCTTTTGACCCAACCTTTATCCAACATGACTGACAACATTTTGACAGTTGTGGAGTAGGTAGTTTGCTTGTAGTTCTGAATTAAGTCGTGGATCTGACGTGCTGTGCTCGGGCCATTTTGCCACAGCACATTTAGCATCTGCAACTCCACGTCGGTAGGTTGACTAGACGGGTATCTGGCCATCGTGGGGTCCCTAAAGAAGTTGTGTAATGTCTGTGTAGCGAATTCTTTCGCTACACGGGTTATGTTAGCGAAAGAATTCGCTAGGTCAACAAGAATTTGGAAATTATGGACTTCTACCCATTGGAGAATGCTGGAGACAGCTGGTCTCGCCAAAGGGCCCTGGTTCCACCGAAGGGTTGCACGAAGTTGGTGCAAAAGAGCGAGGGAGATAGAACTTTGACTGCCGGTGGTAGACGCTCCAGTCACCAGAGATCCATCAAAAGCAACATCACATTTTACAAGCAGATTTTGGGCCAAGGAGTCGCTCAGTAAGGCGAGCGGCAGAAATAAATCTACCAATCCTAACCCGAAGCGTAA
>JAGQOY010000118.1 GCA_020427005.1 Planctomycetales bacterium
CGATTCTGTGGTATTTGAGTTTACGGCCAAAGAACGGCAACTCATTGCGAAGTATGGTTATCCATTCCCGGCTCTGGCCAAGTTGCTGGAATCAGCTGCCAAGAGTCGACGCATCGAAGAGATCGAAATCTGCGACTTCGAACTAAATCAGCTCATTGGCGACATCTCACGTTCGATCAACGATCAACTAGGCGGCCCCAGAGTGCGGCCTCAACTACTGGACCTCTGCGAGCGTCTCGAGTATGGGCAACGATACCGGGAAGGCACCCTCGACCTCTTCTACGAGTAGCTGATGTTGCCTCCCACCTGCCGCTGCTGTGCGCTTACGGAACGCCCTCAATCAGTCCATGCTGGAGCTGAAGCTTGAGCGTAGGCATGTGGATGCAGCCGAAAAATACGGCAACCACATATGGCGCTGGGGCTGTATTTGCCCCAAAAAGGAGTGTTTTCCGCAATTCCAACGGACCACCAGTTCATCACACACCGGCTTCTGAATGGCATTGGCGGTGCGAGTTATGTCAAAGTTCAACATTATTGTGACACATGGCGGGAAAATGGCCGACCATTTTGGCGAGGGTGCCCGACAAATGAGTGGTCAAGAAAACTAGAATCATGGCTCGTCTGACCAAAGCATCCATTGGTAGTTGGGTACTCGAGTACCCAAAAGACATTTGCGTCTCGCAGCGTTGTGGCTCTTCACGACAACTTGCGAGAGCTACATCGGGTATCGGCAGAAACTGATATCAACGAAATCGAACTTCGCTATCGACCAAGAAACCCTCCCTTCTACGCTATCAATTCGATGGCGACAATTGGGTTAACAATATGCCCTCCTTGTCGTTCATTTCTAATCTCCATCATTTAGTTGTGCTGATAGAATCGCCACGGTGTCGCCACATGCTCGTTTGATCACGTTTTTATGTAAGGCATGAACCAGCTATTCAGCAAACTCATCAGTGCAGCCCGTCGTAATCAACGGGAAGATCCACAGACAGTCCTCATGCCTCCATGATGGCAGCAATGATTGCGGTGCGATTGTCGTTAGTGACGCCGCGATTGAAGTTGGCCAGGAATGAGAATGGATCGACTTCTTCTAGCTGTATATTGTTGCCGCCTGAATCGCGATCTCCAACGTTCGACACCTTCAGGCCACGCTCGTGCATTTCAATCATCAACTGCACCAGCTCACCATTCTTCAAAGCGAAATCAGGTAGCTTATCTGCGATCTCGCGGTAGATTGGTTTCCAACTAAACAAAATTGTTATTCCCTGTCGTTGTTTTAGAGATGCGGGATACAGCGAAATAGATCTTCAACTGAACTCCAATCGCAACGAGACTTTAGCTGTTGAATTGACGGTTCGTACCAGGTCCGAATGGCATTTAAGCCTTGTCTTTGGCAGAAGCCTTCGAATTCAGAAAGCGATCTCTTGAATGCCGAGTCGTCCTCTGAAGCAATGGAAATGGCCAAACCACAACAGAGACTTAGAAGAAGCTTGACGTTCGACCTGTCCGCTTCGACCCCGTGAAGGAAGCATTCACGCGCATTCTGAAGATACTTGATGCGCGTAAGTAAATCCCTACCTGGCTGACGCGCCGCCGCCTGCATGGCGAAGCCAAAAACATGAAATGTTGGTGAAATCGCAAAAATTGCTTCGTCTTCGATTCCGGACCAGTTCGTCTGCATTCTACGAGCATGCTCAGCCCGCAGCCAAACTCTGTAGTAGTCCTTCGGGTCACTTAAGTTATCCAGGCAACTCGCGGCCTCATCGAGCCTATTGCTCTTCAAAAGCCCCTGGATAATGTAGTTTTCGGTTCTAGTGACATCTTCTGGAGAAACAGTTTGCTGTATTCGAAGCGATTCCCGAAGGACTGATTCCCACCGTGGGTCACCTAACACAACCAAACAACGACCAAGTGTGTTGAAGAGAAATGCGCGAGTTTCTGGAAAGCAAATTCGAGGATCAGCCTGTAGCTGACTAAACCAAGGCTCAAGGCATTCGACTGCCTCTCCAAAACGATGTGCGTCGTAAAGCGCTGCTGCATGGCGATTGTCAGAATCCGCCATCCGTTCGTAGCACGAAATCAACGGATTGCGTTCCAACTCCAGTCTAGCTGCCCTTGCCTTTAGTGCCTCATCAAAGTCGCCACAATGACGATGAAGGTCCTCTTCGGAATATGACACTTCAAGTTTGATCTGCAACGGAGTGCTGGCAATTACACGTGCCTTGACGCGGCGGAGGAAATCTCTTGCTTCTCCAAGTGTAGATTCGCTAGAGAGCAAATGATGCGTTCTAGTTGATATGGCAAGAGCATGCGCGGACGCCAAGCTGACTTGATGGTTTAACGGAGCCATCAGTCCTTCGCGGTGAAGGCGAGCAGCAAGATCATGCAAATCGGATACTGGCCATACCACGTCAAAGTAATCGTCGAACTTCTCAGCTTCGGTGTCGTCTCTCATTCTCACAAGAAGTGAACCTCTGCCGAACTCACGAAGAAACGCATTCAGTTTGATTCTGACCGATTCCGATCGCTTTAGAACAACTCCGGCCAAAGGAAGAACCACTGCAGCAACTGCGCTCAACAATTCATGCATACTCCCGTTTGCAGCATCGACAATTGCGAGGAGGCATGCAATATCCATTGAATCGCCATGCATGCCTTCACATAGGGTGTCGCTAATCTTAAACGCAAGAAGCTCTGGCAATCCTTCGTCGATTCCCACTTCGTTAACTAGGCGAAGAAGCAATGACTGAATTTGTGCCTGCCGGAAAGGTAGCTCAACTGATATCTCCCAGCTTGAAGAAGGACTCAGCCTGAGCTGCGTCACAAGTCCAATGTTGGATTCATCGACTACAAGCCCCACAACGCCAATGCGAGCGTTCGAAACCATTAAGTCGCTTGCGTCAACTCGTATGAACTCTGGTTTTCGATAGATTGGCACACGCGATTCCTGCAACTGCAGTAGTCGATCGAGCTGTCTTCGTTCATTGTCTTTCCGAAGTCCGCCGCGCTGAAATGAACGCTCGCTGTCCAAGATTGGATTGGATTGACTTCGACTGTTGCTAATTCTTACAGAAGGTTCTGGCGTCTGCATTGTGAATGTTGCTTTCGATACCCATGGCTTTGTTCAAGCTATTTGGACCTTGAATCGCTCGACTCCCAAAGTTAGCACCACTTCACTGTTTATTACCCCTAGCGGCTGAGACCAGGTCCAAACCCCGTCAGCTCCACGTTTCCAATCACCTGTTCGGACATCTAGAGTGTTGGCGAAAGTAAGCTTCGGTGGAGACTCGTTTTCAGGCGACGGGTAATAAACGAGATCGTATGTTTCCTCGTCGCGTTGAAGCAGGAGCCTTCCCGGCAGCTTGCTTGGTAGCCGCGTAGCTGGTGGTAGCTGAATTGACTTCTGTGCGCCAAATCCGTCGGCCGCAAGCGATGCTGCTTCCGAATGTCGCATCTCAACCATCGGATCACGCGACCAAGACAAGTCAAAAGTTGCGTTGGCCAATACGACAGGCTCAGATTGAAGGCGCGACTCAATGCGTTCCGCAACTTCCATCAACTCTGCAAGCCAATCGGAGTAGTCGTCATTTGCTTCAGCTATAAGCCCGTGTTCCGTGATGGGAACCTTCCCCAAAACCATTTCTGAAAGCCTGTAGCGAGCGTCTAGTACGGAGTCTCCCTCCAACTTGCCGAGGTAATCATTCATGTTCAGATCGTCACGATGTGCCCAGAATCCAACTTTGCAACGTAACGCGAGCGGCGCCAATGGATGCGATTCGGGCAACTCAATATCACACGTACCGACTTGATGATATTCGTCCGCGGCGACTAGGAACCAAAGCAATGGATTATCCACATGGGCCACAAGACAGACCCAACGAACCGGCAGATCATATGATTCAGTGAAGACAAAGGAATCGCCAGCGGACAGCATATCGGGCCACCTCAACTGTGCGATACGCTCCCGGGCCATCGCCGCATTTTGCTTTGAAGCCTCACGGAAATTTGGGTCATCAAAGAGATTTTTCATGATTCCATCTCGCTTGGGTGAGCATCCTGCTCTTTTCTGGGGTTCTGTAATCGAGCCAGATCTTCTGCGACAGTTGTTTTCCCGACGTTCAGGATGACGCCTAGCTTTCGGCACGACAATTCTCGAACATCTTCGCCCTCGCGGATAAGTTCCGCGATTTTCTCGATCATACGGAGTACGCGATTTCTTATTCGCTCGTTGGTAATATTCTCGTGGGCACGGCCGACTAAATCCCGTACCAACGCCGCAAATTGATCATACTCATCAACTTCGCTTGAGTTTAGATAACGGCTTTGGCGCACGTCTGTCCGAGTCTCGGAAATCGAATCCCAGATTCTGCCGATACCGTCGTCTGTATCCTCTGAAACGTCGGCAATTCGGTCGGGGCGCTTGCAGACCTCCGCGAAAATCTTGGCCAACTCACTGAGCAGATAGCCTCGGAGCCCCGAATCGATGTGTTTCTCGATTACTCTCTCAACCATCCGCCAACTCGCAGGGCAATTACGGCTAACAAGCTTCACGAAATCTCTGTCGCCAAGCGACTCGGAGAAACTGTCGGCAAGTTCTTCTGCGGAATTCGGTATTGATTGGCCGATTGCAAGAACGATTGTACTGGCCCGAAGTGCGCCGCTAGGCGTTGCCTCAGCCTTTTCCCGTTCGACAAGCGACTCTGAAGCTGAACGAACGTTTCTAAAGACCCTGCGGGAAATCGGGTTTCCTTTCTCCTGCCGATCTTGCAGAAACCAACTAATTTTCTTTCGTACTGAACCGTCGCAGGTACCTGTTACGGCCAGATGCTCTGCCAACTTCTGTAACCGCTTCTCGATGCAGTGTATGTATGCTTCGTTAGCCAACTCATCAAGCGCATCAGAGGCTTCCCAGGATTCACCATCAAAGGCGAGATAACTAGGCGAGAGATTCCACTGTCCAATCTTCTTCAGCTGCCGCCTGATCTCGCGTTTTAGGTGGATCAGAATCGCGGGGTCATTGTCGAACGTGCCATCTAGACGTGAACGAACGTGCTCACTAAAGACTTGGTCATCCATGGTTGTCTTCCTTGGAAACGAATAGCCGAACCAGCTCGCTTCGCATCCGTTCCAGATCAACCGGTGACAAGCGACCTATGTACTTGTCCGTGAGGCGGGCAATCTTTGGGGCTGGGAAATCATACGGCTTAATTGCGAATGCTGTGGGCTTGAGAAGGCCGTTGCTCGAATCATTCTGCACTTCCACATGCACCTGGTCGTAACGGGCCGAGCGCGGATCGGTTCCCTTGAGCATCGTGACTCTGTAACCAGGCGGCACATAGCCAACGCATGCACCAGGATGGTCAATGCGTCCGAAGGCTTCGAAGCCCCACCATTTGTCGGGGATCTGAAACAATTCGCCAGCTAAATCACCGTCGTCTATCATTCCCCGCCCACACCGAATTCGAGTCGCACCAAAAGGCTCGCATTCTACTGCATGGATGTCCCCCAGAGTAGCTGGGACCCCGCTACGCTAGATGCCCAAAAAAGGCTGGGCCTCCGGCGAAATTGCTCGTAAAGGCTGGCATTTGGACTCGGACATTCGCCAAATGCGACCGTTACTCGGCTTTCAGTTACCGCACCGACCTGCCAACTTGAAGGCGAAGACCGTGAGCACATCGTCCACAACGCCAGCTCTTGATTCAACCTCGATCGTAGACCGCGTGCGACACGCGTGCGACTGCCTAAATGGTACGACGGTCCACTTTGATCCGGAACCGGAAGGCCCAACGCATGGCGTCTTCAGCGATATCGATTCGTTGGGACTTCACCCAGAGACATTCGCAATGGTCCGCTCTCTTTTTCCTCAGGGGCTGTACCGCCACCAACACCAGGCCATCGCGGAAGTAATGACTGGTCAGCACACCGTGGTCGCGACTCGGACATCCAGTGGAAAGTCGTTGATTTACTCTCTTCCTGTGATCGACTCGCTATGCCAAAACTCCGACGCATCATCTCTCTTTTTGTATCCCCAAAAGGCACTTGCCAACGACCAGTACTTGAAGCTGCGCGAATTTGGGAGGTTGGTTCCGTCAGTTTCGCAGCTCATCGATTGCCGTCCATATCTTGTCAGTCGCTACGACGGAGCGACACCTAGTGATATTCGAGGCCAGGTTCGAGACGAAGCGCAGGTCATTCTCACGAACCCGGATATGTTGCATTACTCGATGCTTCAATATCACGATCGCCATTGGAAGAGGTTCTTCAGCAATTTGCGACACGTCGTAATTGACGAATGCCACGAGTACCGGGGAATCTTCGGCACTAACGTTGCTCACATTCTGCGTCGACTTCGTCAGGTCTGTCATCAACACAGGTCCGATCCGACGTTCGTTGCTACCAGTGCCACGATCCATGAGCCGCAGACGCACATGGAACGGTTGACCGGCTTAGACTTCAAATGCGTGGGAGCAGACCTTGATGGTAGTCGCCAAGGTGTACGCAAGTTTTGGATGGCGAGCGGCGAGGAGCATTTCTACGACTACGGTCGGAAGCTTGCATTCAAACTGGCTGAAGAGGGCCTAACGGTTCTGGCATTCTGTCCTGGCAGAGTCGCAGCCGAACGAATGATGGCCCGCCTTCTTTCGAACCACGACAACGAACTCCCTTTTGTTCGTGTCTATCGTGCCGGACTAACTGGGGCCGAACGTGAGGAAATCGAAAGTGGATTGCGAGACAAGTCTGTACGATTGGTTTTTTCCACCAGCGCACTTGAACTCGGTATCGACATTGGTGAAGTAGACGCCGTTGTTTGCATCGGTCTTCCCAACAGCATGATGAGCCTGTGGCAACGGGCTGGGCGCGCTGCACGCGCTGGTAAAGACGGTGGAATTGTACTGATTCCAGGCGAGACGCCGATTGATACCTACTATGCCAATCACCCGGAAGAATTGTTCGGAAAAGACAACGAGCCCTTGGTTCTCAGCACGGCTAATCGGCGAGTGGTCTGTCAGCACTACGCGTGCGCGACCGCTGAAGTCGGGGGCGACGAGGATTCTCTAAACACAGAGATCTTGGGGGAGGAGGTTGAATCGGTTAAGCAGGCTAGATCTGACGGCAAGATGGATTTGGACGTCTTCTATCGAGCAGATCCACACATGCACGTCAATATTCGTAGCATTGGTGAAGGGAACTACAAGCTTGTATTCGGCAGGGAAGACGAGGCAATTGGAGAAATCGATGAGTTTCACTTGTTGCGTGAATCCTACCGCAATGCAATCTATCGCCACGGCGGCAAGGCTTATCGAGTTAAGGATGTCATTCGCGGCAAACGCAAAGTGATCCTTGAACGCGATTATTCGTGGAACGAGACTCGAGCATTTATCAACAAGAAGATCAAACTAAAACGACGTCATAAGGTCGCCGACTACGACAGAATGATGCTTGCGACCGTGGACATTAACGTAACCGAATTTCTCGTAAACGTCACCGAGAAGGACCGTAGTGGTAAAGTTGTAAACTCATGGAATGGCAACATGGGAATGCCAACCCATACGTTGCCCACTGAGGCCTCGATGATTCGCCTAAAGCGCCCCCTGTGGGACGCTCTTGCAGCTGAACTTGGCCTTCAAGACGCCCGCTCTGCTCTACATTCATGTGAGAGATTGTTGTGGGGGTTGTTTCCAACGGTTTCCGGCCCATGCGACAAGCAAGATTTCTCATCCGCATCGGAAGTTGACGCGGACGGCTCCGCTTCAATCTACCTATACGACATGGTCTACGATGGCGTCGGCTTAAGCGTGTTAGCGTTCGACCGCGTGCCCGAGCTGTTGGACAAAGCCATCGAGCGTCTGCGGGAATGCGGGTGCGACAAAGATGCAGGCTGCTTTCGCTGCATTGCGAATCCGCACGCAAACGAAATCTCCAGTAAACGAGCAACACTGCGAGTCCTCCTAAGCTTGCGAGAGTCGCTCGCCAGCAAGTGTATGGTCACCGAAGTCGAAAACGATGCAATAGCAAGTGAATTCGTTACGACGAAGCCATGCTCCGCCTGTTCGACCATGGTTAAGGTTAGCGATCGATTCTGCAGCAACTGCGGCGAAAAACAATCCGCCTGATCCGGACGTTCTCGCACAAGCCTCGTTAGGTCAGTCTAACAGTCAACTGACAGGCGTTAGACGAACTACGCTGGTGCACGTGGAAAAGCGAGAATCATCCAACCATGACAACAATCTCCGAGGAAGATCTCAGCGAGCGATATCCAACCTCGCTTATTCGCGGCGCTCGCATTGCCCGACTGGGTGAACGCTACATTGGGCCTGCAGCGAGCGACGCAACAACCTGTCGCGCTCTCGGGGAAGATCAAGTCGGTTGGTTCATAGGTGGCGTACCGACATACGATCGAATGATCGAATTGATGCGACGGGTTGATGACGCGCAAGTAGGCGGCCGTTGGATAGTTGTGCCTGCGACTCGCTTCCTTGCGGATGTCGCTCACCAGGTCTGGATGGAAGGCTCGCAGTTATCGAAGCGCAAAGCGTCATGCACGATGTGGCACGGCGACCGCGTGACCTTCTGCGTACCAGAACGACTGAGTAAACTTCTGACAATCAATCATGGCGTGATTGCTGGAATCATTTTGCTAGACCCCAATTGCATCGTTCATCGTGGTAGAAGCTTTGGATCAGGTAAGTGTCGAGTCGTCCACGATAGGCCTCAGCTTATTGTTGACTTCAAGGCAAAGCTTGCCATTGGCCGGTGGAGTCCGCCGCTCATGATAATGTCTATCCATAAAGCGGCAGCAGTCGCGACAGATACCGTGGCGAGAAATTACGGACTCGATGCAATGCACTTCATCGAAGGCTCGTCACTGAGGTGTGGCGAAATTGGTTGCCTGGTGAACGAAAAAGATTCGGACATTTCCGGACGCATGGCCAACTCACTCGTTAGCTAACGGCATATCGGTCAAGGTGACCTTCCGTTCGAACGGCGATCACGGGGCAGGTGAGCTCTTTCAAAGTGTATGCAGCCGCTTCCGCAAGCTGTTAAAGAAATCAGCCAAGGCTCGCAACAGCTGGGGACATACACAGCAAGCGCAAGATACGATCGACCTCGAGAAGAAGTTCGCCTTGTTGCTCGACGAGATAACAAACCGCGAGAACTGGATGATCAATCCTGCAGTCCACTACAACCAGTGGGAAGCCTTCACGATGAGCGTTTTCTCGCGCTTAGGTGAAGTCTACAAGGAGCTTCTTTACTGTCTGGCCTGCAAGGATTGTAAGTCGCTGTTCCAGCGGAACTCTCCTGTCAACTGCATCGGCACGAGTTGCATGTGCGGCAACCTCTCGTTTCCTTTTTGTCGAGGCGACGTCCTCCCAAAAGCGGATCGCGCGTCCGCCTAGGCCCCCGTTTTGAAACTGCGGGCTAGTTCGTAAAAACACTCGCAAATCGTGGCGACCGCAACGATTACGGTGACATTGCCAGCATCTCACCGAGACCGTACAAAAGCGGTAGAATGGTCGTCGGGCAGTCCGTTGGGGCCGTCGCCCGAAAATGTCGCTCGGCAAGGTGCCGCGTGTTGCCCTTTGTCGTTTCGATCGATGACGCCCTTGGTCGTGCTTGCAGTAACAGCGATTTTCCCAAACGTCTGATTTCGCAACCGCTAGACAAAGCTATCGAGCGTCTGCAGGAACGCAGGTGCAACTCAGATGCAGGCTGCTTTCGATGTATTGCGAACCCATACGCAAGCGAAATTGCTAGCAAAGGAGCGACTGGGCGAGTTTTGGAAAGCCTGCGAGACGAACTTTCAGGCGATTTCAAGACCACGCAGGTCGAGTATGACGTCCTAAGCAGTGAATCACCGATCACTAATTCTTGCTCTGCATGTCAATCGCCAGTGAAAATTGACGATCGCTTTTGCAGCAATTACGGTGAAAAACTGCCTTAACCCACGACAATCAAAGGCGACAAAATCTTTGCAACCCATGCTTCAACTGTCCCGACTGTCATACATCCTTGGAGTTGTCGTCCTGTATCACTCCAACCATCCTCTGTCCGGTGGTTGCGCAAACAGTCAACTCTTCGATGAAGCCTTTTCGAGTAGGCGCTTCGCCGATTCTGTTCATGTGGTCCGACCAATCGAAACATGCCTTATAGGTATTTGCTGCAAGTTTACGTACTTGTTGCAAGCTCTCTTTACAGTTCTCAATTGATTTCCCGTGCATCGCGTCGCATCTGATTGAGTACAAGCATCGTACTGTCTTGATAAATGAGGGACGTTCTATGGCGATCGGCTCAAGCAAGGCTGCGACATTTCGTGCCAATTCGTCCGATGTACCGCCGCCTCTCGATTTACAAATTAGGGACTCAATCGCCGTGAAGCAAAGTGATAGTGAAATCGCACTATTGGTTTGCATATCAGCCTGGACCAAAAGCTGAGTGGCGTTTCGTAGCCTCTCTATCAATTCATTGTCTTGAATTCCTAAGAGATTTGCACATCGTTTGTCTGCCGGAAGGAAAGCTAATTCCAGTCCGCGCGTCAGAATTGGATTCCTACTATTCTGGATATCATGCGATACTCCTGCCCACTTGAATTCTAAACCTTCGCCATTAAAAAAGTCACCTACAATGTCGTTGACCCCTGGATAGCAGATTCTGATTGTCGTTATCAGTGAATTGAGAATTGGAACTATCGCTTCATATACTTTGACAAACGCGTTCTCGGTGTATGGTCCGCAAAGTCGGGCGGATACTCCCAGATTCGGATCGCGATTGGTAGCGGAAGCTTCGAGCCAAAAGCCATAGTACTCCGATTTCCATATTTCTTTGCCTATGATATCCGAAGGAAATAAATTCCCCTGGATGAGGCAAATTTCCTCAGGATGGATTCTGTACCATCCGTTTCTGTTTGCAAATAGTAATTGCTCTATATTGGCGACTAGCCGGGCTCGAGAAAAGCTAATCTCCAGTTCAGTCTCAATTCCTGAAAGATGATGACGTACCAGTACCATGAACTCGGATTTGGTAATCGGAGCTAGATCGAAGTTGTCGAAAAGCAGTTCTTGGAAAATCAATTGCGTGTCAACTTCTTGGCACCAGGGCTCAAAATATTCCCCGAAGACGGTGTTCAGGTCGTATTCGATGCGTGCCTTAGCGCCTAAACCAGAGTGGGCCTCACTGAACGGGTAGACTTCTCGATAACTATCGCCCACATACCCTCTTGCCACCCAGATCCGATAAATGACCCTCTCCCAAAATCTGTCGTTTTCCAGCAGGGAGATGAATTGACTAATGATGGTTTGACTGGACATGTGTGCGACTCCGAACCGTGATAAGCAAAAATTTGGAAATATTCGGACAATACACTACTAGGCCGCTTGGTGTTTTCTCACTGCATTCAAATCTGGAGGTGCTGGAGCTGGAAATAATCTGGCGTATATGATTGATTCGTCGCAGTGAGGTTCCGATTAAATTAGGAGCCCAAACCCACTTGCACCTCTTGCGAAAGGAGCGGAAGAAGGGGATGCCCATTCTCTAATTAACCAGGCGTTTTGCTATGCTTCTAGCACCGGAACTAGTAATTTGGCAAAACGCAGTCAAGAACATTCAAAAGATTCCAAGTGTAGCAGACATGCGATCCTCATTCAGTGAAGGAGATGTACGTGATCATGCAGTGCAGTAGTGGTATTCTCGTACTGGACAACTACAAGCTGCAGCGAGGTTCCGACTAGCTCGAGAAGGAGGCTGGGATGTTCCGACCACTTTTTTCACGTAATTTTTAGCCGTGTCACTTGTAGCCTCGAAAGCTATCGCATTGTTCAAAATTGAATTTCAGGAATTATTTCGTCACATTCTCCCAATTTGTACGGACAGAATTCCTAGTAAAGAGTTAGAAAGACAATAGTCTGAAGTTTCGTTGGAGTGCGAGCAGGTATGCCCCCACGCCTAACAATCAACGTCAGGCAAGCCGCGTTTGCCGTAGTAGGCACTTCGACAGCATGCGCTAGCGCTTCTGCGATCATACTTGCGACTGGTGGGGCAGCACTGTTGGTCGGAGGCGGAATCTATCTGGCAACAAGAAACCATAAAGTCGTTGCGTCTCGGCTACCCTTAGATGTAACGAATGGACTCAACTTTCCAGAGCCGGACACATATTGATGACAATCGTTAGTTGAAATGCTGGGTTTACTGAAGTGATCGAGAACGACGTGAAGGTGATCGCAGCGGCCCTTTTTTTTGAGACACGGAGAATAAACTATCGCTAGACAGGTTAATTGCGTTTGTGGACGCCGTTTCCATATTGGACACAGTAAATCGAGCATCCAGTGCCGCAACTGCGGTCGCTGGTGGTCGGGTCGTGAGCTATCCGGCCTGGAGGCCATTGTCACGGTACTTTGCGGCGGCGAAATTGCTGGCACCAAGACGAAGAAAGGCCAGCGGACCAATTCGCCTCGATCCCACAAGGGACGTCAGACTAACCGACGCAGGCCCGCAGCATCACCATTGGCCAGTGTCATTCGTTACTTTCTGGGCTAGCCGACCATGACGCGAATAGGCCGCAACGAGAAATGCCCGTGTGGTTCGGGCAAAAAGTACAAACGCTGCTGCGGCTTTCGGCGAATCAACAATCAAGTCGAAATTGTAATTACTTCGGGCGATGACGAAGTTACGCTTGTTGTGAAACCGGATGGTCGCAAACGCACCTCTAGCTTAGGAATCCCTCTGGACTTGCCTATACAAGCGTATCGTATTGAATCGTACGCAGCCTATCACATGGGGAAGTTCGGCGACGTTCTCGAGATATTCGACGAGTTCATCCATCATGGTGAACCCGACGAGCTCAGTATAAGGGTTGCGTACCTCGCCGCCGCTGCTAGAGCTGAAACTCATGTACCAAAGAGCGTTCAAGCAATGTTGGAAGGGAAAGAGCTTCTTTGGAAAAAGATCCACGACGAGCATCCCTTAGAGGAGCTTTGGTTTTCGCTGAACGCTTTCACAGAAGCAGTAGAGCAAACCTTGACCGGGTTAGAGTCTCTATTACTTGGCGCTTCAACCGGCCTCTACATTCTTCCGACTAGCCATCCAACACTTTGTCTACTGATTGCGCATTGGCTGCTTGACAAAACGAATCGTATAGACCTTGCCCTCAGTCTTGTGAATTGTTGTCTTGGCTGGAGATATGTGTACCGGCGTATTGAAGACCTTCTTTCACTTGCAAAGCTGCTCCATCGCTTAGGCACCCCTAAGTTGTTTTGGACAAGTATTGGTAATCTGTACTTTGATTACATGTACCTAGACTCGACTGAGCAACTAACCTTGATGAACTCGTTTTCCTATCAGGGTCAGTCTTCAAGGGTACACCCGGCTCAGCTCTGTGCGTCGCAAAAGCACACCAATCGCATTGAAGGTGAGTTCCATCAGTTTTGCGTTGATCATGGGTTTCCCGAAGCCCTTGCGCTAAGTGATATGCTTCACGAGGCCTTTGGGCTCGCAGAGGGACGTGATCGACATTTAGTCGATAAGTTCAAGTCCACAAAAACGTACGAAGAAAAGCGATCGATCGATTGGCTTGAGAAGAAGCTATTTGCAATGAGGCACCCTTGGTTCGTACTGCTTGAAGTAAATGAACAGAATTTTATTCGCAACGGAGACATGGCTTTCGTAAATTGCGATACCGGTGACTACTCTATGGCCTGTTCGCAATGGTGGCGGGCTATCGAAAGCGTTCTAAAACGGAAGTTGATAATTCCAGTGGGTCAACACCTTGACGCAAACCCTGCCTGGGTTGAACAAGACCGACAGTATGCGGCCAGTTTGGCTCCGGAACAAGAACTTGAATGGGAGCGACTTTTTGTACGTGAACTTGCTGACCCGCACCGCCGGAATCGAATGACGCTGACCCACATGCTGTTAGTCATTCAGAAATGCTTGTCTGATGTGCGAAAGGCCAAAGAGGTCATTTCGATGGTTCGTCGTTACTCGGGAGAATTCATGAGTCAAAGCCTTTCCGAGTTTCGATGGATCAATAGTGAGCTTGACGAATACGCGGATATGCGAAGCGCGATATCTCCGAACGTTTTAACCGAACAAGCGATTCAGTCCTACCGAAATGCGGCTTCTCATGATGCAGCCCTGGACTTCAAAGACGCGGTCGTTGGGCGACTACTCGCAATTCGAATTTTGGACTTCATGCATTACCCGCGTTACTGCGTGAGCACAAAGCTCGAAGAACTTAAACAAGAACTAGCCGCCAAGCGGGACCAGCAAGTGTCATGAACTACGATATTTTTCTCGACGAAAGCGGATTGTTTCTTGAGTCGTCATCTGATGCCGATGAACGTGAAGAGTATGTCAGTGATACGGGACGGAAGTTTCCAAGTCAGATCGCTGGTGTGGTATGCCGCCAGGGTGCCATCACAAGCGGTAACGCCGGGTCAATCCTGAAATCAGCGTGTCTAGCTGGCGAACTTGAATATACGCCAAGATTTCATGCCAACGAGCATCGCGGTAAGCCCGGCTTCCCATTGTTTGTAAAATCGCTTTGTACCTCACTGCACTCAAAGAAGATCCAACCAGTGCGATTGGTCAATGCGGAACGGGTTTCGTTCGGCGATCGAGTTGCCACTTATTGCAACATTCTTGCCGAGCTTCTTGTGCGTGTGTGTCAGCAACTTGAACTCGAGGGCGACTCGCAGGTCTCGCTCAACGTATTCGCGGCCAAGTTGGTCACCGAGGATGACGACAAAAAGGGAATCACAATTCTTGATTCAAAGGAGTATCTTGCCCGCATTCACGAACTTTTCGGACGCGTTGCGATTGCGAATGGATTTAGCTCGTCGCGTTTCAAGTGGGAAGTCAGAGGTTTCGAGCTTCGGTCAGCACGAGAGGATCACAGGCTGCAACTCGCCGACGTGATTAGCTATGCCAGCCACGACGAATATTCACCCTTGAGAAAATATGCGGATGCGTGCGAGGCACTCGTTCAGTGCCTGGCTGACTTCAATTGGACATTTTCTTGCGATGAAACGCTAGCACGTGTTCGAGACCTCTCACGCCGCGAGTCGTTCGGCCCTGCCTTGATCGCACTTGCCGAGAGAGCAACTACCGTCGGGTGCGAATCGCAATCACTTAAGCAATACAAAGCGATGGCCGCCGAAGTCGTTCTGGCACTGGATGCACTGCCTCCTGGTTTGCAGAGCCCCCAGCTTCAGATTGTCACGGGTTGGTTGAACCAAGTCGCTGAACAACGACATGATCTTGATTCATCGCTGCGCTGCTGCCGTTGGATACAAGATGTCCTTTGTGACCGTCAAACATCCACGAGTTGGCCAACGGATTGGCTTCGACTAGTCAGCGATACGTGGGCACTCACGGCGTGCAATCATGATGCGAATACGATTCAGGGCCGCGCCTTTGCTGATAAAATTGAAGCCAGCATTCCAAGGTTGTCATCACGTTGGGAGTACGCCGAGGACCTGATGTTCTCGTTCATCGTTAAGGCTGTACATCAAAACGATTGCTTCGAGTATCAAGCTGCGGCCGACCGCATGGCGTCAGTTGTTCGATATTACGAGCAACTCGACGGGTTCTTCGCCGCAGCGTTTGAAGGAGTGTTTCCCGAAAAAGTGCTTTCCGACTTGCGTGCGAGAGCCTTGGGGACACAGCTGCAAAGTGAGATTGGTTTGTTGCTCGCGTCGAAGGGTGACGTTGATCGTTGTCGCGCGATTAGCGATCAAGCAATAAGTGAGTTTAGACACGAGGGAGATCGTTCGCGGCAGTGGCAATACCGCTGTGAGCTTGAGACAGTCGCTGGGGATTGGGGATCAGCTCGCGATCATCTTGCCAAAAGCCTTGGTCTAACTGATGCGTCACACGATGCGATCGGTAATCAACTTCAAAAAATGCCGGAACACCTTGGGAAAGCATTCGTCTTGCTACATTGGGCCCGTATAGGATCAATGTCTGCTGCTGTCGGAGTTCGGGCCGAGTCTTCGGCATTCCTTTCAGCGTTTCTCAGAACGAAAGCCCAATACACGCCTTGGTGCGTTGGGGCACATTCACATTATCCAACGCATGGCATTCTGCGTCACGTCGCGGTGGCAACCGCAGGGGGCGGCGACTCCAAAGCTACTGTGGAATCTCTCTCGCGACTGTCGAAGATCGTTGAGATGAAACCACAACCTATCTTTACGATGATTCAAATCGCGGCCCACTTGCAGTGTGCCGGATTGCTACTCGAATCGGATCGAAAGTCCGCTGAAAAGCTGATACTCGGTGACAAGAGAAACGTGAGTGTGATCGACATGATCGAATCTCTAGTGAGGAAAGTTGCTGGTGTGCAGCCGATGGTCGAGGAAATCACTTCAAGTTGGCGTCATGGGCTAGAGTCGCAGTCAAGAGGCAACCTTGACGCCGCTAAGCTCTTGGAAATGGGTAGGATCGTCGGTTACTGAGGTTTTCTCGGACAGTTAGCGATCGATTCCGTTACTGGTTGACATGAACACTACTTCTCAATCAATCGGAACAAGAATCTTGGTAAACTCGCTCGCTTGCCCAAACTGCAACCACGAAATCGAACTAACGGAACTGATGCGAACTCAAGTCGCATCACAGATTAGACGCGAGCTTGATGCGCGAGCCGCAGCGCGTGAGCGAGAACTGGACAAGCAGAACGAAGAGGTAAGTCGTCAGAAACGGCAACTGGAAAAAGACCGGGAGTCGATCGCCGAACAAATCCGCGTTCAGGTGGAACAGCGACAGAAAGCGTTGGTTGTTGAAGCAAACAAGCGAGCGAAGGACGCGGTCGCCGTTGAACTTGCTGATCGAGATGAACAACTCAAGGAGTTAACCGCGTCGCTAGCTTCGGCTCGAAAGCAGGAATTAGAGTTGCGTAAGATGCAGCGACAGCTTCAAACCGAGAAGGACATGCTTAAGCTCGAGGTGCAGCGTCAACTCGATGCGCAGCGCTCTCAGTTGATTGCAGAAGTAAAAGCCCAGTTCGACCAAGAGCATCAGCTAAAGCAAGCCGAAAAGGATAAGACCATTTCGGATATGACCATCAGACTTCGCGAATTGCAACGCAAGATCGAACAAGGTTCGCAGCAGTTGCAAGGTGAAGTGCAAGAACTGGCCCTCGAGCAGCTATTGCTTGACGCATTCCCAGCGGATGTGATTGAGCCTGTCGGTAAAGGCGTGGCGGGCGGCGACTGTGTGCAAGTTGTGGTTAACACGGCTGGTACCACCTGTGGCCATATTCTGTGGGAGTCCAAACTGAACGCGGCCCTGTTGAAGCGGTAAATTAACAGTAATAAAACCATTAGTTAAAGATCCTTCCGCGTTCAACTGAACGCGGCCCCATTGAAGCCCGCCGCCGTCGCCGGCCGCCGATCGGCTGAAAACTTCCTTCCGCGTTCAACTGAACGCGGCCCCATTGAAGCGCTGCACATTCAGCCGATCCTATTCAGTAGTGCGTCCTTCCGCGTTCAACTGAACGCGGCCCCATTGAAGCCGGACTGTGTTTCCTTCAATTACACACCCGCTATGCGCCTTCCGCGTTCGATTGAATTAGTAACCTGAGTTCGGGATAAGAGGTCTCAACACGGGAAGAAAAATTAGGTACTTCCAGGTTGTGAAAACGACCTTATGTCTCCCGGAGGTACCCGATGGATTGGGTTGCATTATTTTGTAGCGTGGACGATTTTTGCCTGCAATTCGAACCTGCCATGCAGGCAAGAGTATTACACGATGGCGTCCGCAGGAGAAGGCGAAAATGCAAGCTAGCACTTAGCGAAATTCTCACGATTGTAATTGCCTTTCATTTGAGCCACTTCCGCGATTTGAAAGCATTTTATAATTATTCGATAGTAAATCACCTTCAGGATTTCCCAACCTTGATCTGCTACAACCGTTTTGTGGAATTGATGCCCAGGCTAGTTGTTCCGCTAAGTTGCTACCTGCAATCTCGGTTTGGAAAGCAGTCGGGTATCGCCTTTGTGGACTCAACACTGATCCGAGTTTGCAGCAATAAGCGAATTGAACGCAATCGAGTATTTGCTGGTGTCGCGGCTCGTGGCTGTACGACAGTTGGCTGGTTCTTCGGTTTTAAACTGCATTTGGTCGTTAATGAAATCGGGGAGTTACTTGGTGTGCAGCTAACTTCAGGTAATGTTGATGACCGAAAACCAGTGCCTGATCTGACGAAGCATTTGAGCGGAAAACTATACGGCGACAAGGGTTACATTTCCCAGAAGTTATTTGAAGAACTGTTTGACCGAGGTTTGCAGCTAATTACAACTCTACGTAAGAACATGAAACCAAAGATGCTGCTATTGTGGGACAGATTAATGCTTCGAAAGCGATCCATCATCGAAACAATCAACGATCAATTAAAGAACGTTTCGCAAATCGAACACACGCGGCACAGAAGCCTGTGTGGCTTTATGGTCAATCTGCTGTCCGGCCTCACAGCCTACACGCATCAGCCACAAAAGCCTTCGATCAAATGGGCCCAGGAGGAAATGACCTACCTCGATCCCAACGGACGCAAATTGCTAACCGCTTAAACCGAACTCAGGTTAGTAAGTTGCCACAGCATCGGAGTCTTAAGATCGTGGTTGCCCCATACTATTTTGGGTAAAATCGCCAGTCCATGGAACCAATGGGCTGCCTAAACTGACTGTTGGTAGATCGAATGAGCAACTCCACTGAATCTTACTTTCCCACAGTCTACAACCAGTTACGAGTTATTGCATCACATTGCTTAAGTTTGGAGCGACCAGACATTTCGTTGAGTGCAACGGATTTAGTACATGAGTCCTTTGTCCGCTTAACTTCTGGTTGCAGAAAGGGCTGGGAGTCGGATGGGCATTTTTTTGCGGCAGTAGCTCGAAGCATGCGAAAACTTTTGATTGAGAAAGCCAGAGCTCGAAACGCACTGAAACGAAGACGTCAAGGTCTGTCGATCGACTTGAATAACCTGATGGACCTAAATAACGAGTACTGGGAACTAATGTTAGATCTAGATGATGCTTTGCACCGACTAGCGCAAGATGATCAGCTAGCTGCGAATCTCGTTTCGCAACGTGTATTTTCTGGCTTGAATGTGACTGAGGCAGGTCGCCAGCTGGGGTTATCCAAGTGTGCAAGCTACGATATTTGGAAATTCGCGGTTGCATGGTTTGCATCTCTTGCATAGGCGACAGGCACAATTCATCGAACAGCACCGAAGCACACAATTCGGATGTTGTGATTGGAATTGCGAATCAAATTGACTGGTAAATGGAATTGTTGATCCAATGCTCGGGATTACCCAATACGCCTTACACCAAGTAGAGTAAGGACTCATTTTTTCCCGAACGATGAACTTTCAAAACACTTACCGCGAGTGTTGCTTCATAAGCTCCATCAAGAATCAATCGTGCGAATTGCTCCCAACGAGTTAACCTTAGGCTCGAAACCGCATATGAATTCGCGATGGCAGTACAAAGACTTGAGACACAGTTTCATGTGGCGGCCTCTTGAAGCGCCAAACGATTCACTCAAAATCAGAGTCACCTCAGAACAGGAATTGTGGCTTGCGGTTGTTGGATAATGGGTGCAGATCAAGAATCACCTCTTGGGACATTTGGAAGAACTTTGCGATTACTTGGCGTTTGGCAAGATAACACATTTAGCTGAGTTGACCGATTCGATTTGTCAATAGATGCAAAACAAAACCTCCGTTTTTAGGGCCTAGACGAGGTCAAGAGCCACGCGATCTTTAAGCACGGACTCTTATCTGGAGATAGATGATTTAGATCGCGAACCGTTTCTGGCGGACGCTTGAGGTAGCGACGCCGAGCTGCGAAGTCGTATGGATGAATTGCTGGAGGCCCATGCCACAAAGACTCGACATCCAAGAAAGGAAATGAGTATTTACCGATTCTGACCAAACTTCGTAATCTTGGCCAACTTGGCTTTCTTGAAGCATTCTCTTTTTTAGGGGTATTCCAAATGCGCGGCTGTACAAAACACCGCATAGAATCTCGTGAATCTAATCTTCAGGCGTGTTTATCACACTGCAATGATCTGTAAATTCATGCGCACGTGCGAGTCCGGGAGGAGGTAATGGAACAGATTCAGTACGGCACATTAACGTGTAAAGAGAATCGATTGGTTCCAGGTATTCTCCAAATGCGGCGATGAGTCCGTTGGGTTCTGTCGCACGTAACATTTCATCAAACCAGGAAACGTACTGAGGATCTGGCCCCCAGCCAGCAAGCGCTATCGCTTGGTTCCTTTCAATGAAAACCTCTGCAAGCCTCCTAGGATCATCAAATGGCAGGTGCTTCCATCCAAAAGGAAACTGGCCGCTAGCTGCAGCGTAGCAATGGCTCTCATGCTCGATCCCCAGCTTGCTCTTAATTTTGTCAGCAAACCACTCAAATCGGCCCCCGTGTGATTGCAGACACCACGACACTGGAACAATCGGGCAACGCCAACCCAACGGATATTCATAAGCGGCTGCCCTGAGGCGCTCGAACCCCATCCGGTGAAGTTCTCGAACCAATAATAGAATGCGCCGGTAAGGAGACTTGCACATCATTTTTGCTGACTCAACAAGAGCCAAATCGCGCTTTGTAGAAGACGACTCCGGTGACCGAGAAATCTGTTGGCAAGCTGGCTCTGGATCATACCAGGCCGAAAAATGGCCTCCTGGATTCAGTGGTGGGCTTTTGTCACTCCACAGCATTCCCGTGAAGTAGAATCCAGCACTCCGTGAAGTTACCCAAGTCGTTGGAATAGGAAATACTCCGACGGCCGCAACACCTATCTGTTCTCGAAAGCACCGCAACAGTGTATCGAATGGCTCTTCAGACTCGTTTACCTTGACTTTACTATGTGTTGCAACAATTCCGAAGGGCTTCCCCTTTGGTTCAGTTAAAAGAAATTGCCCAATTTGGTTCGTGCCCACAAAGCCAATATGCGTGATACCTGAGGGTACTGCCATGTTTATCGAGTCTCTTAGTTCTTCGCAAATCATGATTTCACTATGTATGAGAATAGGCCGTTAGATTAAACGGGTGGACCTGCCAATTGAGGGCGAGTCAATATTTGTACCAGTATATTACGTTGAGCATCATCAGTTTCCCCGACCTTGGAGCCTGATTATTCTGTTATGAAACTCATGCAGAAATGGCTACGCCTTTGAAGAACATCTATAGATTATGACCACCTAGCAAATCAGTTTCCGGATCCGATTACCGTAACTAAAAGGATGCGAGAATGTCTCATCCGATAGTTTTGGTTGGGTACTCGAGTACCCAATCTGCCTCAATTCAACTTAAGTATCTATTGAGATTCTTATTCGCCTAAATACTCTTCTTTTTCTAGAGAGAACTGCAATTTGCGGTCTGGGAATGAGGCGCTATCACCCCGATTCACATTGGCCGGTAAAGAAAGATACTTCCAAACCCCATGTATGGAAACTGAACCAAAATTTTCGATGAAAAGAGGGGAGGGTGGGATCGAACTAGTAAGTAACTTAGCCTTGTTGGTTGCTGGGAAACAACGTCCCAACCATTGATCTGCAAACTTTATCGCTAACACATTAAGCGGTTTTTGGCGCTCATCTTACAAAAATGATGACCGTTCAGATCCCTGAGCAAGCCTATCTGTTAGTTCACTCTCCAAGCGTTTTGCCCACTGAATACATGAAGTCTGCTTCTTTAAATTTCAAATTGGTTCTCCAGTATAGTTGGGTACTCGAGTACCCACCGCCTATGCATCTCCAAAGAGAATAAAGCTCCATGTTCAAGCGATATCCTGAGCAGAGCGTCTTAAACGATTAGGTTAGCTCCAACCAA
>JAGQOY010000011.1 GCA_020427005.1 Planctomycetales bacterium
CTTAATATCTCTGTGTAGCACACCATTAGAATGTGCAAATCCAATGGCTTCACACACAGTGGACATAATCCGCGCTGCTTCTCTTGGGGACACCGGTCCCTGCTTGAGCAGCTCCGCCAAAGTCTGGCCACTGAGGAGTTGCATGCTAAAGAACGGATGCCCTTGAAACTCGTTGACCTCATACACAGGCACAATGTGCGGATGGTGCAGCCGAGCTCCAGCTTCCGCCTCTGCCAAAAAACGACGACGATTTTCCAATGTTGCCGGTCGGTTTTCATGAATCATTTTCACGGCAACAATTCGATTTAAACTAATCTGTTGTGCTTTATACACAACTCCCATTCCGCCACGAGCGACTACTTCTAAGAGCTGATAATCACCGATACAGAAAGGCAAGTTAGGGACCGTAAGATTCCCGCCTTCGAGCTTCACAACTTGGCCTGCATCCACATCCCTTCCTGCAGTCGCCAAATCAACTTTGCCCGCCGCATTGGCTAAAACAAGCGTCCCCCAAAGTTCTCTTAAGGAATCAGCGTGATGCGGGTATTGTTGACATGCTTCTGCTAGCGACAAAACACGTCCTGACAACAGCCCATCAGCCAGTTGTGATACAACCTCCGCTAATTCCTCATCCTCAGCTAGCCCCTCCCCTGCGTTCTCTGCTAGCGAATGGGATGCCATGCGAACACCTTCAGCAGGTTCGTTTGGCTCAGGTTGAGATTCAGTTTCCATCAGGTCCCGATAGCTACGTCAAAAGTCGCTGAATTCGTCTAAGGCATCTCGTAACTGAGCGGGGTCTACGGCTCGCCCCGTCCAACGCTGGAAGTCGTAGGCCTCGAATAACACTTGTAGATCCGCTCCAGCACATACCCTTGCATGGGACGGCCATCCCAATTCGGAAACCAGTTGTTTACTAACAGGCTTTCGAATGTAGAAATGTAAGTCGCCGGGAATACTTTCAAGCGCATTGGGAGAAATCTGTATGTCAGATACCTCATCGGAAATCAGCGCTAAACTACCAATCGGAATAGCCTCGGCCAACGCAGACCATGCGGCTATTGCTTCTTCTGCAGTTGTCAAATTCCTGAGCTGCGTGTCGGCAATGGGAATCGGTAGAGCTTTCGTATAATCACCAAGCCACAAACATCCACTAAGGTTGGAATACTCTAAAGCTGCTACAACGCTGCGTACAAACGGCGTGTTACCGAACAACCAGATTGCAATACTGTTTTCGGGCGAATTGCTTTTGGCAGACAGCTGATTGATCTGTGCCATCACTACCGGTCCAGCGTGGTGCCAACCCTGGTAATGATCGCCATCCAGAATAACCGATGATACGCTTCCAACAAACTCAGCCATCGGCGATTGGATTTGCGGAGACCGGGCTGCCACCGAATCAAGCAACGGGAAAAAGCGAGCCGCTTGGAAACGCATTGCCAACATTCCCGTAAGCGCATCATCGAAACGTTCCGGCTCAACCTCAACTGTCAAGACTCGCCAATCGACCCCCGCCGGGCCCAATGCGCGCTCCATGAGAAATTGTGTTGGCAGACCCGCAACGCAGTCACCAAGACAACAGAGAATGGGCTGAGTCGCAGATTCCATAGCAGTGTTTAGCTTCCTGATTTGTTCCTGTCGGAGTTCCTACTTATTCGAACTGGCTCAGCCACTGATCAAAATCTGACTTATGAGATCGATTGTAGCGGTTTTACCATGCTCGTCTTTCAGCTAAGCAAAAGTGCCCGAGTCTCGGCGACCGACAAAGGCTAGTTCTAATTAAAGTAAGATTCTGCCAATACACCATAGCCTGATCGTTGTCATCAAATTCAAACGCAAGAAGTTTGTAATCATTCTCCAACGCAAAGATTTTTGTGACCACAAAAGGCGCATCCAATATTGCTGGGCACTTGCATCCAACTGAAACGCAATTCGCTGGTGGTTTCTCTATTTGTTTTACGCTATCCGCGGCGGTTGGCTTCTTTGTTTGCGCCGGCTTGGCTTTTCCACCCTACCTCCAACCCACGTTAGTGGGGATACTTTGGGGTGGCGCTTCGATCACCGGTTTTGTAGCTGGCAGTCCTTCTGCCAATCGCTCCCAGATTTTCCTAACCCTACTAGCCTGCGCATTTGGTATTGGCTGGGCATGTAACTGCCTCACTGACCTAAACATGCAAGAAAGCCGGCAAATGGTGGCCTGGGTAAGCTTCGGTGGTTGGTGTCTGGCCAAATTCGATTGCCTGACTAATCCATCCAAAGAATCGCGTTTTTCTCTTTGGCGCTGGACGACCTGGGACTGGTTATTACTGGTTTTCTTCTTCGCCATTGGCTGCCACAGAACCGTCGAGCCTGACCCCTCATTGGCAATGGAACAATATATTTACCCGACCATTTGGTGTGGAATCACTGTGTCTTGGCTAGCCATTCGAATGGCTAAACCCTCAACTACCCATCAGAATTCATATTTTTCTTGGGCGACGCTACTCGCCATTGGGTTTTCTGCAGCTTGGTTGTGGTCTTCCTTACCGCAAGAACCTTTGCACAATCAACTTGTATGGTTGATCAGCCGGCCCCTGAATGTGATTGCCACTCAGTTTTCGACCGTAGTGTTGTTTTGCGGCTGCAATCTGCTACAAGGGATTAAAAACACCTAAAGGTCCCTCTCAAAGTTGCTTGGACGACGATTCCTTAGCCGTACTATTTGGAAAAAATTTCACGCCCCGAACAAGGCAATATTACGCTTTAGTAATTCGCTACTTCTTACAGCCGCGATCCTGGGTTTGCGCGACCTAATTCTTATCTGGCGGCTGAAATTCTCACTCTATAGTACCCGACCTGACCCGCTAGGGGAAATCTAAGCTCGCTCTACGGGGCTTATGCTCGTATCACCCTACCTTCCATTCATCCATGCAGAAAAAACTTTGGACGATTGCTATGCCGGCCACCGCCACGACTTGCTTTTTCGTTATCTTCAGACCTGTCAGCTTTGTCATTTGTAACCATCTTTTTGTTGTTTGCTCTGGTATTCACGGCTACGATCTGCAACAGGGATGAGGCCTTTTCTTGGCTCATGCCATCCCAATTCATCATTTTTCCAGTTCCTTAGGAGGGTATGTATGAAGAAACAGGTATCTATTGCAAGGCAAGGGTTTACTCTTGTTGAGTTACTGGTAGTAATCGCGATTATCGGCATTCTAGTCGGATTGCTATTGCCCGCTGTACAAGCAGCCCGTGAGGCCGCACGTCGCATGCAGTGCCAGAACAACCTAAAGCAAATCGGCTTGGCGCTTCACAATTACGAAAGCGCAAACAAGAAGTTTCCATCGCGACGCGGGGGCACCGTCGGCACGAATGATGCAGCTCGCCGTAGCGGAAATTTCCGACGTGTATCTGGTTTTGTACCGCTACTAGCGTACATCGAGCAATCGCCCCTCTACAACCGCATCCAATCTGGCGAAACCGACGCCAACGGCGCGATTCCCCCAGGTGGACCTGCAGGTTGGTATCCTGGAAGTGGTCCAGCCTATTATCCATGGACTGTTTCCATTCCTGCCTATCAGTGCCCGTCTGATAACCCAATTGCTAATGCTTCCCATGGAACAAACTGCTACGCGTTCAGCATGGGTGATTGGGCCGGTGCTACGGCCAACCCAAACCGCTTTAATGACAATGGCCTGAATGATCGTGGGCCATTCGGTGGATTCACAGTTCGTAAGGGCTTTAGCGCCATGTCTGATGGCACGAGCAACACGATTGGTCTTAGCGAGCGAGTTTATCAAGGCAATGTGCGACGTGCTTCCACTGGAGCAGACGAAGTTCGTAAATTCGTTGCCATGGATCAAGCTGCTGTACTTACCAACCCCGGTGCATGCTTGGCGACAGCTTTGGGCCAGTATTATGTGCCCGGAATTCAAGTCAAGGCGCGATTCGGGTTGCTATGGACTGACGGACAAGCTGAGCGTGTAGCCTTCAACACCATCCTAGGCCCTAACAAGCCAAGTTGCGTTATCGACGCCAATGTTAACGCAGATTCGATCGGTGGCGTATTGAATGCGAGCAGCTACCACACCGGTGGCGTTAACGCAGTGTACATGGACGGTTCCGTGCATTTTATCTCAGATAATGTTGATACGGGCAACACTTCGGTCGGTCCATTCCAAAGCGGCAAGAGCCCCTACGGTGTCTGGGGTGCTTTGGGTTCAGCCAGCGGCGGTGAAGCTAGCACGACTATTGAATAAGTCGAACTTCTGGCTCTATTGCTTTCATCATGGGTCGTTGCGGTAGCAGCGGCCCATTTTTATTAATTCCACTCCACCATAGGAAAATTCAAGTGTTTCGAAAATTCACAGGCATCGCGATTTTGCTGCTGCTATCGGGCTGCGAATCGACCCCCGAGGGCAGGCACCCGGTAGCCAAAACCGACGTGTATGTCACTCTCAAAGGTGAGCCAGTTGAAGGTGCTAACATCACTTTTTACGCGCTCGACAAAGGCAATATACCGGGCTTCGGACTAACCGACGCCAACGGTAAGGCCACGATTACAACTTACGATCCGGGGGATGGTGCTATTGTTGGAAGTAATTCCGCAATCGTCACAAAAATGAAGTTAGACAGTAAAGCACAGACAGGAGAGGTCGCCGACCAAGACTCACCGGACTACGATCCACTGGAACCACCTTCGGTCGCCCCTCCCAAGAATCTACTCCCCAAAAAGTATTCGTTGATTACGACCTCAGGATTGAAGGCCGAGATTACCAAACAGGCCCTAAACGAAATACGCTTTGAACTAGATGACAAATAGGGAATAAGAAACACCTGTTTAGACGTCCTGCCGCATACTCAACCTTTCTTGTTGCTGAACCTGATCCTTAACCAGTCAATGTGTAAGGCACGCGACTCGACGAACTCTTCAAAGGCACTTACCCACCGGTAGGTGCCTTCTTTCATTTACGAACAAATCGTAACCTTATGTAGAATCCCAAGCGGTAACTCGGAGGCGAACACCGCTCTTGAAAAGTTGGTTACTCAATGTTTAACAAGCCTGCAAAACTTGGAAGTGTCTGCCCTGTTCTATTTGCGAGAAACTGAGTTTGATAGCTCATCTGGCATGCTCATTGGGCCATGATTGGCTCGAACGAACACTATTATATCCAAACGTTAATACTTTAGCCTTTGGCCTCGGGAGTGCTTTCGAACACGCAATAGCACCTGAGTCAGTTGTTAATAGATAACTTTTGAGTAATTGTCAGAATAGGCAAATGATTCATTTGTAACGGCTTGTCATTTGTCAAGCTCGTCGGCTCTCAATACGATCATTAATGCAGCACTGGCCATTTTTCCGGCTGTGCAATAAATGTTCGATCGTTATTGTTTGGAGCCTTTTATGAGAAGATCTTTTGGTCGAAGTGGATTCACGTTGGTCGAGTTGCTCGTCGTAATTGCGATCATTGGAATTCTGGTTGGCCTATTGTTGCCAGCCGTTCAAGCTGCCCGCGAAGCTGCACGTCGCATGCAGTGCTCAAACAATCTCAAGCAAATGGGATTGGCGCTTCACAACTATGAAAGCGCTTACAAGAAATTTCCTTCCCGCCGCGGTGGTACAGTAGGAACCAACGACGCGGCTCGCCGAAGCGGTAACTTCAACCGAGTTTCTGGCTTCATTCCCATGCTGGCCTTCATTGAGCAAAGTCCGCTGTACAATCGCATCCAAGCTGGTGAAACGGACTCCACAGGTCCAATTCCTCCAGGCGGTCCCGCTGGCTGGTATCCAGGTACCGGACCGGCTTATTACCCTTGGACGGTTTCGATTCCAGCATTCCAGTGCCCATCGGACAACCCAATCGCCAATGCATCTCACGGCACCAACTGCTATGCATTCAGCATGGGTGACTGGGCCGGTGGGACAGCGAGCCCCAACCGTTTCAATGACAACGGTCTAGTCGATCGTGGGCCATTCGGCAGCCAAAACGTCCGCAAGGGTTTTAGCTTTATGGCAGATGGTACTAGCAATACGATTGGTATGAGCGAGCGAGTTTACCAAGGCAACGTGGGTGTGCGAGCTTCTACCGGCGCTGACTTGATCAACAAATTCACCGCGATCAATTTGCCTGGCGTTTTGACCAACCCAGGTAGCTGCTTGGCAACCGCTCTTGGCAATACTTATGCCCCAGGCATTCAAGTCAAAGCTCGTTTCGGTATTCTTTGGACAGACGGCCAATCCGAACGTATTGCGTTCAATACGATTCTCGGGCCCAACAAGCCATCTTGTGCAATTGATGCCAATGTTAACGCTGACACGATTGGTGGTGTCCTACCTGCTAGCAGCTATCACACCGGCGGTGTGAACGTTGTTTACATGGACGGCTCAGTACACTTCATCTCTGACAATGTTGACACGGGAAACACCTCAATTGGTCCATTCCCAAGTGGTGCTAGCCCATACGGTGTATGGGGTGCTCTAGGTAGCGCCAACGGTGGTGAAGCTTCGACCACAATCGAATAAGCTCAATTCGAATTTTGCATGATAACAGGCCGCTCGGCGAATGTCGGGCGGCCTTTTCCATTTCAAAGGAACGGAAGAAAGTTATGTCGCGATTTCTTAGCACGTCTCTGATCGTGGCCATCAGCTTGCTCGTGGGCTGCAGCAGTACTCCCGATGGCCAACGCCCCGTTGCCAAGACAGAAGTAACGGTCAATTACAAGGGTAAGCCTGTCGAAGGTGCTACCATCACCTTTGTGGCCAGTGACGACAAACACCCAGCATTTGGCATCACAGATGCCAACGGAAAAGCCTGGATTACGACTTATACTCCAGGCGATGGTGCCATCGTTACGGCCCACATGGTGTCAATCACCAAAATGCAACTCGATCCCAAGGGTAACCGCGAGGTCAAGGATCAGGAAGATCCAGAATACGATCCCACGGCACCACCCAACATGGCACCACCCAAGAACATGCTGCCAAACAAATATCAACTTGTCACCACCAGCGGTCTGAAAGCCGAGATAAAGCAAATTGACAAGAACGAAGTCACGTTCGATCTAGATGACTAATCCAAGTGGCTTGCTGAGAGTTCACTTCTGGCTAGCCTCTTTTGACAAACGCCAAATCAAGGTTTACCGTTCGCGGCACACTACCGTGAACGGTAACACCACCTTCTTGATTGGTGCATCCATCACGTCTTGCTTGAAACAAGGCTGACTTCGCGTGCATCCCAGATCATGGGTACAAAGATTAGCGAAATTCTACGATGGCTCGGGCTTTGATACGCTGCGTTATCGTTTTGCATTGAGCTTCCGTTGCCACTTCTGATTTGCAATTCGTAAACGCGAATTTCATGGTAGTGAGTCAATTCACGGCGTTCCAAGACCTAGCCCTCAAAATTCTCCGACTCCAACTAACTTGTGCTACGTCGGCTAGGCACCTCAGTTTAGTGAAACAAAACGCAACTTACCCCTAATTTTTGGGAGGTTCGACCGCACCCCGCGGTCAGTTAAGGTCGACTTGAAAGCCGAAGGCCGTAGGACGCCGTAAGGCCTCGGGGAGCGAGACCGACTCGTCGTTGGCCCCTCACGCGTCAAAGCAGACTAAATTAATTAGCTGGTCAGGCCACTGCCACAGGCTGATTCCTCGCTAACCAACCAACCTTTGAGTCCCGTGGCGTCCGTGGCACGGTCAAAGGCTAAATTCTCGCTTGTGATACGTACGGATAATGCGCCGATTTGCTACATCTCCATTCTTGGGCATTTCATGGGCTCATGTTCTAAATTCGCCGCGCAATCAGGTTAAAATAGTTAAAAAAAAAATGCCCTGGTCACGCTTAGATCGCGCCGGGAATTGTCAGTATCCCGCCGCTTCATACCTAAATCAGTCCCTTCCATCCATCCGAGCACATGAACCCATTGTGCTCCTTCCAACCCAATTTGAACCATGAAGATGCATCCTCTCAAATGGCTAATCGCCTGTAACTTACTGATGGTCATTGGATTCGCAAATCCGGTTGCGGCAGCGGACTCGATTGAATTCAACCGAGATATTCGACCAATCTTGAGTGCAGCTTGTTTCAAATGCCATGGTTTCGATGAAAAGGCTCGGCAGGCGGATCTTCGGTTGGATGAGGCCGAATCGCTGGCTGGAGTACTTAAAGCTGGCGACCCCTCCGAAAGTTCCCTTTGGCAACGGATTATTGCCGAGAGCGAAGAGGAAATCATGCCTCCTCGATCAGAAAAGCGTCAGTTATCGGATGACGAGCGGCAGACAATTCAAAGATGGATAGAACAGGGTGGCAAATTCCAACAACATTGGTCCATCGCACCCCTCACACCATCAACCATTCCCTTACAAGCGGCCAACGGATTCCCTCACTGGCAAACGAATGCCGTTGATCAATTTCTATTAGCCAAAATGCTCGAGAAAGGACTGACGCCTCAGGGCGTGGCAGGTAAGGAAGTGCTCATTCGGCGATTAGCTTTCACGCTGACCGGTCTTCCACCGACTGTCGATGAAATCGATTGCTATCTGCAGGACGAATCTGACGACGCCTACGAGAAAGTAGTCGACCATTATTTACAGAGTCCACATTATGGCGAAGAGATGGCTCGTCATTGGCTGGACGTGGCACGCTATGGAGATACTCACGGATTGCACCTAGACAACCTGCGAGACATCTGGGCCTATCGCGATTGGGTGGTGCAAGCCTTCAACGAGAACAAACATTTCGATCAATTCACGATCGAGCAAATCGCCGGGGATTTATTGGAAAACCCAACGCAAAGCCAGTTGATTGCCACCGGCTTCAATCGCTGCAATGTGACGACCAGTGAGGGAGGAGCCTTAAACGATGAGTTCCTGTTCCGGTATGCAGTGGATCGAACTGCCACGACTTTTGGGGCCTGGTTGGGCGTTACCGGTGGATGCGCAGTTTGCCATGACCATAAGTACGATCCCGTCTCCATGATTGACTTCTATTCTTTCTACGCCTTTTTCTATAGTAACGCTGACCCGGCTATGGACGGAAATCGGCGAGACACGCCACCTTACTTGCGGCTGGAGACACCCGCTCAGACACTGCGGCTGGCAAGTCTTCGACAACGATTGACTTCTCACGAACATGCTCTTAACGAGGTGGCTAGCCAAATGGCTGGTGATTGGGATCGATGGCAGGCACAAACAGCCAATGCACCAGCTGCTCCTGTATGGGATGTTTGGTTGGACGATTCTCTTCCACCTGGCGCAAGTGGCCGTAACACGGGGAGAAACGCGGAAGCATGGTACATCTCAGAAGACGTACCACTTGGCAACCGAGCGTTGGAATTGGCTTTCGGTGATTCGTACACGCAAGATATCAACGGTGGACTGACACCACGAGTCATACCAGAGAAGGGAGTCATCGAATTCTGGTTGCGGATTCATCCAAAACACTCACCGCAAGCGTTTTATCTCGAACTAGCGACAACATCGGGGACACGTCGCCTAGGATTGGGTGAAGTTTCAGCGCTTGGAAAAGGGGAGTTTACGAACAACAAGAATTTGCATCTGGGAGACTTGCCGCCCGGAGGTCAATGGAAACAATACCGAATTGAGGCCAGCCGGCTGGAACTCGATGCCGGTACGATGGTTGAGTCTTTGACTTTGGGACAAGTGGGTGGCATCTGCCAAATCGATGCTTTGGGGGTTCGCGGATCAAGAGCCTCAGCGGTCGATCCTCGCGCATCGCTGGAGAACTGGCTTCAGGCCAATCGAGGCAAGGATGTGGCGGGCCTGCCGCAGGAAGTAGCTCAGGCGATTAAGCAAGAAAAAGTTCAGGAAAGCCAACAAATACTGAAACAGGTGAGGGTCGAGTTTTTGAAGTGGATCGCTCGTAACGTGCCGGTAGATCTTCAGCGAGCTCGAGAGCTAAGGCATGAAACATGGTTGGAATTGACTCAATTGGAAGCGGATATTCCTGGCACGTTGATCTATCGAGAACTTGATACTCCACGACAAGCCCACGTCATGGCACGTGGCCAATACGATGCTCCCACAACTCCCGTCAAGCCCGCCACTCCGAGTTTTCTTCCGGGCCTGCAGCCGAAGGCAGATGGATCGGATTTAAACCGTTTAGATCTTGCCAAGTGGCTGGTTTCTCCCGAAAACCCACTGCCCGCCAGGGTTACCGTCAATCGATTCTGGCAACAAATTTTCGGCACCGGCATTGTCAAAACAAGTGATGATTTCGGTATGCAAGGCTCTCCGCCATCGCATCCCGAGCTTCTGGATTGGCTGGCAAATGAGTTCGTCCATTCAGGGTGGGACGTTAAACAACTCATGCGAAGGTTGGTAACGTCACAGGCGTTTCGCCAAACTACCTACCAGCACACAACAAATCAGTCCATCGACCCGGATAATCGTTTTCTGGCTCGGGGACCTCGCATTCGGCTGGACGCCGAGCAGATACGCGATGCGTCGCTTGCTGCAGGTGGCATTATCAACCTCAAGCTCGGTGGGCCTGGATTCTTGGGGTACCAACCTCCTGGAATTTGGGAACCTGTTGGATATGCCAACAGCAACACTCGCTATTATTTGCAGGATGTCGGAGAGGATATCTACCGGCGCAGCCTTTATAGCTTTGTCAAACGAACGGCTCCGCCCCCATTCATGACCAACTTCGATGCTCCCAATCGCGAGATGATCTGCACGCGACGCGAACGCAGCAATACGCCGCTTCAAGCTTTACAGCTGATGAATGACGTACAACATGTCGAAGCCGCTCGTGCCTTGGCGGAACGAGTTTGCAAACAGACGACGGGTAACACCGGTGCAAGAGTTGATTCGATGTTTCGCATCGTACTAGCTCGCTGGCCAGACGCGTTTGAACGGCAGGAACTTTCGGCTGTTGTTGAAGAATTTCAAAAGCGTTTCAGTTCCCGGGAGGCCGACGCCCAGTCGCTCATCGAGATGGGGCAGTCTACTCCTGATCCAACCGTACCGAGCGCTGAATTGGCTAGCTATACGATGCTCGCCAATTTGATACTCAATCTAGATGAAGCTGTAACACGCAATTAGAGCAAACTTCCCATGAGAGTAGCGAATTTTGCCCATTTGATCATTGATTTCCATGAAAACTCGCGCTATGCGTCCGTGCCACTCACAGTAATACGATTGATTTCGACAGGAATATAGTAATGGACCCACGTAGTTATCGGGATCTAATTGAATCACGCCGTCAGTTTTTCCATGGATCGGGCATAAGGCTTGGCGGACTCGCATTGGCGATGATGGCAAATGGCTCCGGTTCGACAGCGGCTGAAGCTCAGGCAATTGTCCACCCACCATTAAGCGGCTTGCCCCATTTTACTCCCAAGGCCAAGTCCGTTATTTATCTTCATATGAACGGTGGTCCGTCACAAATCGACACTTGGGATTACAAACCCGAGTTGCAGGAGCAATTTGACAAGGATTTGCCTGAGTCCATTCGCAACGGACAGCGCATCACCACAATGACCAGCGGTCAAAAACGATTGCCGGTAGCGCCCAGTAAATTCAGCTTCGCCCAACATGGTGAGTGTGGGCGCTGGGTTAGTGAGTTGCTACCGTATACGGCCGGTTGTGTTGACGATTTGGCGATTTGCATGACCGTCCACACCAATGCTATAAACCACGATCCGGCATGCACGTTTGTCATGACCGGCGCTGAAGTACCTGGCAAGGCTAGCCTGGGAAGTTGGCTGGCCTATGGTTTGGGAAGCGAGAGTAATAACCTACCCGCGTTTGTCGTTCTCACGCCTACTTGGTCATCCAAGGCAGCTGCGCAAGCACTTTTTACACGCATGTGGAGCAGTGGTTTTTTGCCAACTCGCTTCAACGGCGTGGCTCTCCGTAGCTCGGGTGATCCCGTGCTTTATCTCCCTGATCCTCCAGGTGTTAGCCGTGACGATCGACGTCGCATGCTCGATTCGTTGGCGAAACTCAACCAGCATCGATTGGATCAGTTGGGAGATCCTGAAATAGCCACGCGAATGGCACAGTATGAGATGGCTTTTCGCATGCAAAGCAGCGTCCCGGAATTGACCGATTGGCGTGATGAATCGCCGGAAACTCTGGAAATGTACGGACCGGACGTCAACACGCCGGGTACCTATGCAGCCAGCACTCTGCTAGCGCGCAGGTTGGTGGAACGGGGGGTTCGCGTCGTTCAGCTACTGCATCGCGGTTGGGACCAGCACAACAACATTGCCAACGATTTGCCTGCGCAATGTCGCGACGTGGACCAGCCCACCGCCGCTCTCCTGAAGGATCTGAAACAGCGTGGTTTGTTGGAATCGACTTTGGTGGTTTGGGGCGGAGAATTCGGACGTACCGCATATTGCCAAGGTGGATTGACTCGCGAAAACTACGGTCGAGACCATCACCCTCGCTGTTTCCCAATGTGGATGGCCGGTGGTGGAATTCGGGGTGGCGTATCGGTTGGCAAAACGGACGACTTTTCTTACAACGTTGTCGAGCGTCCCGTGCACATCAACGATTTCAATGCCACCATCATGCACTGCATGGGCATTGATCACGAACGATTCACCTTCCAATTTCAGGGCCTTGATCAACGTTTGACCGGTGTAGAACACGCCCAACCGGTGCGCGAGATCTTGGCATAGAAGGACCCGCAGGACGTTGCCGCAGATTTCGGCTTGTTGTCCATCGGATGCATAGCGCATATCTTGAGCTTAGTTCGAACCGCCTATCACATCCTTTCGAAATCCGCTGCCAACCCAACCTCCATCCATCTATCCGGATGGATGAATCCGCATTTCACTCCAAGCTTCGTGCCTCAGTGCCTCTGTGAGAGACTCAATCCGTCAATACCTTGATGATCCGCGCCGAAGAGTTGTCAATTTTCCCAGATACGCGTGCGCAGTGATGATCTGTGAGCCGAAAGCCGTAATTTTTTGAAGACTCAGACGCCTTCGCCTACAGGTTATTTCCCATTCCAACTAACTTATGGTTTATGCAGAACTGATGAACTGATTCACTCAAACCACAAAGCCCCTTTGGTTCGCGGAGCGAACCACGACTAACAAGCTGCCAGAGGGTACCGGAAGATTTGGCTAGACGCGGAGCTTGGTCATGCTCCAATGGTCTAATCTTATTGCTGAAAAAACCGTGCCCATAACAGTGCTTTAGGAGAGCCTGTTTCGCGCATGCTCGGAGAAGTAATTTCGCTTCAAGAACCAACAATACAAATCATGTCAAACTCTAAGGTAAAAATGGTTCGTTTTCTGGTTGGAGTGAGTAGTGCTATCGAACTAATAGTTCTGGCGGTTTGGGATTTCATCATGCTAACAGGTCCTGATTCTTGGGGTATCGGCCGAGCGGTCGCAATTGGCGTTACCGTGCCCACGCTGCTGTTAATTGCCCCGGCAGTAATCCTCGTCATACTGAATCGCTGGATCCCTCTAGCGCTCATCTTGTGCATGATGGCCGTACCACTTGCTATTTTCATTTGGCAGATTGCGTAACAGCTAGCTCGAATCACCTGATCAGTGTCTGCACTTCGGATCCGTCCGCCGTCAAATACTAGTTCCGCTCGGTCAAAATATGGCCCATACCATTAAGGTGGTTTCCTCTCAGCTCAGCTCTGCAAAAAAACAGCGAAAATCGCTAACTGGAACGATTGTAACACCTGAGCTTGGAATGGGGGGGCGAGACGTGTGGCAAATTGCCGTTACAAGCCACTCGTTTTTGGGCATAGTGAGCTAGGTTTACTCGGTAGCTCAAACTCTACATCCAAAACCAATCTCGGCGTCCGAGCGAGACAGTCTGATTGTAACTGCAAACTCCCTTCCCATTGCTTTCTCTCGCTTGCTGCCACGATCTGCGACAGTTTGGATCGTGGCCTGTTGTTCGTTTAGCCTGTTGGTACACGCCATAGGCCTAGTCTCCGCACATTTCGCCACGGACTGGTTTTTCCCAAACGCAACGTTGCATTCGTTCGTAGAAACGACCGGCGGCGTATTTGGGCTGAGTGTGGCGCTATTGTTATTTATTATGGATCGTTTAGGGCGAGGGACCAGTTGCAACTCGCCGTTGGTGTTTGGCCTGGCGACCATGTCGGTACTGGATTGTCTGCATGCGGTTGTTCCTCCAGGCGAAAGTTTTGTCTGGCTGCACTCCACGGCTACATTTGTCGGAGGGGCGCACTTTGCCACGGCGTGGATTCTCAAGGGTCGTTCCTCTGGCTACTTCATAAATGGCTGGGTGGCTGGCAGCATGTTGTTGGCTGCCATATTTTCCGTCATGGAAACCACTGATGGTGGTCGACGGCCAGTTCACACTCGCCGCCATTTTCTTCAATGTAGGTGGTGGGATATTCATGATCGCTGCAGCCGGTCGATACATGCAACACTATTACTCAAAGCAGCAAAACCACGACGACTTACTTTTCGCCTTGCATTGTCTGTTGTTCGGCGGGGCAGCAATCATGTTCGAGCAGTCTCAACTTTGGGACTTCTCATGGTGGTGGTGGCACCTTCTGCGGCTGCTAGCCTACACGGTGGCCCTAACCTTCGCCGTCCAAGCAGTTCTACAACTTCAGTTCGAGTCCAAGCGGCTTAACGAGATCTACACGTTGCGTTACGAACACGCTCAGCACGAGGCGTACATTCTAAACACCGAGCTCACTCACCTGCGCATGACGCTCGACCGGCATATGTTGGTATCCGTCACCGACAAGTCAGGAAGAATTGTTGAAGTAAACAAAGGTTTCTGCTTGATCAGCGGTTACGACGAAAACGAATTAATTGGCCAAAATCACCGGATCATCAATTCGGGTGTACATCCGAAAGAGTTCTGGATCGGCATGTGGAAGACGGTTTCGTCAGGCAAAGCATGGCGAGGGGAAATCTGTAACCGAGCAAAGGATGGCTCGCTGTACTGGGTCGATTCGACCATTGTCCCCTGGACTGACGGTCCAGATCAGTCTCCCAAACGCTATGTCTCGCTCCGCTTTGACATCACGGAAAAGAAGCGAGTCGAGGAAGAACTACGAAGCGCACAAAAGCTAGAATCCATAGGCCGTTTGGCAGCAGGCATCGCTCACGAGATCAACACTCCGATGCAATTCATTGAATGCAGTGTGACCTATTTGAGCCAATTGATGGACGAATGGGTATCACTGAACAGGACCGCAAGTAATCAAGATCACCGCGACGGTGAGGTCGATGTGACCAGAGAGAAATTCCTGAACGATAAGTTCCTCAAAGGAAGCGCAGAGGCCCTTGAAGACTGTCAGTTAGGAGTCAAACGCGTTGTCGAAATCGTAGGTGCTATGAAGGAATTCGCTCACCCCGGTAGTAATGACAGCATGCCATTTGACGTCAATCACTGCATACAAAACGCTGCTACCATTACTAGGAATATGACAAAGCAGCATGCGGTGGTTGAGCTGAATCTCTCCGCATGTGCGCTGGTGCAAGGATCGGCTTCCGGGATGAACCAGGCGCTGGTCAATCTGATCATGAACGCTGCTGACGCAATTGAGGAAGCTAGCGAGGGTGGTGTGATTACAGGACGCATTACCATTACCTCTAACCAAAACGACGACCAGGTGGTAATCAAGGTATCGGATACTGGGTGCGGCATGGCCCCAGAGGTAGCGTCCCGCGCGTTTGACCCATTCTTTACTACCAAAGGGGTCGGCAAGGGAAGTGGCCAAGGTCTAGCCATCGTGTACAACGCCGTTGTGGACAAGTGCGGTGGTGAGATAAAGATCGACTCCGCATTTGGTGAAGGGACTACATTCACTATCTATTTGCCAACGTCCGTTGATCGATTCGCAGGAACGCATGTTGCTCCACGTCATGAGCACCCGAGCAACGTTTGACTTTAGATCGCCAGGCGCAACCGGAGGCTCCGCGACAACTGACAATAATTCCGTTGAATTGCTGAGCAGTCGCAGCTACAACTTCAGGCCTTCAACGAACACACAAGTCCGTGAAACGCTTGTGAGGACGGCTGACGAAGGTTGATAGACATCAGCTTTCCTGGCGAGCCAATCTCAACGTAGAATTCCGGTATTCCAGGCTAATTCAAGCCTATGCTTCACGCCTAGAATGCATTCAGAGCACATACGTTAGTTTGCGATCCGCCAATACAACCATTCGGAACTCGGAGATGAGAACACGCGGCGACTGTTCCTCTAGAAGTCCTCGCGGGAATCCTTATATTAAGCCTCAATTGTGGATGCAAAGGGCCGCACTTTTTTTCAGCTGAACAGGATTGGCCTCCCCTCGCTGTCGCTCGACCGTCCTAAACTACTTGGCGTTGCTCGGTTTGGGAGAGTAGAACTCTACCGAGACAACGCCTAACGTTAATCGTTTCGCGACCGCACATGGACTGGCGACTACAGCTGCTGAAGTGGTTCAACCGGCTTGGTGGTCGCCTAGGCGTCGACCAGTTCCCCTTCAAGCAAAGGAACAAAGGTTACTTGATCTCCGACCATATCGACCTTCAACAGACCACCCTCAGCTATGTTGCCCTTCAAAAGTTCAATGGCTAACGGGTTTTGCAGTTCTCGTTGAACTACACGCTTCAACGGTCGTGCACCAAAAGCCGGGTCGTAACCTTCCGACGCAATATGGTCGATGACCGCCGAGGTAAATTCAACGTGGATCTGGTTGGCCTCCAACTGACGACGCAGGTGCTGCAGCTGAATTTCCACAATCTTACGAATTTGCTCACGCAATAGCGGTTGAAAGACAATAGTGTCATCGATGCGATTCAGAAATTCCGGCAAGAACTTAGTGTGCAGCACTTCTTTGATCATGGCCTCCAATTCTTCTCGAGCTGCTCCCTCAGAATTCATTTTTTGGATAATCTGACTGCCAATGTTGCTGGTCATTACTATGACGGTGTTGGAAAAATCAACGGTCCGTCCATGGCCATCGGTTAATCGACCATCGTCCAAAACCTGTAGTAGGATGTTGAATACTTCTGGGTGTGCCTTTTCGATTTCGTCTAGCAGAATCACGCTGTAGGGGCGACGGCGGACCGATTCGGTTAGTTTGCCTCCTTCTTCGTAGCCTACGTATCCTGGAGGAGCACCAATCATGCGACTTACGGAATGCCGCTCCATAAACTCGCTCATATCCAGTCTAACGAGAGCTTGATCATCATCAAACAGAATTTCAGCCAGGGCCTTGCACAACTCTGTCTTACCGACTCCCGTGGGGCCCAAAAACAGGAATGAGCCGATCGGGCGATGTGGATCTTGCAGTCCACTTCGGTTACGTCGTACCGCGTTAGAAACTGCCGACACCGCGTCGTCCTGACCTACGACTCGTTGGTGCAAACGATCTTCCATAACCAATAGTTTGGCGCGTTCGGTCTCAAGCATTCTGCTAACCGGAATGCCTGTCCAGCTGCTGACTACATTAGCGATTTCGTCTGCCGTGACTTCCGTGCGCAAGAGTTTTGGCTTTTCGCTCGTGGGTGCAACGTGCTGTTCGTCTTGCTCCAACTGCCCGGCCAATCCCTGTCGCTGTTTATCCAATTCAAACAAGCGTTGGTAATCGGATTCAGGCACGGACATACCCGCCGACTGCTTCTCGCGGATATTGGTTTCCAGTTTTCGGAACTCGAGTTCCAGTTGATCCAGTTGCTGGCGCACCGACTGAACATCGCTCATACCAAGCTTCTCAGCCTCCCATTGTTCACGCAAACTAGCCAACTCCTGCTGCAGTTCGTGCATTTCGGTTTCGATATCATGCAATTGATCCTCAGTTGTTTCATCCGTTTCCTCTTGCAATTGGCGCTGAGCTATTTCCAATTGGCGCAAACGTCGTTGGACCACATCTATTTCGGCTGGCACGCTTTCTCGTTCCATAGCTAAACGACTGGCCGCTTCGTCGACCAGGTCAATTGCTTTGTCAGGCAAAAATCGATCGGCTATATATCGATTAGACAGATTTGCGGCAGCCACCAGGGCGGCGTCTCGGATTTTGACACCATGATGGGCCTCGTAGCGGGGCTTAAGTCCGCGAAGAATGGAGATTGTGCTTTCGACAGTTGGCTCACCCACGTAGACCGGTTGAAATCGTCGTTCCAACGCCGCGTCCTTTTCTACGTGTTTGCGATACTCGTCGAGAGTGGTCGCGCCAATGCAACGCAATTGGCCTCTGGCAAGTTCCGGCTTGAGCAAGTTAGCTGCATCGCTACCACCCTCAGCGGCACCAGCTCCTACAACCGTATGCAATTCGTCGATGAATAGAATGACTTTTCCATCGGCATCCTTCACTTCGCGCAGTACTGCCTTCAGTCGTTCTTCGAATTCCCCTCGAAATTTTGTTCCCGCAACAAGGGCTCCCAAATCGAGAGCGATGACTCGCTTGTTTTTCAAGCTCTGCGGAACATCTCCCTGTACAATCCTAAGGGCCAATCCTTCCACGATGGCTGTCTTTCCAACGCCTGGCTCGCCAATCAAGACCGGGTTATTTTTAGTGCGTCTTGAAAGGACTTGGATGACACGACGGATTTCTGAATCGCGGCCGATAACCGGATCTATCTTGTTCTGTGATGCTAACTTGATTAGATCAATCCCGTATTTTTCCAAAGCATTGAACTTGCCCTCGGGATTCTCGTCTGTCACCCTGGCGCTTCCTCGTACGGATTGTAGAGCTTTCAATAAATCTGGCTCTTGAATGCCACTCAATTTCATCAACCCGCTGGCTTTATTATCCTGCTTAGCCAGACCCAATAGCAAGTGTTCTGTACTTACGAATTCGTCTTTCATTCCCTGCGCAGTAGCTGCAGCACTTTCCAGCGCATCACGCAAGGCGGGCCCTAAATGTGGCTCTCTACCACCTGAAACTTTGGGCAGGCGTTCAACTTCACTTTGGGATAGTTTACGTAGCTTTTCAACGTCAACACCAAGCTTCTTGAGAAGCGGTACAACGATGCCTTCGCTGTCCTGCAACAAAGCCACTAACAAGTGCAGTGGATCCATGTCAGGGTTGCCATTGCCCAACGCTTGGCTCTGAGCTTCTGCTACTGCCTCGCGCGCCTTAACTGTCAAATTGTCAAACCGAAAAGTCATCGCGAAATCTCCTCACAAAGCGAATGCCATTTTGTCCTCAATGCTCAATCAGTCATTCAAATACAGAAAATCCAGTGCCAATAGTTCTGAAAAAGAAGTGCACTGTGAATCAAAATGTGAAAATGTTTATTGGAAGAACTGCTTGACGCGTATCTGCCTTTGGCATCGGGTAGGAGGCGGGATTGCTCCCGCCGTCCTCCCACACCACCGTACGTACGGTTCCGTATACGGCGGTTCTAGTTTAACGATTTAGTGCATGTGCCTTCTGAACAAGGCTAACGAGGCCAAGTTGATTTAGCCAGCGGGTCGAAATGGCCTGGTTCATGTGGCTTGCGCCAGCATTCCACCAGGGACCTCTACCGTTGGTGGCACTGGTCCACGCGCGAACGCGGTCCAGACCAAGGCGAATGAGCTCGCGGGCTCGTTTCCATGGACGCTTCCACTGCCGCCATAGAATGGCTCGCAGCTTACGGCGTATCCACTGATCAAGCTCCTCGAATGTCTTCTTCACCTCACTTTTCCGGTAATACGACACCCATCCGATCAGGACCGGCTGCAGTTCGGCGATCACGCGTCGCACACTGCGACCACGCGCTTTCCGAGACGCCTCGCGTAGGCGGTTCTTGAGTCGTTTGACGGACTCAGGGGCCACCTTAAACCTCGGTTGGTAGTGCTGGGTGAACGTATAACCTAGAAACTTGCGTTTCCAAGGTCGGTCCACGGCACTCTTATCTCGATTGACCACCAGTCGCAGACGCGTCGTCAAGAAGCGTTCCACGCCATCGAGCACGCGTTCACCTGCTTTGCGACTGCGAACATAGATGTTGCAATCGTCGGCATAGCGGACGAATCGGTGGCCACGACGCTCCAGTTCCTTGTCCAGCTCATCGAGCAAGACGTTGGATAGGAGCGGTGAGAGTGGTCCGCCTTGCGGCGTGCCCTCACTTCGCGGACTGATGACGCCTCCTTCCATGATACCCGCCTGCAGATAGCCGCGGATCAGTTTCAGGATGCGTTTATCTTCGATCTGGCGTGTAAGACGACTCATCAGGATATCGTGATTCACGCGATCAAAGAATTTCTCCAGGTCCATGTCGACCACCCAGCGGTGACCGGCGGCAATGTGCTCTTTGGCACGATCCAAAGCCTGATGCGTACTCCGGCCTGGCCGAAAACCGAAGCTGGAGTCCGAGAACATTGGATCGTAAAGCCGTGTTAGCACCTGCAGCAGAGCCTGTTGAATTAGTCGATCGAGAACTGTCGGAATGCCAAGCATTCGGACGCCTTTGCCACCGGGCTTGGGTATCTCTACCTTCCGAACTGGGCTGGGGGCATACCTTCCACTCAGCAATTCTTCCCGGATGCCTTCCCAGCTTTCGCGGCAATAGCCCCACAGTTCGTCGACGGTCATGCCGTCGATGCCCGGTGCGCCCTTATTGCTCACGACGCGGTTGAAAGCCATCAACATGTTGCCTCGGCTTAGTACCTCCTCCATAGTGACCATGACGGATTGTTCGGTGGACTCATCGCATGCCGTGATCGTTTGACGCGCATGCAAGCTACCCTCGGCGGTTCCGCCGCCTACTCTGACTTGCTGCTCCGGCATCTCAGCCTTCGATCTGCGTCTACTATCGTTCATCGAATGCTTTGCACCCAACGTGTAAAACTAGTTCGGCCCTTCGCCGGTCTAAGCACCGACTACTATGGCCTCGGCTGACTTCGGCGGTGGTATCATCGCTCCTCTCGAAGCAACTAGCATCAAGGCCGCACCGCAGATCTCTCAGGGTAAGACGCGTAACTTTCCTCCCACCTATCCGCCGCATATACGACGACTCAGTCCGAATGACATTGGGCTTTGAGTCTGTTTGCCCTCTCGCCCACCAAATCGTCGCCTCGTATGCAGTTCGTATTCCTCGGACCGGGAGTTTGCCTGCTGCTTCCTTCAGATTCTGGGTCGCCCCAGACACCCTTGCAGTTCGGCTAGGAGTTCCTGTCATCAAGGCCTCCATCGGGACTCGCACCCGACAAGTTACTTCCTGGTTCGCTTTCGCTTACCAATTATCCAGCGTCAGGCTATGACGCTGCGCGTCATGCCTGACGCACAAATGCAAAAAGGCGGCAAGGGCTCACTTGTCGCCTTTTTTGTTTCCCAAGAATGTCACCTGCCAGCCGCCAATGACGCTGCTATCATAGGTCGTTGTTTAGCTCGTGCAGCTGACCCGTAGGTTACTTGCCATAATGCTAGTGATGCTGAAAACAGTCGCCGCCATTGGTAAGCACTCACTGCCGTAGAAACTCTTACTTCCACCTTTCTTCGACTCCTTGGGGAGCTGTCTGTGGAGGACAACAAAACCGACCATTTCGCGGAATTCCTCAACCGGATTCGGGCAGGTGACGAAACGGCCGCATGCCAGCTAGTAACCGAATTCCAAGCGTTGGTGCGTCGAGAGGTTCGCATGCGTTTGCTCGATCCGCGGTTGCGACGGGTCTTGGATTCAGGTGATGTTTGCCAGTCCGTATTGGCCAGCTTTTTTGTTCGCGTCTCTGCAGGACAATACGAACTCGATAACAGCCACGATTTACTCAAGCTACTCATTACAATGGCTCGCAACAAGTCAGCCGAGGTCGCCCGGCGACATTACCAACAGCGCCGAGATGTGCGCCGCCACGAAGCCCCTGAGAAATTCGAACTAGCCGATCAACAACTTGACTCCCCCAGTCAATTGGTGGCTTGCAATGAGATCCTGGAGCGAGTTCACAAGTTGATGACAGCAGAAGAGCTGCAGATTGTTCAAATGCGGCGCGATGGCTGTTCGTGGCAAGAGATTGCAAACCGAATGGGTGGCACGGCAGACGCTAGGCGTATTCAACTGGCCAGGGCAACAGAACGTTTGTGCAAGTCTCTTAATTTGGATCCTAGTCATGCCTGACAGTTCCGACGACTGGCATACGCTATCAGGCGCATTGTCGAAGCAGCTTTTCAGTGGCAATGTCGACAACCAATTTTCGTTGGCGGATTATTTTGCAGATACCCAGAAGACTCTTTCGACCCAGGATCTAGACATCATTGCTGTCGACCAATTGCAAAGATGGATGGACGGCAAACCACTCAACGTCGAAGTCTATGTGTCGCGTTTTCCGGAGTTATCTCTCGATCATCAACGGCTTTTGGACATTGTGTATCAGGAGTTTCTGCTGCGAGAACTACATGGACCTGCACCTGAAATCGAATCGTTTGTGAGGCGGTTCCCACACCTGGCCGATGACTTGCGAGCTCAAATTGCATTTCATCAAGCAATAGACGCATTCTCAGAATCATGCGTCCTACCAGGATATTCCGGCACAGGTACTGTCTTGGCGCCAGGTCTGAAGGGGCTACCTGGTAGTTCAAAAGTGCCTCCACCTCATGCCATTCTTCCCGATTTCGCGAACCGATATCGGCCGGTTGATAAACTAGGCAGCGGAGGGATGGCAGACGTGTGGCTAGCGCACGATATATTCTTAGATCGTTTGGTGGCTCTCAAATTGCCCCGCAAAAACAATCTCGGTGATGACAAAGTAAACGACCGTTTCGGCCGCGAAGCCAAAGCACTGGCAGCCTTGCATCACCCCAACATTTCGGCGATCTATGATTTTGGCCAACACGAAGATCAATTGTTCATGGTAATGCCCTATTTGTCGGGCTGCACTCTAGCAGAACAATTGGCTCGAGCCGGCCTCCCGTCGCTGAAAGTTACCTTGCGCCTGATCGCTCGAATTGCATCAGCATTAGAAGCTGCGCATCGAATCGGTATTGCTCATCGCGACATCAAACCAAGCAATATCATGCTGGACGGAGAAGCCGATCCAATCGTGATGGATTTCGGCTTAATGGACAGCCCAGCAATTGGTTCAGCTCGTCTCACTTCGATTGATACGGTGGCTGGCACTCCTGCCTATATTGCTCCAGAACGTATTATTGCACCAGAGAGCTGTGACAATTTGAAGGCGGACATCTACAGTCTGGGAGTTGTATTGTATGAAATGTTGACTGGGCGCCTGCCGTTCGAAGCGGCAACTGCACCTCAGATGCTGGTCCGTATCGTGAACGAATCTCCATCTTCCCCCGATTCCTGGCAAAACGATATCCCGCCTGATATTAGCGCACTCTGTATGCGAGCGATCGCCAAGTCGCCGTCGGAACGAATCGGGTCTATGAAAGATTTTGCAGCCGCATTGCGAGATTTCGCTACGCAACAGACCATCGATCCGCCAAAGATGAGATCCGTTACGCAGCGCTTACCCAATACCCAAATTCCAAAGAAACGCGTCTCCATTCAGACCGTCGCAGTGATTGTCACACTTTCTGCATGCGCAGTCTTGGCCTGCTTACCTTGGATGTTCACGCACTCGCCGCCGCTGCGTGTTGGTGACGTTTGGACGGGAACATTTCGCTTCATTGGCAATAACGTCGTTGGCGACGCGACGTTTACAATTGAGAGGTTGGCTGGCGAGTTTCTGTCCGGAACCTACACAACGGAGCAAGGCGAATTCGAATGGGCCATCGAAGGTACTATTAAGGGAAACCAAGTCTCGTTCCAACTAACCGAGGCAAAATCAGCATCCGCACAAGCAGTCGATGTTGTTGGCATAGCCATTGTATCTGGCCAAATCGATGGAGATCAGTTTCGAGGATTGTACCAGGACCCGGATAGTCAAGCCCAAATGCAATTGAAACGTCTTCCTCGGTAGCGAAACTCTAGCGTAAATCGCACCGAAATCAACGACTTTTTTCCCACTCCGCCTTCGCTCAAAAATAGGTCCGCATTAGTAAAAGTAGGATAGGCTTCCAGCCTTTTTTTGCTGACAAGCTATAAGCCTATCCGACTGAAATCCCATCAATGATATTTGTGCGGCTTCAATGTGGTGAATCAATGCGAGTTAATTGGCTGCGCGGCACCAAGCCAAAGAGAGCCCCAGTGCCGCGCTGCTACAGCGAGCTTAATTGTGACGGATTCTTGCCGTCTCTTTCGTGAAGCCTGCTTTAGTTAGACTACGGAAACACGTCCCCAGGCCATTCGAGCATTTTGATTGAACAGATCGTTTGCGTCGAGGGTCACAAAACCGTCGTCACTGCCATCATTGCCCGCTCCATCGCTTCCCCACGGATTGTATAACGTTACTTTCATCGGCTTGCCGCTGGCACTCACAGTCACATTGCTAACAACATATGAATGATTGCGAATCAACGGTACGTTGCCCCATAGTATCGTACCTGTAAAATCAAACGTAACGCATTCACCATTGCGGAAGCGTTGTACAAGCTCATTACCCAATGTCACTTTGCTGGTGTACTGATTGTAGTCTAAGAAGCTATGATCCGTCGCACCTAGGGCAAGTTTGAACTCATTGCTCCAGCCGCCTTCCAAAGAGGCGTAACTGTTCGCTCCGGTGCGGTAATAAGCGAACGCCTTTTCAAACAAGGCGACCCACAAACTGCCCTGTAGACCTAAACCGGCGTAAACAGGTGTCCGACTTCCTGTTCCGATCACCGGCAAATCGTCATCAATACGGTAGTAATTGTTGCCCAGCTTTACCCCAAACGTTCCGTCATTGAAGTCGACGATTCGACTGCGTATTGCGTCAGGACTTTGCCGCACCACAGCGCCTAGACCGGACAATGCATAGCAGTCGCCCAACCCGTTTTGATCAATGTCTTCCAACCGTGGCCCTAAATCCGAAAATAAAGGATTGCCCATGAAGGATCGATAGGGGCGTGTAATCATAGTACTTGGTTCGAATGTCGATGGATCGGCGATGCGATCCCCATTGAGAGATTTGTCGGCTGCGTTGGTGAAATTCAATACCGACCGCACAACATCACCGCTCGTTACTGCCACTTGATCCCTAGGACCAAAAAAGCTCGTGATTCCGTCGACCCAATAAACATCGGCTCCGGACTCACCATCCAGATTGTCTCCTTGTACGCCATCGATGGCGACCAGCGTATCGTCCCCGTAGCCTCCGCGTATAACATCTAGCCCAGCTTGCCCGTTCAGTTGATCTCGGCCAGCCTCACCCCATAGAAAATCATTCCCATCTCCTCCAAGGAGCGTATCGTCACCGTCACCGCCGTAGACGTAGTCCGTACCAGACAGGCCATTCAGTTGATCGTTACCTCCCAGGCCCCACAAATAATTGTTGCCTGCATCACCAATGATACGATCATTGCCTTGGGTGCCATAGACATTTCTGAAGTTACCATGAAGAACATCACCCGAAGCATTGCCTCCAGTCACCTGAGCCGTGCTAAGATTCACGTTGACCCCGACAACTCCCTCACTATAGTCAAGCGTGTTGGTACCAAATGAATCATCCAACAAATCGGCACCCTCACCACCTTGAAGAAAGTCGTTGTCTTGCTGGCCGAGTGCAAAAATAAGTCCACCGGCAAATAATTCGTCATCACCATCCTCGCCGAATAGCCTGTCATTTCCTACGCTGCCGTATAGGTGATCCATGTCTGCTCCACCGTAAAGCCAGTCGTTCCCAGCATCACCATATAACCAATCCTCATCTGCATCGCCTCGGAGAATATCGTTTCCATCTCCGCCTTCCAAATTGTCGATACCGTCACCACCCCACAAGCGATCATCACCAGGGCCACCATATAGAGCGTCTCCGCCCTCGTCACCCCAAATCTTGTCCCAACCTCCTTCGCCAAATAAAGTGTCGTAACTATTTCCTCCTGATATTGAATCGTCACCCTCTCCTCCAAAGATCATATCAGCATCGTCTTGTCCGTAGAGAAAGTCCCGGCCATCCTCGCCGCATAGCGTGTCATAACCGGGGCCACCATAAACGGTATCCTCTCCGGGGCCGGCTGCAACGCTGTCGTCGCCACTACCGGCGTTGATCAAGTCGGCACCACGCCCCGTGGTAATCAAATCTGCTCCATCTCCAGCGATTACATTGAAGTTGATCACATGAGCCTCAGCTGCGAACGTATCATCGAAGTAGATCGTGTCATCGCCGTCCAAAGCCTCCACGCGTATCCAATCGATTTCGCTTGAAGCGAGCGAATCGTACGCCACTCCACTGACTAGATCTACAATGGGAAGGTTCTCAATGGAAACCATACCCTCACGTTGGTAAATAAGAATACTGTCAGCAGCCTCAGTTCCCTCGACATTGATCTGCCGAACGGTGGGATCGTAAATGGCGGTCAGGTCGGCTGCCATCAGTTCTCGACCTTGCAACGTTTCTATTTGCAAACTGCGAGATAATCTCCTCCTTTTCTGCGCAATTTGATCTCCGCAAATTGAATGAAATTGACGTACCTGACCTGCTACTAATTGCTGCAGTTTTGTTATTAATCTGTGTGCTCGGCTCGACATTTTCTATTTCTCCAGAATCTGATGTGGGTTGAACGCAACGTACTTCAACTTCTTAATTGCCGATGCCGAATACAACGAACAGAATTTTCTGAAGATTTACGATTCAGAGCGTCTGGCCCTTCCGCCCCAAGCCCTGCGGAATAGCCGCAGGTTGACCTAAAGTCCGCAATTGCGCGAGTTTTCAAAAAAGTTTACGAGAAAACTGTTCGGTCTCATCGGGCCCAGCAATATGACTGATACAGCCCCAGTCGTTTAGCCAGAGATCGTTGGACGATTCCGCAGGGGATGTGCTGGTCAAGTAATAAGTAGTGAAGTCAAAATCTGTATTGGGAGAGTGCAAATGGTACTTCGATCGAAAATGCTTCAGGGCAATTCCAAGCTCGAGGCCGCTTCCGTTTCTCATTCCGCCCACATAGTGCAGGGCGCCAAGGGACCTCACGTAGGGCTCATTCAGCGAGCACTGATTAAACTCAACCGTCAGGCAATCGATCGTGAGGAATTGCGACTTCAATTCTTTGGCAATTCGACCGCTACCGCCGTCTTAGCGTTCAAGAATCAACGCCAAATTGTCAATCGTAGCTATCAGAGTCGGGCGGATAACATAGTCGGTATCATGACCATGGCGGCCATCGATCAGGAACTGTGCATAGCTGAAAGCACTCCGATCGCTACAACCTTGGTACCTACCAGTCCGCCGCCCAAGTTTGTCCATCGTCCGGCCTCAGTTGTTCAACCAAGCGTTCGTCTCGCATTCAGTTTCCACAGCCCAATACCTCCCCAAATACCGCATTTTGACCAGGGCGGACTTGTAACGAGCATGGAGTTAGAAGTCAATCAAACCGGCTTGTTTCAAGTCGTCAATGGTGGAGGAGAGTCGGTCTACTGCCGTGATCCTGATATTGCCAAGGTGTTCTCGCCTCAGTCGCCTGCAGACTACAACTGGGAGTGGATCGTCGATAACCCTCAGACGCTAGGCGTTCGAGGACTGAAGCCTGGCAGAACTACAATTGAAGTGACCCAGTCCAACTCGATGGGTGCGCCGACAGGATTCGTGAAACTGGATCTTGTCGTCAAACCACGATCATTGGCGTCCTTATGGAACGCACAAATAACACCCACGTTAAATGACCCTTTGTCATACAATCCTTGGATGGACCCGGAGCTCGGCGAATGCGTAGCAATATCGGGACCAATTCTAAAAATTGATGGTACGGTCAATCCCGTGGCTAGCATCGTACCGGCCGATTATGAAATTGGGTTTATGCAAGCCCTATTGCAGTCCAAGATGACAGCCGACTATGTGGATGGCGAGGGGCGCAAAAATTGGCAGTTTGAGATCGGTGAAAGTCAATTGCCTGTTCGCGACAGCGAAAAAGGTGCGAAACCTTGGATGAAACAAAGTGCGTTCAAATCGCTTGCAGCCCCGGACGGGCGAAACGTCCATGCGGAAGATCGACCCCGTAACATTGTTCCATGGGAATCACAGGACAAGAAAGGCAGATTAGTTTCAGCCACTGGAAGCGATAGTTTTGTAACTTGGTTGGTTGCCAGGCATAAGAAGGAGAATACAGTTACTGCTTTGTGTTTTACGGTCTGGAGCATTGACTGGGCCTCGGCTTTCGATTTCAAAACCAGGCGAGGTCGACAATCGGGTATCGGAGGTATGCTGGGCCCCAAAGGCACTGGGGACGGACCACTTGCCCCGCTGACAGGCGATCCCACCGCGAATGATTCTATCACTATCCACTGGCGCAAACCCTAAATGTCATATGCTTATCGTTTCACATACAAGTTCACAAAAATGCGGCTGCCCCTGTTGGGTGTAGACCTGAAACGTTACGCTGACGAAGAATCAGCTGTGACATTCGATCATCGTCAATGTTCAAAAAAGACTCGATTAGCTACTTGCGCCTCGACCTCTTGTAAACGGTACAAAACGACTAATGATTTTCTCACTGCCTAATTCTATCGTTCAATTGCCAGTGGTACGCCAGAGGTCGCTGGCCGAGGTAGCATGGATGTTCTTGGTCGGTACGATCGTCGCGAGTGCACTCTCGTCCACCGCCCGTGCACAGAAACTTCCTTCAAATGAATCCTCTTCTGCCCCCAACACGCTAGTTGCCACAAGTGATCTCCCTCCTACAGAACTCAAGCTGGTCTGCCATGGCCCTGTAAACCAAATCCTATTTGCCACCATTCGCTATCTGAAGAACGGTCAAACGTCAAAGCAGTTGGTTACGCGCATTCAGCTTTCCGAATCTCGCCAAGTCTTAGCACTCGAGGAAAATTACGACGCGGTACGAATACATTTGCAGGTACCCACTCTGCAACCAGCTACGGCACAGCTGTGGCAGAACCAAAATATTGTGTGTGAAGCAACGACAACCAAAGTTCAGGATATGGAGTTGCGTTGCGGAAACAATTTTGGGTCGGACGAGTTGCGTTTTCCGTCGATTTTGCTCAGCCAACAAGATGAAGAAACGCTCACCCAGTTTCTGAATGCAATTTCGGAAGCAAATACACAAGGCATCATTTCACCAATTGAGGCCAGCCTGGTGAATTGGCAAGTACTAGACCGTTTCAGTCAAACCTTGATTCAATCGGTGGGGCAAGTTGAGTCCCCGCGCACACCAGTAGGAAATCCGGACGGTTGGAGTTGTTGGGAGGGTAATCTGAATTCTAGGGTCTTGTACGGACCGGTGCGTTTCGAACATGCCACATACTTTCTGCAGTTGACACACTTACACGGCCGTGTTGTTGACGTCGCCTGGACAGGACATGACTTACCTTGGGGTTGGTTACAACTCCCCATAAATGACCAACAATATGTGCAGCTTGCCCGCCTGCTCCTGGAGCAACTAAAGCTCGGCCAGTGGCAGGCAGCGCAAAGCATGTTTTCACACGCCCTCAAAGAGCGCATTACTGAAGCGGCTCTGGAAGAAGTGGGAAATGTGTTCGCGGCTGGGCGAGTTGGTGAGATTTCTCGCATTGAGTGGAAAAAGACTAGCTTGTTAGATGGTCCAGAGATCGATACTAAGCTCCTTCGAATTAGCTTCGTAATTCAGTCCAAGCGGGGCTGGAAAGGAATCGCCTTGGTTGACTTTACAATTCCAATCTCGCCAGGTGAGGTAGCCAAGCCTCACTTAACGGGTGTGCAAGCATATCCAACTTGGCCAACCAGAGAGCCTCAATCTGCCGTCATCGTTTCTGAGACCATCGAATCTCTGTTCACTGCAGATTCAAAAACTTGGTTAGACTATATGCAGCCTGAAATTCGCGATATGTCGGATGCATCGCGGCTTCACGAGTTTCATCGACACCTGATACCTCAGGCATCATCAACCGATAGCAATTCACAAGTATTGTCAGATTGGGACCTTTGGTCTGCCTACGAAACTCCGACGGGGCAAGTGGTTTCGGGACAGTTAATCGCTGGAGACCAAACGTATTCCGTCCGCATCGAGCTCTCCAATCACCGCTGGAATAATATTACGATTGATTCCCAAGATGGCATTTTTAGCACCTGTGATGCGATCGGCGAACATGCTGATATTGCCGGACAAGCCAACGAGTTTTGGAAGTCTTTCTTTTCATTCGATCAAGGGGCCACCGCTGGAGCCCTCTCTACAGATTTAATACAAAGTTTGGGGCCGACCGGACTGGAAGACATTTTTCGCAAAGCGGGCAATTATTTCAACCAACCGATCGTCGCCCTTCGCCACGAGCAACTACGGTGGTCAGAAGCAGCCGAACGTGAAAGTATCGCGCAGCTCCAGTGTATAACTAGTGCAAGTTTTGAGGACGGTTCGCGACATTTTTTCGAGACCATATTCGAGACCTCCGACAAGGAGGAAGCTGCTTGGAAAATCATCCATTTCGACGCGGCATTTAACACCGTTTATCCAACAAGGTTTCCAACTAAACCGGTTGCTGAGGCTTGTGAAGAGTTCTCGAGTTTTGAGCCCGCGCGTGTTTTGCCGTTGATTTCAAAGGCCTTGCTCAGCGAACATTCCCGACCTCTGCTAAGCGCCTTTCTTCATTCGCTTGAAGAACAGACGCAAACGATTCAGGCTCCCGAGAGTTATCGATCGTGGGTTAGAATTGAAAATGGACGACGTTTTGATGAAGTCGCATTTGAAACACCCGGAAAATCACAGACGATTCCAGTGAGACTAACGTTTGATGGCGATCATTTGGTTGCGTTCTACTTTGATGCCGACGGAATTGGCTATTTTGCTGACCAGTTGATCGACGAACCTAGCTTGCCTTTGCTAGTCGAACAGTTCCTAAATCTATGGCTGTCCGGCGATGTAGGCAAAGCCCAGGGATTGATGGCTCGCGAGCATCAAAATGCAGCCGTGCGGCAATCGCTGGAGGCACTACAAACTAGTTTGGTGGGAAAGTATGGTCCGCTTAGCAATATCAACTCTGGGTACGCTACGCCTAGTCGTTGGGGCAATGAACTGTTCTTCGAAGCGGCTGTGGAATTTAAAAACGGCCGAGCACCAATACAATTGACTGTCGGAATCGATGCACTTCGAGCCTGGATTCAAGAAGTTATTCCAGTTTCGGCAACCAATTGAATGGAGTTCACCCCAAAATCTTCTGAACTGTTGGCCATCATTTGCACATCCTGGCCCCGTGGTAGTTTTTTCCAGAAATCTCGCAAAACGGTAGAATCGGCTTCCATTATGCGACTTTCACGAATCATCCGGCATGCTGGTCAAAGAATCGATCGTGTGACCGCGTAATGTCGCAACAGGGGAAGTAGCCTTCACGCAGCGGCTATGCTAAAAAATGCCTATTCTTCCAAGAGCCAGGACTTTTTCACGAATACTTCAACTGCTGTCGTTGATATCAGTTTCTACTTGAATGGATTTACCCAAGCCAATGAACTTTCAAGATACCCAGCCCCCAACGTACCAACCACCACGTCAAAAGTCTTTCCCATGTGGCTGCTTCTTAGGGGGGTGCCTCGGCGTGATATTGCTGGGCATGGTTTCCATGGGAGTCGTTACCTTTATGGGATATCGCCTGGTGCAGCAACAGATTAACAAATACACGGCCTCGGCGCCGAGAGATTTGCCCTCCGTTGAAGTAACTGCAGAGGAGGCTACCGCTATCAAGAACCGTGTTGAATCATTCAAAAAAGCGATTGATGATTTAGAACCTGAGGTTGAACCGCTAATACTTACCGCAGATGAAATAAATGCGCTGATAGCCAACAATCCTGATCTCAAGAATCGAGTCTATTTGCAAATTAAGGATGGTAAGGTAAGCGCCGACGTCAGCTTTCCTCTGGACAATTTCCCTGGGTTAAGGGGCAGGTACTTTAATGGTTCGGTGACGATTCAACCCAGTCTGGAAAATGGCGTTCTAATTGTGAAGGCCACCGAAGCGTCGATCAACGGCGAGCCACTTCCAGAAGATTTCATGTCAGCCATTCGGAATGAAAACTTAGCCAAAGACCTATACAAAAACGTTGAGTTCGCCAAATTCTTGCGGCGCATTGAGCGGCTAGAAATCGAGGATGACGTTATTGTGCTCACCCCTAAGGTACTCACTCCAGAAGAAGCAGCACAACTTGCCGAAGAAGCTGCCAGCGCAGACGAACCGAAAACAACTCCCGAGACTAGCGGAAACGAAGTTCCGACCGGCGAGTTAGAGCCGTCTGCTAACTAATGTGATTGGCGCAGAGTTCACCTAAGAGTTGCTATCTTGCGCCCGTTTGATAATTGGTTGCCTCGATAATCAAACGCGTTGCATCGCTGCGTCTCGCAGTAAGCCACATTAGCGCTCATGGCTAACACGGAGACGATGCTACAAAGCACAGCGGGTTAGAGTAAAATTCCTAAAACTTAGCAATTCGCCAGCCGATGGCCTCTTGGACAAGGAGCCCAACGACGGTGCCTGTGCTGCTCTCTAACACAGGCGAGCCCTCCAATTCGGGCGCCATCGAAACATCAATGGCGATAGAAATCTCGCCGGCATCGATGTTCGTTAGCCGAGTGCGGTCCAGTGCCAGTGGCTCGCCAAGTTCTGGATTGATGACCAATAATGTTGCTTGCCCATCCCAGTTACCCATCAGAGATTCGGGTTTCCAAAGCGATAGATTTGTTCCAATCGGAATCTTCAAATAGGCAACTTTATTCTGCTGGGCAGCTTCGGATTCAAATGGAGCACTGACTCCACCTACTTCCAAGACAATTGGAGAGTTACCACGTTTATGAACGCTATCAATGAATTTCTTAGGAACAGCTAACCGCCCATCAACCAACCCCAAGCCCCAGGTCTCCACCGTATGTCGACGATATAGCCCCAAAATTGATCCATGCCAACTGGCAACTACTTTTATAGCTTTGGGATAGGCGACGATGTTCTTGCCAAGTTTTGTCTGTTCCAATGCGATCCTGGGCTGCCAATCTAACCATCCCTTTTCCGGCTCGGCAGCCAAAGAGAATCGGTGTCCCGTTACGACGTGTGCACCAGGTTCATCAGGGGTGGCAAACGCAATGCCTCCCCTCAGCCAAGAACTGATCGAATCCACCGACAACTGGACGCCAGACAGCCCTGCATCCAATCGAATCCCGCTGAGAATCCACCATCTCGAGTTGACTCTCACCAGTTCCGCGTAGTCCGCATCGATGACTACATTGATGCGAACAGATGCCCCATCTGCCGTCAAATCAACGTTTGCCACGCGTCCAACTTCCAAACCTCGATACATGATGGGAGCACCTCGGACAAGGCCCATCCGATGCCCGGCATCCAATTCGATTTCAAGCGAGCCCTCGCGACGAGGGAGTGGAGGTGGTTCGGACAGACCTACAAACTGTGTTTGCAAATCTCCGGACTCGCGTGTTGGCTGCACGGCGATGTAGCGTCCAGTGAGCAGCGTGTCCAATCCGCGAATCTCAGAAACATCCAACCGAGGGCGTTCAATCCAAAACTGAGTTCCTTGACGAGCCAAACTCCGGGCGGGACCTACCAAACGCATACCAACCCAAACCGCATCCAGCTCCTCCGAAATCTCTACGTAACTCACTTCCCCCACGGCTGTACCCAGGTAGCGAATCACGTCCCCAACTTCTAGCCCTTCCCCAGCTGGAAATCTCACTCGCACCTCCACTCCTTCACCGTCAGGCATCATGAGCGGGTATTCACTGCCAATAAATTCAGTTCGCGTGTTCGATCCTGGGGGTCCTGGCATGACTGAGAGATATTTGGCACCGAGTACCGTATCCAACCCGCGTACCTGCCCCAGTCGTACTTGCGGTCTTTCAATCCAGAATTGACTCCCCTCAACGGCTAGGGATTCGTGCCCGACTAATAGCTGAACCGTAACTTCAACATTATCCAATAACTCAACCAGATGTACCTCTGTTATTTCCCCAACGTCGATTCCCCGATAGCGTAACGTATCTCCCGGTTTGATTCCGTGGCCAGACTGAAAACGAATGCGAATGATGGGTCCCTGTTGTCGTAGGCTATTGGCCACTAGGGCTATAGCCACAACTGCGCACAAAAGGGTTAGCCACCATAGTCTCGTCCCCAGGCCCTTAATTCCTCCACGTTGTTCCTGCATAACCGCTAATGGCAAAGCCGATTCATCGTTGGATTGTAATGCGTCTTTATTTGGCATACTTTATTTCTCTTTCATCCCAAATCGCATGAGGATCAAACATCAGGGATGCCAACAGGCTCATAATCACACACAAGACGAAAGCCCAAACCGCTGGGCCGAAGTGAAATGAGACCAAATCGCCTAATTTGACCATCGCTACCAGCAGCGCCAGCAGGAGTACATCCATCATGCTCCAGCGACCAGTCCATTCCACCATGCGATATGTCCAAGCCCGGTGTTTGCGATGGGTTAACCCTATCCAACTAAGCTCAAGCAACGCCAACAACTTGAAGAGGGGAAGCAGTATCGAAAACACCAAAACAACACCGCCCACCAACCACTGCCCCTCACGTAACAAGTCTACGGTTCCTCCAAGTAAACTGGCCCGATGATGATGTCCGAGTTTTTCTATTTCTAGAATGGGAAGAAGAATAGCCGGAAAATATAACAACACCGCACCGCTGGCCGCGGCTAAGCAACGTGCTGAAGACCGTGACGCACTGCGACTGCCCGAGTCGATTGAACTATGGCAACGTATGCAACAAGCTTCTTGCCCCGGCAACAAATCTTTTACGGTGTGGACTAGACCACAACAATGGCAAGCACGAAAGTGAGTGACTCCCATCTATCGCAAATCCCCTAACTCAGTATTGGCTTCATAAACGTACGCCTCGTTTTAGATACAGAATTGGTCAAAAGACCCCGCAGGATCGCGATGCCGGCCAAACACCGACTTCAGCAGCAAGCAAAATTCGTGCCCTAATTAGGAGACTTGCTTGAGAAAGCTGCTTGTCTTGCACAGCACGTCTATCTTCCCCAGGTAATTCTACCCTAAACTGGCCATTATGCGACGTTGAGAACCAAGCATGCCTACTTGGCAAAGCGTATGTTCTATTCGTAGAGCTGAAACAAGAAATTAGTAAATTCTTCAGAGCTTTGTCGTCGTTGTCCTACCCTTGGCAATCGCGTTATCCCTATTCCCCTTATGGATTCAAACTACATTTATCCGAGGATCAAATATGTCAATTTTGCGGAGACAGTTTGGAATTCGATCTCTCAGCGTTCTGTCTACCTTGATGTCACCATGTGCCGCTTGGGCGACCGAGTCGAGGTTGAAGGTCGGGCAAATAGGAGTCGGTCATGCACACGCGGCCGGAAAGTACGAGACGGTTAGTCGACTAAGTGATTTTTACGATGTCGTTGGTATTGCAGAGATAGATACCAAGATGCGGTCTGCAGCAGCTCAGTCGAGTCCATACAGCAATGCCAACTGGATGAGCGAAGAAGAATTACTGGCACGTGATGATATAGATCTAATCCTGGTTGAAACCGCAATTGATCGATTACTGCCAATCGCCCGCCGGTGTTTAGAGCATAACAAACACATTCACCTGGACAAACCTGCAGGCGCAAACCTCAGTGAATTCCATGAAGTTTTGAATTTGGCACAGAGCAAGAAATTGCAGCTGCAAATGGGATATATGTTTCGATCGAACCCTGCGTTTCAATTCCTATTTAATGCCGTTGAGGCGGGTTGGTTGGGAGACGTGTTCGAAGTGCACGCTGTAATTAGCAAACAAGTTGGAAACTTGGAGCGCCAAATTTTGGCCAAATATCCAGGAGGCTCCATGTTTGAATTGGGTTGCCACCTAATAGATGCTGTTGTAAAGTTGCTTGGCAAACCTGATCGAATTCTCCCGATCAATAAGCGAACACATCTCGATGATGATCTGCATGATAATTGCCTAGCAGTTTTCGAATACCCACGTGCTTCGGCCACCGTTCGGAGCTCCGTCGTCGAAGTTGAGGGAGGTAGGAGGCGTCAGTTTGTCGTTTGCGGAACGCGAGGGACAATCTCAATACTACCCCTCGAACCCCCACAGCTCACGTTAACTTTGGACGCCCCACGTGAAAACTACGCCAAAGGGACCCACTCGATCTCCCTACCACCGATGACAGGACGCTATGACGGAGACTTAATTGATCTGGCCTTAGCCATTCAGGGCACCCGTGCATACCCTTATTCCTATGCCCATGACCTGACGGTGCAGCAATGCATTTTGCAGGCAAGCAACATGCCGCTTCAATAATTTCCCAGGAGAGTTCCGTCGATTGCCAAGACTGAATGTATCGAGGACGGTAAAATAGAGCTCGATAATTTGACACTTCTCGTTCGGATTCCAATTTCGCATGACGCTCCGACAAAACTCTTTGGTTTTAGCCCCCTCCATCCGCCACGGTTTATCCTCGATCCGTGACACTTTAAGATTCTACGTATGGACCTATGGCCTATTACTAATTGCTTGTTGGGTAATGTTCATTTTTTGGGCCGGAGCATTGGTCGATTATGTACCCGTACAATTTGGCGCTTACGAGTCACCACGCTGGGTACGGGTCGGTTGCCTATCATTGATGGGCCTCGGAGCCGTCTGGTTTTTTATCGGCTCTATTGTATTGCGTCTCTGGCGGACGATATCGGATTCATCGCTCGCATTGTTAATAGAACGTCACAATTCGCAATTCGAAAATGAGTTGATTACTGCCGTTGAGCTTGCCAAACGCTCGCAATCTGACGCATCCAATCCAGATGCTCATGCGGCAATGTTGATTCGGGCCCACGACATTGCAGCTGAAAAAATCGGTCGTGTTGAAGTAGGTGAGCTATTCAATTGGCGCCCCCTGTGGAGTGCTGGAGTTGTCCTTGGCCTAGGTCTCGTGCTGACATCAGGAGTTGCCATCAGTGCTCCTCCATGGTTTGCACATTGGAGCGCGAGGCTCTTCAAACTGTCCGATGTCCCCTGGCCACGTTCCGCAGAACTAAGAGCAGACGGAATTCAGATACAGCTACCAGCATTCACGGGGCAGGTCACCGCCGAACGAAGCCTGTTACCGTTTGTCGATGGTCATGTGAATGTCTCAATAGGAGGCACGGCAGTTCTGCACGTAGCAGCCAACACAAAGGCTCAACGTACTCCAGAGATATGTACCTTGTTTTACCAGTCAGACGATGGCGGTCGTGGAAGGGCCAATCTTCGACGCGTAGGAGCTCCTCGCGACAATTGGCAGTCCTTTACACTGGACGGACCACCACTAGATGGCATAGTGGGCGACATTACGCTTAGTGTTATCGGGTTAGACGCGAGAATACGGGATCTCAGGATTCAGGCCGTCCCACCTCCGGTAATCACACAGCTTCAAATCTACTGCCAGTATCCTGATTATCTTCGCGATAGTTTTTCTAGTCGTCCGGCTGAAGAACATCTGGCATACAGAAGTGGCTTGCTAATTCCCGAAGGTACCACGGTCTGGTTGGAAGGAGAAGCGAGTCAGGCTTTATCCTCGGTGCAGTATGTCCAACGTGGTGAGGATGAGCATTCAGAATTTCAAGTATTGTCCGTTGCACCGGAGGATAATCGGTTTCGCATTCCCCTTTCGACATTGAACACCAGCCAGGTCGTTGAGGTTCGCCTGCTGGACCGATCTGGCCTTGCCTCCGAACTCATTACTCGATACGTAGTGGCGGTCCAGAAAGACACGATACCAGAGCTCTCCACTCAGCTCGACGGAATCGGGTTAGCGATTACACCCCATGCCAGCTTACCCATTCAAGGGACAGTGAAGGATGATCATGGACTGGCCGAGCTACGAGTCGAACTTGTTGGCGGTGATTCTGAAATAACGGCCCTGCCAATCCCTATCCCCGGAGATGAGCATTTTGACTTTGCATTGGATTTGGCGGCATTGTCCGAGACTGGTCAGTTCTCCGTGCAGACGGGTACAAACCTGGCCCTAATGCTTAGTGCTCAGGATCATTTTGACCTTTCGACTGAGCCACACGTCGGACATAGTCAAGCTCATCAGCTGTCAATCGTTACGGTAGATCAACTGCTGGTGATATTAGAACGCCAAGAATTGGAACTTCGTCAGCGTTTAGAATTGATCATCTCCGAGCTGTATCAATTGCGAGAGGCTATTCAGTCCCTGGGAGCCAGCTTTGATTCCAGGGTATCCATGGAACAACAAGTGCTGTTCGTTTCACTACCAACAGTTGCACAACCTGAAGCCAACAAAGATGATCGAGAGGATGCCCAGCGACTGGCCAATCTTCGAGCGCAACAGTGTGTCTTGCAAGCTGACAAGTCGGAACAGGAGCTATCAAGTGTTGCGGCACGGGTGGATAACTTGCGTCGCCAATTAGTTAACAATCGAATCGATAGTTACGACCGTCAGGAACGCTTGGCGGCAAGGATCCACGATCCGCTACGCACATTGCTATCTCATGACTATGTGGAACTTGAGGATCGACTTATTGCTATGCAGGCTGAGACGTTGAAACGACAAGGCAGAGAATCCGTTGGCCCCGCATTAGTTTCTCTGGACAAGGTTCTGGTGCAACTAGAAGCCATCAAGGCAAATATGTTGGACATTGCGTCATTTAACGAAATAGTTGATTTAGTCCGTGGACTACTCGAAGACCAGCAACAACTGTTGGATGCTACGGAAAAACAACGCAAACAGGGCATTTTCGATTTTCTTCAATGAATGCCCTCTAGCTGTCTTCGGCATGAAGTAGTGTGGATTTTCAAGTCCTATCGCAATCATCAGTATTAAACTTTCATTAAAAAAACGCTCTTGTAGCTTTGGGATTCCCAAACAACTAGGTGCCATATGAATGGTCGGACGCTGCTCGAAATGTTCCATTTTTCACTACTTACCTTCCTTGCCCGGGCACTGGATTTGGCAATCGGTGTATCTGTTTTCGGACTTTCATCCGCCTTGCTTGCGCAGACAGCTCCGACCGATTCCGCTTCCGTCAAAGAATTAGCCGGACAACAAAATAACACAGCTGAGCGCTATGGGCGATTGGAAGCATTGCTGCTTCGCAGTGCCCAATTGGAGGCTGTCGAGAATCCATCGCGAGCCGCCTTACTGCAACAGGCCGTTCAATTGGGAAAACAAGCCCAGCTAGCTGAGTTGATGGTCAAGGCTGCATCCAACTTGGAGAGTAAACAATACACAGAAGCCATTGAACGCCAAAAAGCAACCGCAGAAGGACTTGCTCGTGTGCTTGCATTGCTGCAGAGCGAAAACAGGGAACAGCGAATTCGTGAACAACGCGATGAAATTCGGCGGTGGATTGAAGAGACCGATCGATTGCTGAGGCTGCAAAGTTCCTTGCGCGGAAGAACTGAAGGTGGTCAGGATGAACAAGCAGCCGCCGCGGATCAAGGCAAATTGATCGACAAAGCGTCTGAGATTAGCTCCCAACTTCAGGGCGACTCGGCTGACGAAAAGTCAGCTGACGAAAAGTCAACGGACCAGTCGTCAGAGAAGACAAGTTCAGAGCAAAACGGGAACTCAACTCCTGACTCTGGGCAGCCCACGGATCAAGAAACGAATCGCGAAGACTCCGAGCCGAAGGATGGTGCCGCTCAGGAGGCAAACCAAATCCCCTCCAAGGAGAATGAGTCTGGGTCTGAGAAACCACAAGGCAAGCCAGACTCCCAACAAGACAAACCTCAAGATGGACAGCCCAGCGCGTCCGGCAACTCACCAGAGTCGCAAGATGAGTCTAATCAAGAATCGCAGGAGCAATCCCAGGATCCAACTCAGCGAGCAAAGCAAAGAGTCAACGATGCTAAGGAACGCATGCAGGAGGCAGAAGAAGCCTTGAAGAATGCACAACGGGCGGGAGCGATTGAAAAGCAACGTGCGGCAGAAGAAGAATTACGAGCCGCAATTGAAGAACTCGAAGAAATCCTTAGACAGTTACGTGAAGAAGAGATTGAACGTTCGCTCGCATCGTTGGACTCGAGGCTCAGACGCATGCTTGAGATGCAGACGAAGGTTCTAGAGGAGACGAAGCGTCTTCAAGAAATTTCGGGATCATCGGATGCCCAGCAACCCACAGCTCGCCAGGTAACGATTCGCGCCAGCAATCTAGCATTGGACGAACGCAAGATTTTGGCGGAGGGAGAACGTGCTTACTTGCTACTCAGAGAGGAAGGGTCGAGCGCTGCATTTCCAGAAGCCATCGAACAAGTAAATACCGATATAGATCATGTGGCGAAGCGACTTTCGGACGGTGATATTGGCCCGCTAACGTTGGTTATCGAAGAAGAAATTGTAACTGCCTTGGAGGAAATGGTTTCGGCGCTCGCACAAATCCAAAAAGAAAAACAGGATAAGAAAAATCAGCCGCAAGGTGGGCAAGGTCAGCCCCAGGGCGAGCAAGGAGATCAACCGTTGGTCGACAAATTGGCCGAACTCCGGCTAGTAAGAACCTTGCAGGCCAGAATCAATAATCGCACGCAAGCTCTTGCTAAAATGTTGGCGGATCCGCAGGATCCGATTGGACAGGTAATCGCCAACACCGAGATTTCTGGGGAACTTCAAGGCTTGGCGAATCGACAATCGAACTTACAACAAGTAACTCGCGACATTGTGGCGGGTCGTACGGAATAGCCTCATGCCACCTGCCGAAACATCGCAGGGTGAGTTAGGATGCTCGGCATGACAAATGGATTGAACCCAGAACAAAATGAAGCCGTTCAAACGCTACGAGGTCCTCTTCTGGTGCTTGCTGGCGCCGGATCAGGCAAAACGCGGGTCGTTACTTTTCGCATTGCCAATTTGATTCGGCAAGGCACCGCTGCCGATCGCATATTGGCCGTTACGTTTACAAACAAAGCCGCCAAGGAGATGAAGGAACGCATTAGCGGCCTTTTGGGAAATAAAAAGAATCGACGTCGTCCAGGAGAAGCTAAGAAACCGGTTCCGCTCATCGGAACGTTCCATGCCTACTGCGTACAGGTATTGCGACGTCATGCCGTCCGTTTGGGCTATCCCGAAAGATTTGCCATTTACGATCGGGGGGATCAGGAATCTGTAGCCCGCGATGTTCTGAGGCAGCTACGCGTTCATAGTGGCATGCTGAAGCCCGCGGACTTTCTTTCGCACGTTAGTCGCTGGAAAAACGCCGGTGTGCGTCCCGAAAATGCCGCTGAGGCAGCTCGCAGTGATGCGGAGCACGTTGCAGCCAGCGGCTACCGTCGATATCAACAGGCTGTCAAACTGTCCGGGGCTATGGATTTTGATGACTTATTGCTTGTCACGGAAGAGTTGTATCGTTCCTTTCCTGATGTTCGTGCAGAAGAGTCCGGTCGCTTTGATCATGTGTTAGTCGACGAATATCAAGATACCAATCAAACTCAGTATGCAATCATCCGCATGTTGGCAGAAGGACATCGCAATTTGTGCGTGGTAGGGGATGATGACCAATCCATCTATGGCTGGCGAGGGGCAGAAGTTCAGCACATTCTCAACTTCCGGCATGACTGGTTGGACGCCAAGGTGGTTCGATTAGAGTCCAACTATCGTAGCACGGCTGCAATCCTGAACATGGCAAATCAACTGATTGCCTTCAACAAGGTTCGGCATGATAAGGTGTTGCGACCAGCACGCATGGGTGGAAAACAACCTCGCATATTGCAATTCAAGAACGAAATGGAGGAAGCCAAAGGCATCACAGAAGAAATCATGCGACTTCTAGATCGACAAGTATATAAGCCGAGCGATATTGCAATTCTTTTTCGTACGAATGAACAACCGCGTGTATTCGAAACCGAACTGCGAAAGGGACATGTTCCATATTCCTTAGTAGGAGCCCAGTCATTTTTTGATCGAAAAGAAGTACGAGATCTCTTGTGTTATTTCAAAGTCATCGATAACCCGAAAGATGAGGTGGCGTTACTTAGGATTATCAATACTCCACAACGTGGAATCGGTGCCAAGAGCGTCGAAGCTCTGCTCTCAAATGCTGTTACAAATGGACGTTCGCTTTGGGATTCTTTGGCCGATGAATCGACCGTCAATACTCTTCCCGAGGCGGCAAAGAACGGAGTTCGGCGATTCCGGGATTTGATAGGCCGATTCCGTGATCGCTTATCGGAAGCCAACTGTGACTTAGTCAATGTCACACGAAATCTAATCCACGATATTGACTATCTAGGCGCCATTGAACGTATGTATCCTACGCTCGAGGAAGCCCAGATGCGGCAATCCTCAGTCGAAGAAGTTATCAATGCAATTGGAGAATATCAGCAGGATCATGCTGATCCCTCGCTTTCTGGTTTCTTGGATGATGTGGCGCTGGCGGGGAAAGAATTTGGCAGCCCGAATGAAAAAGACAAACAGAAAAACGCTGTCGCCTTGATGACCTATCATAGCGCCAAAGGACTGGAATTTCCCATTGTCTATATGGTGGGGATGGAAGAGGGAATATTACCCCACCGGCGTTCCCTCAGTGTCGACCAGGACGATGTAGAAGAAGAACGGCGATTGTGTTACGTGGGTGTGACGCGAGCCCGAGATGAATTAACTGTTACACTTCCTCTGCAACGCATGAAGTGGGGCAAGCCTCGTGACACATTTCCGAGCCGTTTCTTGTATGAAATGACTGGACAAGCAGATAACCCCAATCGCAAACGAGCAATCGATGGCGCCCGCAAGGAAATACGCTTTGCTTCTAATAGCAAGAAGGGGCCCAAGGTGAAGAAAAAAGGAACTCGTTCCGTTGAATGAAACAACCTACCGTCTGCCGAAAGTCTAACAGACTTTAGCTGAGCCTTTAGTTTTCTGAACCATTGATTGGCCATCCTTGTGCCCACTGAAGTCGAAGCTGAGCCTGATTGAAACCCCAAACTGCCTCACGATATGCATGTTCGGCGTTCTCCAAAGCCTGAATGGATTGCAGGACTTCAATCGGTAAACCTTCGCCATCACGAATGCGCTCCAGATTGCGTCGGAATGAGTTTTGGGCAGACTCTATGGCCCGACCGGTAATTTCAACTTGCTGGCTGCGACTTTGGACTTGTGAAAACGCCTCTCGGACTTCATATGCCACTTGATCCATCATCTCAATTTTTTTGAACTGTGCTTGTTGGATTTGTGCCGATCGCTGGCGGAGTATTGCCTTTTCTCCAAATCCCAAATTGCGTACTTGCCAGGCCATCAGGGCATCTAGGTCGTAGCGCCCGTCGATGTTGTTGAGGCTACTTCCAATCCCGCCTCCGAACCCGCTAGTACTGAATCCCACGAGGACGCTAGGCGTCAAGGGAGCGAATTTTTCTCGGCGGTAAGCTTCGCATGCCAGAGCCACCAGAGCTTGGGACTCTCTCAATTCTGGCCGACTAGCCAATGCCGTAGAAATAAGTAGGGCCTGGCTGCAGTCGCTAGTCGTTATTTCTAGAGGTACCGCAAAAGTGTCCAGAGGAACAATGGAGCTGCAATAGTCGATACTAATGGTTTTAGCCAAGTTGGCTGACGCCGATTGAGTCTTTTCGTTCGCACTGACAAGTCGACTTCTTGACAGAGCGACCTCGGTGTTCATGCGATCGGCGTCAGATCGCAGCCCCTGTCCCGTCTCAGCAAAATCTGTGGTGATAGTCTCTAGCTCTTTATAACGCTGGTTGGACCTCTCAATGACTCGCAGCGCTTGATAGGCATCCACGAGTTCCAAATAAGCCAGACCTGCAGACAACAGCTGCGCATTGAGCGTTGCACCAGCAGCATGGGAGCTGGCCCACGCTGAACGATTTGATATTCTGGGCGAAAAGATGGCGTCAGCTAAATGGAATTGGGCCACAATTCCGGGGCGGGGAGTTGTGCCTGCACCCACGGCGCCTGTCCCCAACCCGTATTGAAAAGAATTACGATTGACATCCACGATGGCTCCATTACTCGCTTGATAATTCCCGTCATGGCGGTGGAAGCTGAAGCCTGCTTGTATTGAGGGCAACCACAACGATTCAGCTTCTGCCACTCGCGCATAAGCTTGTTGCACCTGCCAACGCGTTTGTGCTACTACAGGGGACTGCCCATCGACCATTGACAGGACAGACGGCAGGTTAACCTCGATGCGATCCTCGGGGATGTCTACATGCACCTCATCGGATGGGCTTGAGTCAGCATCCTCGAGGTAAAAGCTTGTTGCCCTAGCCACAACACCTGCACCATTGTCCGGAACAAGTTCCGACTTCGGGTCCACAGATTCTCCATGCCCCGCAATTATTTTTTCTGCAGGCTTTCCAAAACTAACCAGGCTGATAGATGCCGTGGGCGATTCGGCCAAAGTTGCCAGAGTCTTCGGCGCCTCCTGAGTCGCCGCAATCGCCTGCGTCGACTTCCCGCCAGAACTGTAACGGCCAGAGATACGGGTCATTTCATCCTGAAGACGAGGACTACTGGCGCACCCCAATAAACAGCAGAATCCGCATAAACCAAGTCGAAGTGAAACTTTATGCACGTTTGGTACCCTCGTGAATGACCTTTGCATGCGTTGTACTATAGGCAACGGTCGTACCAATTCTGCTTCGGCTTCGGAGTGTTCCAAGTATGAGACTCAGCCGAGTTGAAACGTTCTTATTCACGGGCTTTCGATATCGAACGTACTCCTTGTACCAACTATGCTAGAGATTCAGTTAAGCTAATAGCGAACATTTGTTCTGATTGTACCGGTTATACCTTTAGTGCGTTCCGCTAGGTCCGAGGCACTTCCAATGCACAAGATAGATCTTCCCAAATGGAATCCAAAAATTGTTAGCTACGATTTTTATTTGGTAATCCAGAAGGTCCTCTGCGGCAGTTTGTTCGCCCTGCTGGGAGGCTGTAACAATCCTTTAATCCCACCGTCGGCCCCAGATCCTATGTCACCGGTCCGTGTCCAGACGGTCGTAGCGATGCAAGTTCCAGTTGTTCGCTCAACTAGGCAACCTGCCACGATAATCGCATTCTACGAAACACAACTGCGGGCCAAAGTCTCAGGTTATGTGACCACAGTAAATGCCGACCTTGGGGATATTGTGTCACCCGGGCAGCAATTAGCAGCGTTGGCAATTCCAGAGCTGGAGATGAAGCGTCAGACCCTACTGTCAAAGATAGAATTATCGGCCGCAGAGGAGCAAGGGGCTGTAGCCGGAGTGAGTTTGGCTGAAGCAACTGTGGCTTCCACCAAGGCTCGACTGGAACAAGCAAGATCTGAACTCGGTAGTGCCCAAGCATTGCTGGAGGCCGCAGAAGCAGAATTCCAACGGACCGACGATTTGGTCCAACGAGGTTCGTTACAGAGTCGAGTGTTGGACGAAGTACGAAAACGACGAGATGTAGGCTTGGCAGCAAGAGCGGCAGCAGAATCTGCAGAACAATCCGCAGCAGCTGAGGTTTCCGTAGCAGAATCTCAACGGAATGCAGCTGAAGCGAAACTCAAAGTCGCCGCAGTTCAAACCAAGGTAGCTAAACATGAGCTTGCCGAACTTGACGTATTAATCCAGTATGGCCAAATCACGGCTCCGTTTGCCGGAATAGTTACAAAACGAAATGTGAACCTAGGAGATCTGGTCAATGGGTCAACGGAGCATGGCTCCGAACCCCTTTTCACGGTTTCACAGCTTAGCCGAGTGCGTATTCAGATCCCTGTGCCTGAAACAGACGCACCTTTCATTGGTCCTGGGGATTCCGTTTCCGTGAGCTTTCCAGCTTTTCCCGCCGAGCCACCTATCCAGGCACCGGTCGCGCGTGTAGCTCGCAGTCTCGATCCGAGCTCTAGGACCATGGTAGTGGAAGTCGAAATAGACAATCCTGAGGGTAAACTCCTACCCGGAATGTTCGGTGATGCACAAATCGATCTGGGCACTGAAACTGTTGCCAACTTGCTGCCCTCACAGGCAATTCGATTTGATCAAAATGGCAAGGCCTTTGTTTACGCGCTTGATGAAGAACACAAGGTAACTGTCATAGAGGTTAAAACTGGCCTGGATACCGGAACGGAAATTGAAATCCGCAGTGGGATTGCGCCTGGGCAGGTAGTTATTGATTCGCATTTGCAACGCTTTGCAACTGGGCAGATTGTTCAGCCACTTTGAACTACGAAATCGAACTAACAGCTGCTACTAGACCTGCAACACTCTTTCTCCGCTAAGATCCCAGCATGAACTTGATCCAGTTCTCGTTGAACAATCGTTACGCAGTCCTCGCGTCGATCGTGGCACTCAGTGTCCTGGGTGTAACAGTCATTCCCGGACTAACAATCGACATTCTGCCCGATTTCAAGAAACCGGTTGTTGTGAGCTTCTTCTCCTACCCAGGGCTACCAACGATCGATATGGAAAAGTCAGTTACTGCGCGCGTCGAACGTGCCTTAACGCTTGCCGGAAAGATCGAACATCAAGAATCGCGAACAGTCCCTGGTGCAGCTATTATCAAGATTTTCTTTCAACCAGGGGCCGATCCGAGTTCGGCAATGAACGACATAGTCAACCTGGAAGCTAGTGACATGTTTCACTTGCCTCCCGGTATTGAGTGGCCGTTTACCTTACGCAGTGAACCCGCTAATCTGCCAGTTGTTTTAGCAGCTATTTCAGGCGAAGGATTGAGCGAATCAGAACTGTATACGATCGGGTACTATGCGGTTCGAAATAAGATGGGCGGACTGAAAGGAGTGCAAATTCCGCATCCGTTTGGTGGCAAATTCCGTCAAATGATGGTTTACGTGGATCCCAACAAGCTGCGCGCCTACCATTTGAGCTCAAATGAAGTCGTCGATGCGCTGCGCAAGTCCAATCTCGTTTTGGCGGCTGGTACTGCCGAGATTGGCAATACCGATTATCAAGTACATCCCCGAAATACACTTCCGACTACCGATGAAATTGGAGCCATTCCTGTCGTAGTTCGCGACGGAGCTCCGATTTTTGTGCGTGACGTGGCACGAGTGGTTGATGATGCGGCGCTGCAATACAACATCGTCCGAGTGAACGGCAATCGTAGTGTTTACTGTCCGTTACTTCGTGAGCCTGGCGAGAACACGATTGCAGTAGTCGACCGAATATACGAGGGTATCGCAGCTGAAATTCCTAAAATGAAATCTCGCGGCGATATTCCAGAGGCAACCGAGGTTACGCTCGTATCAGACCAATCTGGATATATACGAGGCGCCATGGCCAGCCTCCTTACGCAAGTAGTTTTAGGTGCGCTGCTGGTATCTGTGGTCGTGCTTGTTTTCCTGAGAAGATTTCTACCAACTGTTGTCATCGTAGCAACAATCTTCCTGGCGATCATGATTGGCGCATTGGGCTTTGCATTAACCGATCAGACCATTAACGTCATGACTCTAGGAGGCATTGCGTTAGCAATAGGAACAGTTGTAGACGCTGCAATTGTCGTAGTTGAAAATGTCATTCGACATCAACGACTTGGGAAATCGCCCTACGAAGCAACTCTGGACGGCGCCTCAGAGGTATCGGGAGCCATACTAGCGGGAACGGTAACCACCTTGGCGGTGTTTCTGCCAGCCATATTCTTGAGTGGAATGATAAAATATCTTTTCGAACCTCTTTCATTAGCCGCCTCACTAACCATCGGAGCGTCGTACTTTCTTGCTCTCACGGTGGTACCGGCCTACTGCGCGACTTTTTTAAGAGAGAAAGTTTCAGGCAATCAGAGGCTGTCACTGGAAAAAGATATCGAACCACATGGCCTTTACGGTACCTTTCTGAACAGTGCGCTCGGTGCTCCTGCCATGGTAGTGGTCCTCATAGTCGTGGGAGTAGGGGCAAGCTTTTTGCTGTGGCCCATGCTCGGCACGGAGCTTTTCCCGGAAGTGGATTCAGGATCATTTGAATTACGCCTAAAAACTCTGCCAGGAACTCGTTTGGAACAAACAGAGCAGTTGGTGGCACGCATCGAAGCCACAATTAAAGATGTAATTCCAAGCGAACGTATTGACACAATCATTTCAAATATCGGCCTACCAGTCGGAAAAGGCGCCGGTTTCTCAACTGTTTTGAGCTCGAATTCAGGTCCCGACACTGCCTATATCATTGTCAATTTGAAGCAAACCAATCGCGATACAGCGACTAATTCGTATATTGCTACGCTACGTGAAAAACTTTCCCAAGCCTATCCACTTGAGCAGTTCTTATTTGTCTCCGGCGGAATCGTCAACATGGCGCTAAATGAAGGCGTGCCTACTCCCATCGACATCCAAGTGTCAGCTGGCTCAGTGGATCAATGTCGTTCAGCCGCAGAACGCATAGTATCGGCAGTACGTGCCATCAATGGCACGACCGACGTGCAGATTGCTCAGTCCATGGATTACCCACAATTCGATATTCAAGTTGACCGCACGCGCGCTAAATTTTTGGGTGTCGATCAAGAGCAGGTTGCACAGAACATCTTGGCTGCGCTTGGGTCAAGCATAGGCTATGCCTCTACTATTTGGATCGACCCCAAAAGTGGAACGGATTTCTTTATGGGAGTTCAGTACGAGAACAACGAGTTTGCATCACTCGACGAAGTGCGGAATATCCCCATTTCTCTGCATACTGAAAACGGCCCCATGACTATCCCTTTGGCCAACATTGCGACTGTGAATCGAGTAAATATCCCGGGAGAGATTTCGCACTACAATATTGCCCGTGTTAACAATGTATATGTCAATGTCAGCGGTAGAGATCTCGGCAGTGTAGCAGCGGACATTGAAACAGCTTTGGCTGGCATTGAATTCGAAAATGGAGTTTCCGTAGCTATCAAAGGGCCCGTGGAAAAAATGCGCTCGGGTATGGGATTACTTGGCCTTGGTGTCTGCGTAGCAGCATTATTAGTCTATTTAGTGCTCATGGCCCAATTTCGTTCTTTCATCGATCCGTTCATTATCATGCTGGCAGTTCCTTTGGGAATCGGCGGTGTGATGATCGCCCTGTTCTTGACAAATACTTATGTAAGTATTCAGTCGCTGATGGGAACGTTGATGATGATCGGTGTAGTCGTAAACAATTCGATCTTGCTGGTTGAATTTGCAAATCGCCAGCGAAAACAAGGAGTGGACGCTCGGTCTGCCGCACTGGCCGCCGCTCAAGTGCGACTAAGGCCTATCCTTATGACCTCGCTTACGCTGGTCGCTTCGATGTTACCGCTTGCAATCGCCTGGGCACCTGGCAATGAAGCCATGTTACCGCTGGCGCGAGCGCTTTTAGGAGGCATGATCTTATCGACTGCCTTGACGCTTGTACTAGTTCCTTGTGTCTACGTACTCATTCACGGCCGCGGGGATCATACTCCCAAGAAAGTCTTTGCCTAAACCCAGACCAATATTCTTATTGTACAAAGTCGTGCTGGCCTAGGTGTTTTTTCGTTGATTCAAATTGGCTGCAGCTTTTATAAGCGACTTGAAAGCCCGAGCATCGATGTTACTTTGTGCATAGATATCAATAGCCCGTCGAGTATTCCCATCCAAACTGGAATTGAAAAGGCCAACTGGGTCGTCAAGTGATGCCCCTCTGGGAAACGTAAGCTTGACTTTGTCTTTATACGTCTCGCCAGTACATATGATGCCGTGATGAGACCACACTGGAACACCAAGCATCGAATTTGAGGGCTTTCTCCACTTAACCTCCTCAATCACATCGGGCACGGCTTGCTGGATAAAGTCCCGTATACGAGCCAGCACCTCACCTCGCCAGTCCGACAGGGCCATGATTTGTGCGTCAATTGATTTAGAATCACTTTCGTGTGATACGGTATTGGAAAACTTGTCCCCAGATTTCTCTGCCCCTTTATCAGTCGCCTTCGCTTTTGCAATGCCCGGAGGCTTGGCTGGTTTCTTTTTTGACATGATTGCAATCGCTCGACCATTAAGAAGCTAAGCTGGCATGTAACGGATGTTTCAACCCATTGAGACATTGCCCTCCCATTTCGAGCAAGGCGAGAAATGGGAGAGTCACCGACAACGCAAGGCCAAGCTTGTCCAGCTTGAAAAAATACGTGGCCCTGGTCAGGAAAACTTGCAAACTGCTATGCTTCCCTGTAAATGTTACAATAAATTGCATTAGAGGGTAATCTGCGGCTTGTCCAACTCAGGCAGTTCATCACTGCATCAGACATTCGGCTTATCAATTTTTTCTTCATACAATGGTGTTTATGGAACGTGGTGAAAGGCATGCGAAAGTGTGCAATAGAATTGCAGTTTGCGATGGGCTTGAGGTGAAAAACTTTTCTAGAATTCTGCGAAGATTGACGACAAGTTTTGCAACTCTGGTTGCGTTACTAGCTTCGACCTCAACAATGGCTATCGATTATGAGAGTCAAGTCAAACCACTTCTGAAACAACGTTGCAGCAGTTGTCACGGTGCTTTTAAGCAGGAGAGTGGCCTGCGATTGGACGCAGCCAAGTTGATTCCTTCGGCTATTCACGAAGAGCTATTAGACCGCCTTACAACACTTGACTCTACGCGGAGGATGCCACCGGAGGGAGAGCCTCTTTCCGAGGACCAAATAAAAACTGTTTCGGCGTGGATTAAACAAGGTGCTCCTGGACCGGAGCACGAATCTGTGCTTTCCTCCCCGAGCGAACACTGGGCTTTTCAACCACTTCGAATGGTTCGCACGCCCGAATCGGATCATGCGAATCCAATTGACGCATTTGTGTTTGGAGAACTGCCGGCAAGTGCATCCGCATCTCCCACAGCACTGATGCGACGAGTGTATCTTGAAATGCTGGGCATGCCACCGACGTTACGGCAGCAAGAGCAATTCAATTCGCGGAGCTGGAATGATACGCTTGACCAGGTTTTGTCTAACCCTGACTATGGACAACGATGGGCTCGGCACTGGTTGGATGTGGTCCGCTATGCGGATACCAATGGCTACGAGCGGGATGCAGAAAAACCATTTGTATGGAGATATCGAGACTACGTAATTGACGCTTTCAATGACGATAAACCCTTTGACCGTTTTGTCATGGAACAAGTTGCCGGTGATGAGCTGACCGATGCAACTTTAGAATCTCATGTCGCAACCGGTTTTCTACGATTAGGACACTGGGATGATGAGCCCGCGGATCCACTCACCGATCGTTTTGATCAGTTAGACGACATTGTAAATACGACCTCTCAGGCCTTTCTTGGTCTTACGCTTGGTTGTGCGCGATGCCACGATCACAAGTTTGAGCCATTGACCCAGCAAGACTATTACGGCCTGGTTGATGTATTCGCGCCTCTTGAACGCCCTCGCGAGGGACGGAAGGAACTTACAGTCAAAATTGACGGTGTCGAAGTTTACTCGTGGCATGAACCAAACACTACCGTTCCCGCCACACACATTTTGGTTCGCGGTTCACCTTTGCGCCCGGCGAAACCCGTAGCACCAGCCGTGCCAGCAATTTTGGTAAGTAAGCAGCCTGAATTTCCGACTGCAGGAAAAACGACGACTCGGCGTCGTTTGGGATTGGCTCAATGGCTCGTCCAACATCCGCTTACCGCTCGTGTCATAGTAAATCGCATATGGCAGTATCACTTCGGCATTGGGCTGGTCGAAACCAGTAACGACTTTGGTCTGTCGGGGAGCCCACCGCGTCATCAGAAATTACTTGATTGGCTGGCATATTGGTTTGTACATGATGCCAATTGGTCGATCAAAAAACTCCATCGTCTAATACTGACAAGTCAGGCTTGGCAAGCTGCTAAGGGACCAGAAACTTTGGTTCAATATCGTCGCCTTGAGGTGGAAGCAATACGAGATTCGATGCTAGCGGTTAGTGGCGCACTGAACTCTGAATGCGCTGGACCTCCTATGCGTCCTTCAATTCCACTCGCAGCCGTTGAGGCAAACACGGATCGGGCCAGCGTATGGGCGCCCTCGTCCCTCGACCAAGCATCACGACGAAGCATCTACGCCTTTATCAAACGAGGGCTCGTTATTCCCATGTTTGAAACTCTCGATTTGGCGGATACGGTCAGTAGTTGTTCCCAACGTCAGATCACCACCGTGGCTCCACAAGCTCTCACTCTGTTCAATGGGGAGTTTACACAGCAACAAGCGATTTATTTTGCCGACCGTCTACGACGTGAAGCGGGCAACGACCACGGAAGTCAAGTTCGGTTGGCTTGGCAGTTGGCGCTTTGCCGCTTGCCAACGGTTGCTGAAGAGCGTAGCTCTATCCAATTCTTATCGCAAGAAACACTAGAACAACTGTGTCGCGTGATTTTCAATCTGAACGAATTCGTTTATTCGGAATAGTCCATGGCACGCTTTATCCCAAATTTGACTCAATGCGGTTGGACGCGTCGCGAATTCCTATGGCAAATCGGTGGTGGTTTTACGGGCTTGGCCCTGGCCGATTTACTGGCGGCATCTGAGGCCAAACTGGGTGCACATTTCCCAGCCGCAGCCAAGCACTGCGTCTTTCTGTTTATGAATGGCGGTCCAAGCCAAGTTGATACCTTTGATCCAAAACCTGAACTTGCAAGATTTCACGGCCAACCGTATACCGGCAATGCAAAGGTTGGTTCCAACGGTCGGCCAATCGGGAACCTGATGAAATCCCCGTTTGAATTTGATCGGTACGGTGAGAGCGGCCTTGAAATCAGTAGTCTATTCCCTAATATCGCAAAGCATGCTGATGAATTGTGTGTGATTCGTTCTATGCATTCAGATACAGCTGCCCACGCGTCTGGCTGCCTACAAATGAATACAGGTAGCATATTCATTGGAAAACCTAGTTTGGGCGCTTGGCTGAGCTATGGTCTAGGTAGCATCAATGAAAATCTGCCTAGCTTTGTGGTAATGACCGATCCACGGGGTGGACCAATTGGCAGTGCTTCGAACTGGTCATCCGGTTACATGCCTGCTGCATTTCAGGGAACCTTGTTTCGAAGTCAAGGTTCTCCGTTGTTAGATTTGGCGACTCCGGCTGGAACTTCTGATTCAACACAGCGTGCGAGCCTAGACTTACTCAATGACTTGAATAGTCAACATTTAAATTCCCGGTCCGATGATAGCGAATTACAAGCTCGAATTGAATCTTACGAACTGGCCTTTCGAATGCAAACGGAAGCGGCTGAAGTCGTGGATGTGTCACAAGAGAGCCAAGCAACATTGGATTTGTACGGCGTCAATGACTCGCAAACTGCCGATTTTGGACGCAAGTGCCTGATCACGCGACGGTTAATTGAGAAGGGCGTACGTTTCATTCAGTTGTACTCTGGCGGAGGTCACATCGAGGACACATGGGATGGGCATAATGACTGCATACAAAATCATCGAACACATGCAGCAGAGACAGACCGCCCAATTGCCGGTCTAATTGAGGATTTAAAACGTACTGGTCTTTGGGACGAAACTCTGCTCGTGTGGGGTGGAGAATTCGGACGTACACCTACTAGCGAAGGCATTGACAAACCGGGGCGAGATCATGACTGGCATGGTTTCTCGATGTGGTTAGCTGGCGCTGGCGTACGCGGGGGACAAACGATTGGTTCAACCGATGAACTTGGGTTTGCTGCAGTAGAAGAACCGTGCCACGTGAGTGACTTGCATGCCACGATCCTGCATTTGATGGGCCTCGACCACACCCGCCTTACTTTCCCACACATGGGACTTGAGCAACGCTTGACTGGCGTCGAATCGCATCAAATCGTTCGCAAAGCCTTGAGTTAAATAGTGCAACATCTTCCAAACTCCAAGCAGGCTTCCTCCATTCATAGACAACCTATGCCACTCCAGCAAGAGCAGGTGCGTGAGCTGGCCCGGAAAGCCATTGAGCAGGGGCAACCGTTTTACTGGTTTGATGAACTTTACTCATCTGCCAAAGGGGATGCCTCCCTGATCCCGTGGGCAAATCTAGCGCCCAATCCCAACTTGATGTCCTTCTTGAAGGTGGATGGACAATCCTCGGGTAGAGATCCAGCTCATCGGAAGGCCCTTGTTGTTGGATGTGGGTTAGGCGACGATGCACAGGCGCTTTACGAATCAGGTTACGAGGTAACTGCCTTCGATCTATCTTCTCACTGCATAGCTTGGTGTCGCCAACGATTTCCCGCTTCTGAGATCGCATTCCTTCAGGCAGACCTGTTTGATTCACCCGACTATTGGCATGGCCAATTTGACCTTGTACTTGAGATTTACACCTTACAAGCCATGCCTATCAGGTATCACCAGCAAGCCTGTGCCTGTATTTCCAAGTTCGTCAAACCGGGTGGTAAATTGTTGGTCGTTACTCGAGGTCGCGAGGCTAGCGAAAAGATCGAAGGACCGCCGTGGCCTCTTACTCAGGACGAACTGGTTTATTTCGAGAAATCGGGATTACATAGAATCAGGTTTGAGGAATTAGTCGGCAATGAGAAGTCCACCCCTCGCACATTCCGAGCACTGTATCAACGTATTCTAAGCGCCTCATTAATATGACAAGCAGCCAGGAGCCTTGGTCACGTATTCGATGTCCATTGGAATGTGGATAAACTATATATCTTTATTCAGTAGCATGCCCTTAATTAATCTATCTGTAGAACATGGAACATCTGGTCACCGAAAAACCTAATCCGAACAGTCACAATTTAGACGAATTGACAAGCTTGCAGCTAGTTGAATTGATGAACTCTGAGGACGCCTACGTTTCTACGGCCGTCGGTACTCAGCGAGTTCAGATCGCTACTGCGATAGATCTTTTGGTCCCTCGCGTGCGGCTGGGGGGCCGTCTGTTCTATGTGGGAGCTGGTACATCGGGTCGCTTGGGGGTGCTGGATGCCGCGGAGTGCCCGCCAACGTTTAATTCGCCACCGCAAATGGTTGTTGGAATCATTGCTGGTGGCGACGTTGCCCTGCGACATGCTGTCGAAGGGGCAGAGGATGACAGTGAACAAGGCGCTCATGACCTGCAAACGGCTGGCTTTACGGAATTGGACACGGTTGTTGGAATTGCCACTAGTGGACGCACACCCTATGTACAAGGAGCATTGCGATGGGCTCGACAAATCAAATCGCTGACAATTGGGCTAAGTTGCAATCCTGAATCTGAGCTACACCAAATAGCAGAGCTGATGATTACTCCAGTTGTTGGCCCAGAAATCCTGAGCGGCTCAACTCGGTTGAAGGCTGGCACTGCTACCAAAATGGTGCTCAACATGATTTCGACCGGCCTGATGGTCGCTTTAGGCAAAACATATGGCAATCGAATGGTGGACCTGCGGGCTACGAATGTCAAGCTTCGCGATCGCAGTGTGCGCATGGTTTGCGAAATTGCTCAGGTCGATAGGCCAACAGCACTCGATGCCCTGCAGACATGTGCGGGAGAGGTCAAGACGGCTATCGTCCTTTTAAGGAGGCAAATTCCACCGGATGCAGCCAGACTGGCCCTACAATCCCATGCAGGCAGCTTACGCAATGCGCTGATGGACGGAAACCAGTAAACGAGTAATTCCACTAATAGAAGGCAGATGCGGGCGAAGCCCTATTGATTCCTTCGCTGCCGCATATTGCGACTGTAATTCTCCATGAAATTGCGTTCGCTTTTCGTTAGGCTATCTTGACCGTGTTGATGAATTTTGGCCAGTATTCGGTCGGCTTCAATTTCATCTTTGCTGGGCGGCGTAGCTGCGTCTGGTTCATGTACTTTTAGCTTTGATCGATTAATGCGGGCCTGCTGCTGCCATCGTTTGAACGGTACGTCCAAAAAGCGAAAATTTAGCTTGCCGAAATGATACACCGCAGCTGCTGCGGCACCGATCAAATGCACATCATAGGCTACCTGATTGTCTGTTCCCAAAATGTTCATAATTACTAGGAGTGTTCCAAAGGCCCAGGCAGGCATTGGGAACGCGCCCCAAATCATCAGCGTGGCACGCGGAAACATGAAAACATACAACATGCATACACCCACCACACTTCCGGATGCTCCCATCAAAACCGGAACCGGTGATTCGACGCCGACACGCATCAAGCACCAAATGAGCCCACCAACGAACGCCGTGACGATGTAAAATCGCAGAAATTCTGCTTTGCCAAGGGTCGACTCAACCGACCTGCCTAACATATATAGTGAAAACAGGTTAAACAGAATGTGTGTCGGGCCGTTGGGATCGTGCACAAAGGCATAAGTCAAGAACCGATACCATTCTAGTGGATTCGTTAGTGTCCCTGAAACTCCTCCCACTGCCCACAAGGCTTGATCAACCCCATTTGTTCGATTGGTGAATACGAAGTTCGACACAAAGACTGCGACGTTTAAGAAAATCAATATCGTAATCGCAGATCGCCCATCCCACGGAAGTACGGAAGGCAACTCTTCGTCTCGATAATAATCTCGATCGTAAATACCCATACTGTCTGTTTCTCTGTACGCTTTCAACTCGTAACTATTCGAACATACACCAAGTTAACGAGCCTGAATGATTTCTGCTACTCGCTTGTCGACTTGCTCACACAAATCAATCGGCAGAGGACCTAGCCGGGCTGCTGCTACATTGTCACGCAAATGGGTCAAGTTGCTGGTCCCAACAATAATCGTATGATTTGCGGCTATAGCAAGCGTATGTCTCAAAATAAATTCCGCTCTGGACATACCAGCCGGTACTAGCTCATCCAAATTAGCCCGTTGCCAAATGGCATTCAACTTGTCGCGCTGGATTTCCGCATCTGGCCCGCCGTGGGCTATTCCTCCGCGCACAATAACACCCACACTACGCGCTTCGGCCTCTCGAATCAAATCCGCATGCTCGGGGGCTAGGCAGGAAAACGGGACTTGAATAGTGTCAAAACTGCCTGTGCCTAAGAGATCTGGCAGATTCGGCAAACTCGATGACACGCCCAAATACCGAATCTTGCCTTCCAAGCGAAATGCATTGAGGAGGTCGATCAAACCATTTTCTTGCAGTGTCCGCGCATCTCCTCCATGGAATTGCAGAATATCCAGGTAATCGGTCTGCAAACGCCGAAGGCTGTTTTCGAGATTCGCCCGAACAACACTTGGTTCCCAGCGATGCGATATCTCCAAGTAATCTGCGTGCTGAACGGGTACACAACCACACTTTGTCGCCAGAAAGTACTCACTGCGTCGGGAGCTCAGATACTTACCAATTCTGTGTTCGCAAATCCCATAATCAGGTGAGGTATCGATAAAGTTTATTCCTTGGTCAATGACCGCATTGAGCATTCGTTCGGCATCGTATTCTTCGACGACTCGAACACCCCAAGTTCTCGGTCCTCGCAGTCCCATGCTGCCGTATCCAAGCGGCGAAACAATCAGGTCGGTGTTACCAAGACGCCTGTTGAGCATGTCAATCGGATTCCGATCATTGAGAATTGAATTGAGATTCTATCACCTAAAATCTGGATCCTGGCGTTTTCCAACTAGATAGGATCACCGTTGGCATCTACCGCATTAACAATCTCAATCGCTTTTTTGCCTTTGAAGGTGCCTGCTTTGCCGTTGAATTTATGTACGCCGGCAATTTGAATTTCGAGAGGAGAGTGAATATCTTTTTCGGTTGCGATTACATCTCCGACCTGTAGCTCAAACAGGTCTATAGCTTGAATTGTCGATCTCGCCAAGTTTACTACCATTTCTACCCGAGATTTATCGATTAGCTTGCGGATCTGCTGTTGTGTTTTGTCACTACTGCGACTTGAGGCATAGCCAGTCCAAGCATTGTTAGTGAGCTTGGAACCAATCCGTTCAATCGTGTTGAACGGCACGCACAGATTGAGCATGCCTCTCGATTTACCCATAATCAGTTCGAAGCTAATCAAGATAACGACTTCGTTCGGCGGCACGATCTGGACTAATAGGGGGTTACTTTCGATCCGTTCCGTTTCTATGTCTAGCTGAATGGTACCACTCCAAGCATCCGCTAAGTCCCGCAAAAAAGTATTTGTAATTCGACTTGTGAGACGTAGTTCGATTTCGCTTAGAGGTCGCTTTAAGCTGGAATCTCCTCCCATCGTTCCGCCAAGCATCCGGTCAATGATGGGATAAATAATGCTGGGACTTAAGTCCAGAATCCAGTGCCCATCGAGCGGATTGGGACGGAGCAAGTTGAAGCACGCGGGAACTTCTAAACTATAGACGAATTCGCTGTACGTAAGCTGATCTACACTTATCAACTTGGACTCTACGATCGTCCGTAACACAGCCGAAATCGAGGCTCCAAAATTCCGCGCGAATCCTTCGTGCAAGGACTGCAATGCCCGCATTTGCTCCTTGCCGACACGCTCTGGACGCTTAAAGTCGTAAGCCAAAATGCGCTGTCTTGGCCCGTTGGACTTCATCCCACTGAGTAGTTCTTCGGCCTTTGATTCCAGGTCATTAGCCAGCGCAGCGGCCATCGGTGCCTTGGGCTTAGCGGGAGCCTTCTTCTTGTCCCCTGAGTCCATGGACTTAAGCAGTTCGGCAATTTCATCGCGACTTAGCGAATCTTCCGACATAGCAGTTGTTAAACCTCACAACCTAATATGAAGCGCTAACCCCGACAGCTGAGCGCGAAAAGGAACCTGCCTCACTCCCCAGACATGGAAGCCTCTACCGGATGTTTTTCCAACTCTCTCGGAGGAATGTGAGCATCAAAAACCTTGTAATGTACTAATTAATAGCTACTTGAACTCCTTTAGAAAGCTTTCTTGTTGGCCAATAGCTACAGACCTAGGCGGCCCTTTGCCATGCTTGGCCTAAGGTTGTCGACCACCTTCGAATCGCCCGAGTATTCTTGTAGGCCAAGCCCTGCCAAAAACGTGGATTCCTCCACCGGTTCAGCAACCTAAGGTCAGGTGTAGTCCAATTCTTGGCTGCCATGCGTGTAGACATAACCTGCGGATGAGCGCCCTTGAAACTTTCACAAGTACGTAAGTCCCATTCAAAATCGTCGGTTTGAAGCTCAAAACCAGGATCGACCTGCCGACCATCATATAGACTCTGAAAATAATCCAACTTTGCTGACATGTGTTGAGGCGGTTTGACATAACCATAGTGAAATACCCACGCCCCGGTTCGAGCGGAACGCAGTTTACGTTTACCAATGCGAAATCCGCAAGCATCGCCATACGACTGTACTCCGATTCTTGGACGTACAATACGAATTTGCCTGCGGTAAGGAAGCGGATCACGTATCGTGTAGTCAGCTCGGAAATGATGATAGCGAAAACTCAAACCTTCAACGCTATTGTTCGGTAGGTGCTTCAACATGCAGGCTCTAATCCGATCCAAATCGTTTTCGTGGATCACTTCGTCAGCCTGAAGATAAAAACACCAGTCACCCCCACACTGTGAGAGAGCTAGATTCGTTTGCTGGGCTAAAACCTGCCCCCCCTGTCGGACAGAACTATCCCAAACCGTGTCGATAATCTCAATTTTCGGGTCATCAAGGCCTACAACCAACTCCCTCGTCCCATCTGTCCCATCACCCACGGCAACGACAAATCGGTCAACAATGGGTAGGATCGAACGTATGCTCTCCACCACGGGATAATCGTAGCGTACTGCGTTGCGGACGATGGTAAAGCCCGTTACTTCCATTGCTATTCCTATGCGGCGGACAAGTTCGCTGTCGATCGAAGGAACCACTGAACTGAGTCTAGAACTTCCGAAACCGAAATATCTTGAATACCAAGGGCTGTCATTTTGGAAACAGGCGTCGACGAGCTGAAGTTGTCAACGGCCGAACCTTGGTTAGCCTGGATACAAATTTCCGGTCGATTATATGTCGTGGTCCATTCGGGTGTCGTGGATCCAAAAAGGGTAACGACATTCGAGTTTAGTGCGATCGCCATATGGCGTGGTCCACTGTCTGTAGTTACGACAACTTGAGCCGACGCCATAACAGCTTTGCTTAAGCCAATTGGCAGATCGGTGCATCTCCCCATGCTGGCCACGAGGGGATGGTTGGCTTCTGCTTCCGCTCGAAGTGCGTGCTGACGTTCGTTAGGACCACAGTGAATCAGGACCTGACAATCATTGCCTTGCACCAGTTGCAGCGCTAATTCGACTACATTGGCTAGTGGCCACAAGCGCGACGAGTGTGATGCCGTGTTGTTATTAATCACGATAGTGGGAAATGAGGAAGCAAAACCGATACTCTTGTACAGTTCGTCATGCAATTCCCAATCTTCTTGCGAAACAGGCAAGCACATCCGTCGATCCAGTGTTTCGCAACCCATCCAACGAGCTAAGCCAAGATAGTAATCTATGGCTGGAATAGGCTTCCAGCTTCTACCGATTTTCGCTACCGGTATGGCATCGGTGAGAAGGAAACTCCGTTTATCGCGGGCGTACCCTATGACGCGTCTTGCACCGCTAAGGCGTGCCACAGCTGCAGACCAAAAAGAGTTCGTCAGTAAAACTACTGTATCTATGCGACGTTCACGTAGAATACTCGCAATTCGCCATCTGCTTGGATGTTTTTGGCAGGCTCGCTTTTGAAAAAACAGGCTATCATCGAACCATTCACAGCCGCCGGACCCGGCGATCACATCCCACAACACAGGACGCATGATTCCCGTAATATGAGCGTCTGCAAACTGCTGGCGAATTGCACGCAGACAGGGCGTGGCCATGCAGGCATCCCCAACCCACGTGGGTAGCATGATCGCCATTCGATTTTGCGCTCGCATCCTTGACGATCGCGTCACTTGCCAGAGTCCATTACTTCTTGAATCAATTGGAATGCCCAGAGGGTCCCTCCTCGAAGGCTTGCGAGGTTATACTCCTAATGTTGAGTTAGACACAACAGAGGATCGAGAGGTTACACAAACTGGGCAATGCAGCTTGCAACTGCACTCCTTCCGCGGAACAGCGTCCAATTCAAAAATAGTTTTTTCGAAGTGAAAGAATAGTGAGACGTAACCCGAAGCGTCAGCGAGGGAATGAGCCCAGCCCCTCTCTGACGCGTCGGGTTACTAATCGTCCACAAGATTTTGCAAATCGACTTTTTCATCACCCTAGTGCCATGCGCATTGGATTATCGAACTGATATTGAATTGCTAGCATTGGAAACGGCTTTACTGTCTTGACCATAGTCCGCTGGCATGGGAACACCAAGAACAGGTTCAATCCAATCAATTAGACAATAACTCTCCACATGGGAATTATGCATGAAGACACTTGTTTTAATGCGACATGCGAAAAGCGATTGGAATCAGCCTGGCCTTTGCGATCATGACCGACCGCTGAATCGGCGAGGCCAGCTAGCCGCTCCGATCATGGCGCAGCATCTGGCTAGCCAAGGCGTTTTCTCCGATCTAATAATTTCCAGTTCGGCCGTGCGCGTTCAGGAAACAATTAACCTAATGAGGCCTTTCTGGGCGGAGGATGTAGAGACTCGAGTGAATGCCGAAATCTACCTCGCCTCTCCTGCAGTATTGCACGAGCTAGTTGCCAACTTGCCACTCGATCGGAGCAAAGTAATGGTCGTCGGACACAATCCGGGTCTTAGCAATTTTGCCAGTCGCTTGTCGGGGAAGTCAATTGAAATGCCTACTGCCGCCGTCGCGATACTAACATGCGAGAGTCTTACTTGGGCGACAGCAGTACAAGAGCCATGGAAGCTGCAAGATTTCTGGAAGCCAAAAGAAATTGCCACGAGTCAATGAATCAATACGGCTTCCTACCAACGAACTGGTAGTAGGGAGTACGAATTAGCGGCAAATAGGGAACTTTGGAACGTTGTTCTGCTGCCCAAACCGTTTCTAGGTGACTTTTGAGAAAGGGTAGATGCTCCGAGGACGGAAACACGTTGTCGTTGGCAAACCAGACAGGCCAAAAGGTGCGCGTACTCCAAGGATGCTGCTTGGTTATTTCCCCAGCATGCTTGCGCGACACATAGAAATCTACTACTCCCAGTAGCCCACCTGGCTTCAACATCCGAATGGCGTTCTCGATCGCTAAAAACCAATCTGGAATCATGGTTAGCGAATATGAAAATGTCACTACGTCCGCTTGGTCATTTGGGGGTTGCCATTTAGTCGCGTCTGCTTCAACAGCATGGACGTGCGTCCAACCATTTTTTTCAAAACGCTCCTGAGCAACTTTGAGCAGCGAACTCGCTAAATCAACGACATAAGCCGACTTCAATTGCGCAACTCTATCGCCAATGTATTCCAAATTGCTGCCGGTTCCCCCACCCATGTCGATCCATACTCCATCGACGGGAAACTCAATTGCTTGGAATAGCTGTTCTCGTCCATGCAGCAGACGTTTTCTAAAATCATCGTAAGCATCAGCCTGCCCCGCATAAAAACTCTCCATACGCTCGGCATGGTTCTTGCCCCTGACGGGACGGAGAGCCAAGTGGTACAGAATTCTCAGGTCTTGAAGCAAAGCCATAGCGAAGAAGGCCAATTCTATGCGAGACGTCAGGCAGCGAGGTCAACGATATAAAAGCTGCCATAGGTATGAACGCGATCTAGTGCGTGCAATTGCGAAGCCAGTTGTTCATCGAATTGTAGCAAGGAAGTCAAAGCTGTTTCGTGACCACGGAAATCGACTTTGACTCGATCGATAAAGTCAGTCTTGAGTCCGCCACTTCGCCACAGAATGCGTGTGCGCGGGGCAGCCCGCTTCAAGATTGCATTCCACTCCAATTCCAGCAGAGGGAAAAAATGATCGGATAACCAGTCCATATGATCTAGCAAAATGAATCGCGAAATCGGCTCGTGACCTTTTTCGAGAAACCCTTGAACACTATCAGTATGTGTAGTTACCTGACTGACTCGAGTTTCTTTGAGTTTGTGAAAATTCTCTGGCTTTAAGTACTCAGGGCAACAATCGGGCGTGTAGCTACCGGTGATGTAAACGCGCCAGAAGTAGTTATCGTGAATTGGCAATTTGGCAAACACGGCCTCCATGGAATCACGGATAAAGGCCAAAATCCCACCCGGATACTGCTTTTCAATCTGCTGGCGCTGCGCCTTGGGCACACCCAACAGAGACAGAGTTGTATCGCGATTCAGGGCGAACTTCATAGCCCGACTCCAGAATCTTTCCTCAATGCGATCATATACTTGCCGTTGCTCTTCCAAGGTCTTGCATTGCAGGAGGTCGCTTACTTCCTGCCTGAGCTTAGAAACTCGGTCGATGTAATAGCGAATCCCTCTAGCAAATGCCCCGCTAGTGCCGCGGTAATAAAATGTCCGCTTGGGATTGTCAAAGAACCTAATGAATTTATCCCAATAACCTTGAGACCATTCGGCCAACCCCGGGCGTAAGGCCGCGCGATAGAGTTCCGCAGCCCGTGGATGGTAGCCCTGCCCAAAAAACTGAAAGAAATCCGAAAACTCGAGCTTCCGAATGGCTTCTATCTTCAGATCCAACAATGCGTTTTGTCGCGGATTCATGTCCACCGCATGGACGTGAGCAGGACCAGCTAACGCATAATCGAGCGCATTACATCCCGCCGAAGTAATGACCAACACGCGATCGTCAGAGGTTAAATTGAGAGCCTGTCGATCTAGGCGAGGATCTTCCCAACAAGTGTTGTAGACCAAGTTGTTACCATGAACGAATTGGAATACTCGACCACTTATCCAATTATTAAACGACATCGCTAGTGAAATTCAATTTGGAGTACGGACATTTCTAGCCTAAAGTTGCCTCCATCACGTTGAAAGAGGCATGCTCGGACAGCCAAACTAGAGGAAAGCTTTGGCTCCCGAGCCAAAGCAAACTCTGGTTTCGGATTGAAAATACTTGGATTGTTAAAAAAGGACCAAAAAACCGGGATCCAGTAAGCCAATCGTAAACCGAATTGCTGAATTCGGCGAGCGGGCAACCGGCCAATTTGAGTATGCTCTTGGGCACTTCTTCATGGACATGGATTCGACCATTCGTACTCTTTGGGATGAATGGGAACGTGGAATAGGTGGATTACCACCCTCTTAGGGAACCAACCCTTTTTCTACTTCATCCAGTCTTCCGCACTATGGGAGCAGATCGGATTCTCTAGGTACGCGACGCGGCCCAGGAATGGCGTTACGATAATGCGACTTGAGGGATTCTTGGGCTTTGACAAAACTACCCATTTTCCAAACTTCAACCGCTAGAGGAGATAACCCGTTGTGTGTACGCACTATCGCTTCACGTCGATATCATGTTGGCTGATTGGATCTCTTTTTGGGACGACTCTGTGCATTTCCCAGGTTGCGGCCAAGGACTATCAGCTTTACTTTTTGGGCGGCCAGTCCAACATGGATGGTTACGGATACACCAAAGATTTGTCCGGTGATGCCACGTCGCCAGTCGACGGCGTAATGATTTTCCACGGCAATCAGGGCCTGGATGGCCGGGCTATCGATGGCCGCGGTCAATGGGCGACTCTTCGACCAGGACATGGCGTGGGGTTCGCATCAGACGGAACAACCAACAATTACTCCGATCGTTTCGGAGTCGAATTGACATTTGCCCGCAGACTTCAAGAACTCTCCCCTGGTGCAAACATTGCCATCATCAAATACTCGCGAGGCGGAACCTCGATTGCTGCAGATGCCACGGCCGCAACCCGATTTGGATGCTGGGAACCAGACTTTCACGCTAGCGATGAGCAATTTGGAGACGTCAATCAATATGATCACTTTCTAGCAACAGTGCGAAACGCCCTATCTGTGGCCGACATCGATGGCGATGGAGTAAACGACGATTTACGACCAACTGGCATTGTGTGGATGCAGGGAGAGAGTGACGCAGGCGAGGAACAGGTAGCTCGCCGCTATGAGGCCAATTTAAAGAGGCTTATGGACTTGATCCGCGCGTCTCTTCGACAAGACGATGTGCGAGTTGTCATCGGCAGAATATCGGACTCCCGCAACGATGTGTACGATACGCAAAGTGCCAATGGCAAAGTCTGGGATTTTGGTGAGATCGTTCGTGAGGCGCAATCGGACTTTGTAGCCAAAGACGAGAATGCCGCCTTGGTAACGAGCACCGACAACTATGGGTATTCGGATCCATGGCACTATGATTCACCTGGATACTTAGATCTGGGACGTCAATTTGCTGATGCAATGTTCCCGAAATAGATACTATTTGGATTCCATCCAGATTACCTGGAACCTCATGAATGGGCGTGACTGGACTAAGCCAATTACAGATACATCATCTCCCCTTTGTTTTGGATCGGCAGAAACGTGGCCAATATCCTTGTACTGTACCATTCCAACACTGGGAACACTCGCTGCATGGCTGAATTGGTGGCAGAGGGTGCAGCTCAGATAAACTCTTGCCAAGTACGGATAAAGTCTATCGACGAGGCAGATCATACAGACCTTCGGTGGTGTGACGGCCTTGCTCTGGGATCTCCAACCAACTACGGCAGCGCGAGTTGGCAGATGAAGCAATGGTGGGACCAGCAGCCCATCGAGAATTGGGGGCAGAGAGACGGAAAGATTGGATGTGTATTCTCTTCAGCTGGCGCTTGGGGCGGAGGACAAGAATGGACTTGCATGAACCTGCTGAGCATTCTGATAAATTACGGTTTTTTGGTGTTTGGATTGACTGATTACACCGGAATAGAATTCTCTGCTCATTATGGTGCCATCGTAGCAGGGTCACCGACACAAGATCGCGAACGGGAGGCATGCCGTAGGCTTGGGCTGAGGCTTGCGGAATGGACCACAACATACATCGACGGCCAGCCGGGAGCACACCCGTTACACCAAAGCTATGATCGCTTTAAGGATCTAGGAAAATAGCCAGGGAGTTTTGGTCTCTCAAATCTGTATATCTACGTAACCCTCGGCCAATTGCGCGGCCAACTCCTCAACCTGCTTTACTAGATCTACGGCGGTCTGCCCAAGTGAGACTTGAGCCTCTTGAGCTTTGGCTGCAATCTCGTTCTTGATGCGACTTTCAGTTTGATATTTTTCTATCGCCGGTGGTGGTGGCGAAACCAATTGCACTTCCATAGGATTTGCCCTTTCATGAAACGAGAACTCGTCCTTTCATTAGAGAGATTCCTAAGTGACTTTCCTGAAATTCGCGCCAGCCTTAGGCATCGAACCAATCAAGTAACCTATTGAACTGCGTCCGATCAAAACCCGAATGGCAATAGAATTTCTTTTCTGCCTAAGCCCGGCTTGATCCTGGCATCATAAAAACAATTCGTTGTGAGGTCCCTACTGGAAACTGGAACCCATCTAAAACGTACCTTGCACTTGCTGCTTGGGCAAAAACTATTTCGTGAATTCTCCAAGATAGGCTTTTTTTGTGCCATCCCATTGGGCTTGCATAACTGTTCGTGTTCAGTAGGGCATCAACCGATTATCGATCAACCGAGTCGATCCAACGAAAGCCGCAATTAATGCTACACAGGGTTGAGTAAGCGAAGTCATCGTTGCCAGGGTTTCTGCATCCACAAGTCTGGCGTAATCGATATGATTTGCTCCGCTAGCGTACAGTTCCTTTTCCATCGCTTGTTCAATTTCGGCTACGACACAGCAACCACGAGTTACCATTTTTTCGGCAACATTGAGTGCCCGATGAAGACTTAAAGCTGCCAGGCGTTCTAATTCTGACAAGTAACGATTGCGGCTGCTCATGGCCAACCCATCCCTTTCACGGACAGTTTCGCAGGGTTGTATTAGGATCGGCAGATTTAGGTCTTCCACAACGCGACGAATCACGACCAGTTGTTGGTAGTCCTTCAAACCGAAGTAGGCCACGTTGGCAGGTAGGATCTGAAACAACTTCGTTACGATAGTGGCCACGCCTCGAAAATGTCCTGGCCGATGAACTCCTTCCAAAATGGCTGCGATGGATGGTGGCTCAATGAAGGTTGAGAAGCCTTCTGGATAGAGTGCACTTTGAGAAGGCGTAAAAACAAGTGCCGCACCTGCGGACTTCAGGCCTTCGAGGTCTTCATCCAGTGTGCGCGGATACTTGCCAAAATCCTCATGTGGACCAAACTGGGTAGGATTTACAAAGATCGTAGCTACTGTCAGATCGCACTCACTTACGCTCCTGCGCACCAAGGAGTAATGACCTTCATGAAGCGCGCCCATCGTTGGCACTAAGCCAATGCGCATGCTGCCCCTTCGCCAATGGTCAACCAGGGCATAGGCTTCAGCAACAGTTGATACTACCTTCACTTGCCATCTCTTGGATGAAGAATGCTTAAAATTAACTCGCTTATGCATGCCATGCGAAATGCAATTCTAGTTAAGTTAGAGCCCACTGGCTAAGGTTGCAATAACCAGTGGGAGTTCGTACTCTAGAGCATCAATCGGATAAGTCCAGCCTGGCCCAACTCCAGCAGGCAATCAGATGGTTGGAATTGCACGCCATATATTGGTTCGCGCCGCGTTTGGACTCATGGGAAAAATCGTAAGTCACTCGTTATTTAATCATTTCCTATGACCAAAGTCTGCATCATAAACGTAGTCGGTCTGACACCCGAATTGCTACCCTACGCGACGAATCTCTCATCAGTGGGTTCAGCGCGGCCTTGGTTTGCTCCTTGGCCCGCCGTAACCTGTACATCGCAGGCAACGATGCTGACCGGCAAACTCCCTCGCGAACATGGTGTCGTGGGCAATGGTTGGTATTTTCGGGAGACGGGAGAAATTCGGTTTTGGCAGCAAGCCAATTCATTAATTCAGGGAACTAAACTTTACGATCACGTTGAAACCGCCAAAATGTTCTGGTGGTTCAATCAGGGCGCAGCCGTTCGATGGTCGGCCACTCCCAAACCCTACTATGGTTGCGACGGCTCGAAGGCATTTGGGATACTTGACAAGACAGATTGCTCATTAACTTCTCAACTCGGTGAATTCCCCTTTTTTTCATTCTGGGGCCCCAAGGCAGGCTTGCCTGCTACCGAATGGATCGCACGCGCAACAGCCCATGTTATTCTCGAGAAACAGCCACAGCTAACCCTGTGTTATTTACCTCATTTGGACTACGATTTCCAACGTTTACCAACACATGATCCTGAGCGAGTCCGAGAGGTTGATGCCTGTGCTGCCACAATAATCGAGGCTGCCCGTCGTATGGCGATCACACCGATTGTGGTGAGTGAATATGGACTGGTTCCCGTTTCACGTCCAATCATGATCAATCAGGTGTTGCGACAGGAGGGACTACTAGAAGTTCGCGATGGTCCTTACGGCGAGCTGCTAATGCCCATGGATAGTCGGGCTTTTGCTGTCGTCGATCATCAGCTGGCGCACGTTTATGTACGCGAATCTCATGAGCGGACAGCAGTCCGTCGCCTGCTGGAACAAACTCCCGGTGTTGCACACGTAGTTGAACCCGGCGAACTGCAACTGGATCACCCGCGCAGTGGCGAACTAATCGCATTAGCCGAGAAAGACGCGTGGTTTGCCTATTACTATTGGCTTACGGAAGAGCGGGCACCTGACTTTGCACGGACTGTGGATATTCACCGCAAGCCTGGCTACGACCCATGCGAGCTTTTCATGACCAGTCCTACCCGTGCGGCACTGCGGTTGCTGCAAAAAAAACTAGGATTCCGCTATCGAATGGACATTACTCCGCTGGAGCCAAATCTGGTCAAAGGTAGTCACGGCCTACGCCCCACCCCCGAACAAGGTCCACTAGTAATCGCCCCCGAGCCACCTGGCGAAATGACCGACTTGCGGGCCTACGTGGAACGCCTCTTAGCCGAATAGCTAGTCTCTGCTTTATTTAGGCCGAATTAACGAGGCAGCGATTTCGAACCTCATCCACGATTTTCACCCCACCCACGATTTGCTTCCGTGCGGCGAAATCAAATTGGTGCCCGGAGCCACCAGTTCGCCAAACCAATGCCGGCAAATACGGCAATTAATCCGAGCACTAAGTGGGCAGAACCTAAGCCCAAAGCTAAATCGTGTCGTCCGGAACGCGAAAATTGCGAAATCTCCCAAGCAAATGAGCTAAATGTCGTCAGCCCCCCAAACAAGCCTACTCGAAGTCCAGTGATCCACCAACCTGATCCACTATCCAGTTGCAGCGCCCACATCGACACAAGTCCGATCCCAAAACAACCTACGACATTGGCTAACAAGGTTGCAAATGGCAACCATGAAGGGCCTATAAGTGAAAATAAGCCCATTAGCCCGTACCGCAAAAGAGAGCCAAGCATTCCGCCCACTCCCACTGCCAGCAGCTCCCGCATCCCGTTATTCCTATTCTGAGGTCACTTGTCTTGGGAAGAACGCCCGTATACGTAATTAACCGTTGAAAAATAAAGGGGTGTGCCGTATTCTGAAATGATTATCTGAAATCAGATCTGTGTTCTGTACATCGGTGCCTTACCGGCATTAGTTTGAGTTAGTGAACAAAAAGTGAGTTGAATCGGAGTATTAGCAAGATGGCTTCTGCAGAGACAACGCGTACCACGACTGTGATGACAGGTGCCGACATCCTAGTGAAGTCGCTGGTCGATCATGGCGTGGAAGTCATCTTTGCCTATCCTGGCGGATGCAGCATGCCCATGCATCAATCGCTTACAAAGTACAAAGATCGTTTGCGTACTATCTTACCTCGACATGAACAAGGCGGTGGATTTGCCGCCCAAGGTGTGGCGAGAACTACGGGTCGAGTCGGTGTAGTTATGGCGACCAGCGGACCGGGCGCCACGAATCTCGTCACCGCCATTGCCGACGCCAAGTTAGATAGCATTCCGATGATTGCAATCACAGGTCAAGTGCCGACTGCAGTTATGGGTACTGACGCATTTCAAGAAACGCCCATTGTCGAAGTTTGCCGAAGTATAACCAAACACCATTATTTGGTCACGCGCGTCGAAGATGTCGCTCGCGTGATGAAAGAGGCTTTCCATGTGGCCACTACCGGACGTCCTGGGCCCGTATTGGTGGACATGCCCAAGGACGTTCAACAGGAGAGCTGTGAGGTGTATCCAGATGTAGCCATGCAATTGCCCGGCTACAAAGTCGTTACTCCAAATGCTCGTCCGGAACAGATTCGTCAAATTGCAGCTGCGATTAAACACTCTCGCAGACCCATCATCTATTGCGGAGGGGGCGTAATTTCCAGTGAAGGCGCCGCCGCCTTGCGCGAGCTGATCTCTAAAACTGGCATTCCGACGACTATGACCGTTATGGGATTGGGTCTGTATCCAAACTCAGCCGAACTGTCCCTTGATATGCTTGGCATGCACGGTAGCGCTTATGCGAATTATGCCGTTAAGGACTGTGACCTACTGCTTGCCCTTGGGGTCAGATTTGATGACCGCGTCACAGGCAAACTGGAATCCTTTGCACAAAACGCCAAGATCATTCACGTGGATATTGATGCTTCAGAGCTTAATAAAAACAAAGTGGCCCATATTCCGATTTGCAGCGACGTTAGGTATGCCTTGGAAGAGCTCAACAAGATCGTCGAGCCCCCAGAGGATATTGCTCCTTGGGTCAAAAATTGCCAGGATTTGAAGAAGAAGTTTCCATTCAAGTACGACGAAAAGTTTGATGGAATTCTTCAACAACATGCCATTCGTGAATTGTCTTTGCTGGCACAAGATCGAGAAACCTACGTCTCTGTCGGTGTTGGACAGCATCAGATGTGGGCCGCACAATTTTTCCAGTTTGATCGCCCCAGACAGTGGGCTTGTTCTTCAGGCCTGGGCACTATGGGATTCGGCCTTCCGGCTGCAATGGGCATCCAGGCAGCGCATCCTAACGCCCTCGTAGTTGATATCGACGGCGATGGCAGTTTCCAAATGAATATACAGGAACTTGCAACGTTATATTGCGAGAAATTGCCGGTCAAGGTCTTGTTGTTGAACAACCAACACCTGGGAATGGTAGTTCAGTGGGAAGATCGGTTCATGGACAGTAATCGTGCTCATACTTACCTAGGCCCCATTGACCATGAAGAGGCGAGTGGCAGAGGCGTCACAGATAAACATGCCATGGTCAGCGAACGCTATCCTGATTTTGTGACTATAGCCAAAGGCTATGGCTGTGGCGCCGCCACAGTCAGCAAAAAATCAGAGCTTCGCGCCGCGCTCGAAGAGATGATTAATTATCCAGGCCCATTCGTATTGGACGTCGCGGTTCCCTATCAAGAGCATGTATTACCTATGATTCCATCAGGTAAAACTGTCGATGATATGATCCTCGAGTAATTTGCCTTGCAAACGGTGCACAAGCTGCTTACTAGTGACTTGGCAGGATAGTTTTTACGCCCTTTTGCACATAACGCGCCGTCCCTAATGAGTCACCAATTCCCGGCAAAGATAAGCTGGCCAGGATAATGGCCAACACTACATAAAACAGAAATGTAGGGTCGCTCTGCGCATTGAAACGGGGTACGGCGGACAGCCACCAGTGGCTTCTTGGTGACTTGATTCGAGTGAGGTCCCGAACTCGGGTCATAGCAATCTCGACCCCATCCTCAGTCTCAAACGATGCGTTCGTGGCCACTTCCCAGCGCTCACATCGATAGAAGATCTGCGACTTCTTGGCCGCAAGAATTCGTTTGGCAATCACCGTGCCAACCAGTATCGTGAAGCCCACGCGAGATGTGTCGAGTACTTTGACTACGAATTCTCGCCTTCCGATACGCACGACGGCATCGGCTATATCTGGGTTGACCGGGCATCGCCACGGAGCAACACGATCATCTAGTTCAGGTGCAGGTATCATGGGACATCATGGATGTGGTCGTACTTGGTTGAATCCTGCCTCAGGTCTACTGAAGACAGGCGTGAATTAAATGAGTGCCAACTGAAACTTACCCTACTCCAGGACGAAAACCGTTCAATTTGATCTTATTTTGCTTCCACACAACTATTTGTCGCAGCAAAGTATTCTGATTAGGGAATCTGAAACGGTTTTAACATCCTTGCATGAGATGCTGCTCCGTATGTACCGATAGTGACGGAAACTCGGGGTGTTTCTTCAGGTGAAAATGCTAGCAACAACTTCGTCATTGGAGGCAAATATTGCGGATGGTAGGTTTTACAGTGTCCATGCGACCGATCCAATCTCTTTTAACGCTCGGATTGCTAAGTCTGCTGGCTCTATGGAGTCATCAGATCCAAGGACAACAATTCATCCCTTCGCAAGAACCACTGGGTCCAGATGTCCAGGCCTTCCGGCCATTGATTCATCAGGCATCTGGCGCGCGAGACTACATACAGCCGCAGCTCGTATCCTTACCTAATCCAGCGTCCTTGCCGACCAACCAAGACTTCCTTGAAGGCACCGGAGACGATGATCCGCTTGCCGCACTTCAGTCCATGGGTCCTAGTAGCGGTGGAATCAAAAACCAATCTGCGATACCGGGAGCAGGGCATGGTCAGGATACAACGCAACCCAGTGCACCTGGCGTTGATCCCCATGCGGACTTACTAGCCCAGAATTGCTACCCATCCGCGATAACCTGTGCGAAGTGCCACCAGAAAATCTACGACGAATGGCGAGTGAGCGCACATGCCTATGCGGCAGTTTCACCCATGTTTCATAAATTCGAACAAGCAGTTTCGCAGATTAGCCAAGGAACTGTGGGTACCTTCTGCATGCGCTGCCACGCGCCCGTAGCCATGCAGATGAATCTCCCTAGGCATATCTCCATGGTGGATGCACCCTACGTATATCGCGAGGGCGTAACCTGTATCGCCTGCCACAGAGTCAAAGAAGCATATACCAAGTCATATGGCGAGCGAAGGATTGAGCCTGGGAGTATTCTGGCACCCGTGTATGGAGGTATCGGTGGAGATGGCGTGGCCAAAGCCATTGCCGACGCAGGAAACTTTAAGATCAAAACGTCACTCGACAAGAAGACTCCGGGGCAAGAAATTCACTTGCAGGGGATCAAATTTGAGCCACTAAGCGAAAGCCAGTTCTGCGCTTCTTGCCATCAAGTTGCCGTACAACCTGGAATCGCTTTGGAAGTTGTTTATGCACAATACCGCGCCGGTCCAGCCTGTAAAAAAGGCATTTCATGTCAAGACTGCCATATGGGAGCAGTGCCTGGAAAAGCAATGGGTTACCTTACAGGCCCCGCCGCAGAAATGAGTGATAAATGGGTCGACCCCAATCGAAAACACTCCAATCACGTTTTTTGGGGCCCAGGTAACTCGATTGCCCATCCTGGCATTTTCCCACACAACGAGAAGGCGTTTCGCTGGAGCGCAGACCAATGGCTAGAGTTTGATTGGCGCAACGGCTGGGGAACCAAAGAATTTGAAAGCCTAGTTTCCGAAAACAAGATCTTCGTCAACTTTCCATCAGCCTGGCAAAACTCAGAAGAACGGCGTGACGCACGCAAGATTTTAGAAGCCAACATGGAGCTACTTGATATTAAAAAAGCCTCCTCCATCGCAGTGATGGAAATGGGCCTGCAGATAGATGGACCACATTTTGAGCGTCAGCCACATGCAGGTGAAGGGTTAAAGTTTCATTTCAACATTTCTAACTTGAGCGAAGGGCATAATATGCCAAGTGGATCGCTCGGTGCCCAACCCCAATTATGGCTGAACGTTGTCTTGATTGCCCCAGATGGACGACGGGTCTGGGAATCGGGCTATCTCGACGGTAACGGAGATCTGGCAAACCAACATTCTCTCCAAGTTGCTCAAGGGCTGGCCCCGCGCGACCTGCAGCTATTCAACCTGCAAACTCAGTTCTTAACGACGGGTGTTAAAGGTACGGATCGTGAAATGTACTTGCCTGTAAATGTTGATTTCGATCAGCTTCCGTTTTTACGACCAGGTGCCCAACCTGTATCCGTACTCAATCATCCACCATTCATTCGCATGGAAGCGCACTCACTGCCTCCCCTGGGACACAAAATGGCCAAGTTCAACATTCCCGGTAGCCTCCTGTGCCAGAGAGGGACTTACCGTCTTAGCGTTCGTATGCGAAGCCGGCTGGAACCGATTTATTTCATGCGTTTTTGCAAGGCTACCCCTGAAATGGAACGTCGGATGTTGGAACAAACCATCGATCTGCACCCCACTTCCTATGAATTCGAAGTTCGCTAACCACCCGAGATAGCTGATCTGCATTTTTAAATATCCACCCAAAAAATCATCTCTAAACAAATCACGACCATGCGTAACCTGGTAATAGCGATCACTTGTCTCCTGATGATAGCTTGCTGTTCTGCAAGCGTCGAAGGCCAAGTGGGCAGTCAAAACCCAGCTACGCCCCAAGCTCATTTGCTTTCCCCAATACCTTGGGAATCCGGCCCAGAAAATGGCAGGACTCCGCTGAAATCAACTCCTACACGATCAATTCCCTCTCCACGCCTCGTTGAACTTCCTGCGCTACCAATTCCACATCCAGCACCCTTCTCAGGAAGCTTGACGGGTTGGAACTTAACCGATGAGTGGCTAATTCCACCGGAGGAGGCCGCTATTGATTATGCTCCGTTGGGTTCAACATCAATTCCCAAGCAACCATCACTTCCCAGGGAGGGCAACACTTCCAATACTCCTGTCGATCCCTACCGGTCCGATTCCCATACCGAAAACCAACCGACGGAAATCAACAACTCCCAATTGACGCGTCCCAATCGCTCATCGAATACTCAAGGCTTGCCAGGCAACACTGAGGCATTGATTCCGCTGCAGCCGCCTCGAGGACCCCAGGAAGTTCAATCACTTCCTCCACTTTCAGAGCCTCCCAACAATCCTGGGCAGTCCCATTACGTACACACACCTGAAAGCCTATTGCAGATAATTCAAGGCCAATCCACGGCTGAAACGACTGCCGAAAGCATCAAATCACCTGACACGCTCAGATCCCTGGCACCCCTGCCTGCTGAAAAGGGGAACGGTGCTGAGCCTTCGCCATTTCCAAACACGCAGTTACTCCCTAGCTCGGACCCGCGAGAAACGGAAATTCAGACTCCATCGACTGGGCAGGCTCCCAATTCAGATCCCGACTTACGAAAATCAGACAGCGTCCAAGGGGTCCCCACGCGGAACCGCGGTACTCCTCACGATTTACCAACAGCAGTTCCGCAGTCAGCAATTCCGCAATCAGCAATTCCGCAGTCCGTCCTGCCCGACTCCCAGGGCTCGCTCCCGCCCTCAAACTCCGTGGAGATGCCGCAGGCTCTACAGCGGAGCTCCAATACGGGAGACGCAAGTGGCGCACAGTCATCCTCTCAGTACGATTCGCAACTGAAATACGATGGCAAAGGCCCGATTTTTTCGCTGCCTATTGATTATTGTTATTCCCCTCGCTCGGATTCCCTGGCTCATCGGGTTTCCCCGGCCCTAACCGACTTTTCGCCGCCACCGATCTCAAATTGCCCAGTGAATCCCAGCGCTGAACTGGCGGTCTATCGAGAGAAATTTCCAGTCATTTCTCAACGCCCGTGGGTAGAACTTTGGCGACCACTTTATACCAACGGAACTTACGCACCTGCCAAGACTTGGTTTGGTGAACGCAATCCAATGCTCCCACATTTCATCGTTTACGGTGACTGGAGAACTGCGGTTGGTAGCAATCGAAATGCAAATTTTGCGCGTGACAGTTGGGCTACATTTTTGAACCTTGATATGGATTTGAAACTGACCGGGACGGAACGGTTCCATGCCTTTATTGGTCCTTTGGATCGAACTGGCGATCCAACGCGTTTGGATTTCACTGGAGGCAATATCGCTTTCGTAGACAGAACCGACTTGAGATTGGACTCGCTGTTTTTTGAAGGTGATTTAGGAGCCCTGGTGGGAGGCATGCGCGGAACGCAAATGCCATTTGATCTACCGTTCACTTTTGGCTTTTTTCCGTTGGTCTATCAAAATGGAATTTGGGCCGCCGATAACGTCATTGGCGCTGCTTGTGCAATTCCTTCAAAGAATGCTCCCTGGCTCAAGTGGGCCAACTACGATCTCACTTTGTTTGCTGCTACGGATCAAGTCACCACAGATGCCTTTCGAGGAGACAACAACGCCGCTGAGTTCTTTGGTACGGCGTGCTTTATCGAAGCTTACGGTGGATACATCGAAACGGAGTATGCATTCGTGCATGACGATGTAGGCCAACACCGAAGTTATCACAATTTGGCTGTTTCGTTCACTCGCCGCTACTGGATGCGGGTCTCCAATTCAGTGCGATACATCCTGAACTTTGGTCAAGCACTTCCGACAAATCAGCGCACGGCAGATGGTTTCTTGCTGCTTCTGGAGAATTCGCTGATCAGCTCGAACCCCAACACATTTGTCCCCTATTGGAATCTATTTTATGGCCAAGGCCGCCCTCAAAGCGTGGCCAGAGCAGGAGGGGCTGGAGGGATTTTGACGAACACAGGCATAAACTTTGAGTTTGACGCATTAACTGCTTATCCAACTCTGGATGCCACCGGTCACAACACCTTCGGTGGAGCTCTGGGCTTGAATATCTTGGGTGCCAACTTCGGTCATCAATTGGTGTTGGAGCTATCGGCCCTGGGTGTTACCGGAAGTCAACAATTTCGAAATGCGCCCGGAGATCAATAC